>CAKUEI010000023.1 GCA_934646175.1 uncultured Oscillospiraceae bacterium
GTCCCGACCGCGGAATTCCAGATCATGCTTCCGCCAAACGCCTGCACGATCGTGCGGGTGGGAACCAGCATGATGCCACCGTCATTCTTGACGCCGCCAGAAACATACAGATACCGGCCGTTGGCCTCGATATACTGCTTGCCGGCCGTAGCCTTCAGGGTGAGCTTTTCCGTCTTTACCGTCACGGTGCTGCCGCTGGCGGAAATTGCCGCCGCCGGCTCCATCGCAGTGGAGAGCGCACGCAGGGAAACGTAACTGATCCCGCCGTACATACGCTCGTGCATATCCGTACGGATCGGGACCGAATCGATCGTGACAAAAGAAGGTTCGGCGCTCGTCGTTTCCACTGTCTCTTCTGCCGCCAGCAGCGGAGAGTCCGTGGCCGCCAGTTTGGCAGTCGCCGTCTCCGGTCCGTTCACCGCCTCTGATTTGACTGATGCGCCTACCAGAGTCAGCGACGCAAACCCACAGAGAAGCAGGGCAGCGATTCGCTTGCTACAAATAATACTCACGTCCTTTTTCTTGGGATTTACAAAAATAACAAAAGCACAACAACGTTGTAACTTTTGTAACCGCATTGTAACTTATATTCTACCCACTTTCAAGCGTCATTATTACCAGTCATTCCCTTGCCCTCTTGTGCACTTTCTCAGAAATCTTCCTGAAATTCAAAAGTAACTATTGACTTTATGAGAATTCCTGCTATAATAAACGATGCTGTTCGTCCGACTCGGGACAGCCCATCTGGAGAGATGGCTGAGTGGTCGAAGGCGCACGATTGGAAATCGTGTGTGCGTTGATAGCGTACCGAGGGTTCGAATCCCTCTCTCTCCGCCAAAAGCCAAGGACTTTGTCCTTGGCTTTTTTCATAGCATCAAAGGAGGACACCGTCGTGGATCTTTGCAACATTCAGGACATTAAGGAACTGCTTGGCCGCCATGGGTTCCACTTTTCCAAATCCATGGGGCAGAATTTTCTGATCGAGCGCTGGGTCCCCCAGGACATCGCAGAGGCCGCCATGCTGGACGAGGGCTGCGGCGTGCTGGAGATCGGGCCGGGCATCGGCCCCCTGACCGTGCAGCTGGCCCGCCGGGCGGGCAAGGTGGTGGCCGTGGAGCTGGACCGCTCCCTCCTCCCCGTGCTGGAAGAGACCTTGGGAGAGCTTCCCAACGTCTCCGTTCTGCCGGGAGATATTCTGAAGCTGGACCTTGACGAGGTGGTCTCCTGCTCCTTTCCCTCCCTCACGCCGGTAGTTTGTGCCAATTTACCATATAATATTACGACGCCAGTCCTGTCCGCTCTGTTGGACTGCGGGAAATTTGCCCGCATCACCGTGATGATCCAGCGGGAGGTGGCCCAGCGGATCTGCGCCGAGCCGGGCTCCTCCGATTATGGCGCCTTCTCCATCTACTGCCAGTATCATGCCGACTGCGAGCTTTTGTTCGAGGTCCCCCCCTCCTGCTTCCTCCCCGCGCCGAAGGTGACCTCCGCCGTGCTGCGAATGACGCCGCGGCAGCAGCCCCCGGTGCCGGTTCAGGACGAAGCCATGTTCTTCCGGGTGGTGAAGGCCTCCTTCGCCATGCGGCGGAAAACTCTGGTGAACGGTCTGGCCGCCGCTTTTCCTTTCAGCAAGCAGCAGCTCACGGAGGTACTGGCGGCCTGCGGACTGCCTGAAAACATTCGCGGCGAGCGGCTGTCCATTGCGCAGTTTGCTCAATTATCCGATCAGATCGCCCTGCTTTTCCGCTGAATCATCCAATCTCTCATGGAATGATGAAACGCATCTTGCATTTTCCTTACCGTTCCCATACAATGGTTGATAGATTTTTACAGAAACAAAACTGATTTCAAGGAGGGAATCCGTTTGTCTTTCACAAAGAATCAGGCCGTTCTGGAATGGATCCAGAAAATGGCCAGCATGACGCAGCCGGATCAGATCGTCTGGATCGACGGAAGTGAGGCCCAGCTGGATCAGCTGCGGGACGAAGCCGTCGCTTCCGGTGAGATGATCCGCCTCAACCAGGAAAAGCTCCCCGGTTGCTATCTGCACCGCACGGCGGTCAATGATGTGGCCCGTGTGGAGGACCGCACCTTCATCTGCTGCCGCAAGGAAGAGGATGCCGGCCCCACCAATCACTGGATGGCGCCCCAGGAGATGTATGAAAAGCTGAACAAGCTCTTCACCGGTTCCATGAAGGGGCGCACTATGTATGTGATCCCCTATTCCATGGGCGTGGTCGGCTCTCCCTTTGCCAAATACGGCATTGAGCTGACCGATTCCATCTACGTGGTGCTGAATATGGCCATTATGACCCGGGTGGGCCTTCCCGTGCTGGAGGCGCTGGGCGATTCCGCCGACTATGTGAAGGGTCTGCACGCCACGGCGGATCTGGACGCGGAAAACCGCTATATCGTCCACTTCCCCGAGGACAACACCATCATGTCTGTCAACTCCGCTTACGGCGGCAACGTTCTGCTGGGCAAGAAGTGCTTCGCTCTGCGCATCGCCTCCTTCCTGGGCCGGAACGAGGGCTGGATGGCCGAGCACATGCTGATCCTCGGCATTCAGAATCCCAAGGGTGATGTGCGCTATCTCTCCGCCGCCTTCCCCTCCGCCTGCGGCAAGACCAATCTGGCCATGCTGATCCCCCCCGAGGGCTATCGGAAGGACGGCTGGAAGGTCTGGTGCGTGGGCGACGACATCGCCTGGATCCGTCCCGGCGCAGATGGCCGACTGTGGGCCATGAATCCGGAATACGGCTTCTTCGGTGTCGCCCCCGGCACCAACGAGAAGTCCAACCCCAACGCCCTTGCCACCACCCGCAAAGGCACCATCTTCACCAACGTCGCCCACAATCTGGACGACAACACCGTCTGGTGGGAGGGGCTGGACAAAAACCCGCCCAAGCACGCGGAAAACTGGAAGGGCGAACCGTGGGACGGCACGACTTCAACGGAAAAGGGCGCCCACCCCAACAGCCGCTTTACCGCCCCCGCCAAGAACTGCCCCTGCATCTCCCCTGAGTTTGAAAGTCCCACCGGTGTCCCCCTGTCCGCCATCATCTTCGGCGGGCGCCGCGCCAAGACCGCGCCGCTGGTCTATCAGTCCCGCAGCTGGCAGCACGGCGTGTTCGTCGGCTCCATCATGGCCTCTGAGACTACAGCTGCCGCCGCCGGCGCCGTGGGCGTGGTCCGCCGCGACCCCATGGCTATGCTCCCCTTCTGCGGCTATCATATGGGCGACTACTGGCAGCACTGGCTGGATATGGGCCACTCGGTGAAGCATCTGCCCAAGATCTTCAACGTCAACTGGTTCCGCACGGACGAGGAAGGGCACTTCCTATGGCCGGGCTTCGGTGATAACCTGCGTGTGCTGGAATGGATCATGAAGCGCTGCTTCGACGAGGCGGACGCTCAGGGCTCCCCCATCGGCTACCTCCCCTATCCCGAGGACATCAATCTGGAAGGTTCCAGCGTTTCCGAGGAGACGCTGAAGGAGCTGCTCACTGTGGATCGCAGCCTCTGGAAGGAAGAGACAAAGGGCATCCGCGAATTCTACCAGAAGTTCGGCGATAAGCTCCCCTCCGCGCTCTCTGACGAGCTGAATACCTTGGAACGCAATCTCGATTAAGTCTTTCTGCTTTACAGGCGTATCTCCTATGGAGATGCGCCTGTTTCCTTTTTCTCCGGCGGCGCATAGGATACCGCAAAGGAGGAATCTCTATGCCCATCATCTACCTCTCGCCGTCCACGCAGGAAAAGAACCTGTTTGTGAACGGCGGTACAGAAGAGGAATACATGAATAAGATCGCCGATGCCATGGAGCCTTATCTCACTTCGTCTGGCATCCGCTACGTCCGCAATACGCCGGACATGACCGCAGCCTCTTCCATCCGCGCGTCCAATGCCGGGCAGTATGACCTTCACCTGGCCCTTCACTCCAACGCCGCGCCGGAGGGCCGCTACGGGCAGGTACAGGGCTCTGTGGTCTTCTACTATCCCGGCTCGGAGCGGGGCAGGCGTGCCGCCGAGATCGTCGCGGAAAATCTACGATCCATCTATCCCCAGCCTCAGCTGGTCCGTGCAGAGCCCACCACCGCTATCGGCGAGGTGCGGCAAGTGCGCGCGCCGTCGGTCTTCATCGAATTTGCTTTTCACGACAATGTAAATGACGCAAACTGGATCAAAAACAATATCGAGCTAATCGCCCAAAACGTGGTGCTCTCCCTGACGGAATATTTCGGCATTCCCTTCCTGACCCCCGTTCCCGCCCGGGCCGCCATAGTGGACATAGGCTGGGGTCACCTAAATATCCGCAGCCGTCCCGACCGAAACGCGCCCATTCTGGCCCAGGCAGCGGACGGCGCGCGGCTGACGATCCTGAATCAGTGGCAAAACTGGTATCTGGTGCAGTTTGACCACTTGATCGGATACGTTTTTCAGGACTATGTGACCCTGGTCTGAGGTGCTGCGGCATGGAGATCTACATCGTCCGGCCGGGCGACACCACCGAAAAAATTGCCGCGCAGTTTCAGGTTCCCCTCTCCTTTCTGCTGACCGATAACCGCATTCCGGAGCCAAACCAGTTGGTTCCGGGGCAGGCTCTGGTGATCCGCTTTCCGCTGGAGACCTATACGGTCCGACCGGGCGACACGCTGTTTTCCGTCGCCGCCCGGTTCGGGCTGACCCTCCGGCAGCTTTACCGCAGAAACCCTATCTTGAACGGAGAGCCCACCGTTTACCCCGGACAGGTGCTGATCCTTTTCCTTCGTGAGCCGGTCGAAAAGCCGTTTTTGTCTGTCAACGGATATGCCTATCCATACATTGGCGCGCAGCTGCTCAGGCAGGTTCTCCCCTTCCTTAGTTCCCTGACGCCGTTCACCTATGGGTTCCGGCCGGACGGCGAACTAGTCGTACTGGATGATGCGCGCCTGCTGGCGGCAGCGGACACTGTGGGGACCGGCGCGCTGATGCATTTGTCCACCCTGACGGAAGGTGGTGGATTCTCCTCCGAGCTTGCCCACGCTCTCTTGCAGAATGACAGCGCCCAGGCCGCCCTGATCGACCGCATTCAGGACGTGATGCTGGAAAAGGGCTACGGCGGATTGGATGTTGACTTCGAGTACCTGCCCGCCACTGACGCGGAACCGTACGCCCGCTTTCTCGCGCGGCTGCGCAGCCGTCTTGCGCCCTTCGGTTTACCGGTCATTACGGCGCTGGCGCCCAAAACCTCCGCTGCACAGCCGGGTCTTCTCTATGAAGGGCACGATTACACCTTGCTTGGCCGCGCGGCGGATCAACTGCTGATGATGACGTACGAATGGGGCTACACCTACGGCCCGCCCATGGCGGTGGCTCCCCTGCCCAATGTGCGCCGGGTGGTGGACTATGCCGTTTCGGTAATAGAACCAAAGAAGCTGTGGCTCGGCATCCCCACTTACGGGTACGATTGGCCCCTCCCCTTCGTCCAGGGGCAGACCCGTGCCGTTTCCCTTTCCCCCGTTCAGGCGGTCGCGCTGGCCTGGCAGCATCACGCCGCCATTCTCTATGACGAGACGGCGCAGTCGCCCCATTTCTCATATCGGGCGGAGGACGGCACAGCGCATGAAGTCTGGTTTGAGGACGCCCGCAGCATCCGCGCCAAGCTGGCGCTTATCACGGAGTACGGCCTTTACGGCACGGGCTACTGGAACCTGATGCGGCCGTTTCCGCAGAACTGGCTGCTTCTGGACAGTCTTTTTACCCTGCGGGAATAAAAACGCGCCCGGCGGAAAATACCACCGGGCGCGTTGTTTACTTTTATGGAACTCAGCGGCTTGCGCTCTCTTCCTTTTTTCCGCTCATCTTCCCCTGGATTCCCTTCAGAAGGCTGATGACCTTTTTATGGAACACAGTCAGCAAGATCACGGCCGCCAGGAAAATTACGAACAGCAACACCGCAATGATGTACTCGCCGGCAATGACGCGGCTGCCCACTGCACACATGGCCAGAATTGGCAGAAAGCTCCCGCACCAGACCGCCGCGGTAAAGCCCTTCACTGTAAGGGCGGTCTGACAGGAAACGTAGGGCACGATCCCGTTGGGAAGCACCGGGATCAGGCAGGCCAGCGCCGTCATATACCCGGGGCAGCTGGAATTCTTGATAAAGTCCAGCTTGCTGGACTTTTTGCTGTCGATGGCGATCAGATCGGTGACGCCTTCTTTGAAGTGGCGCGCCACGCAGAACACGCAGACGTTGGATGCAATATAGGAAAGGTGGCAGATCAAAAATCCGCGCCAGACGCCGTACACGATCCCGGCGGCAAACTGGATGGGCATACCGGGAAGCACAATGGAGATCACCTGCAAAAACTGCAGAAGCGCGGTACAGATCATACCCTCCACACCAGCGCTTTCGTGCAGGTATGCTTCTATCGCCCCTTCGTCCCCCTGTTTCAGCACGTCAAAGAAGCCGGGCATCAGATGCACAAAGGCAAAATAGAACACGACCAGAACCAGAACGATAATACCGGCCATCAGTAAAACGCGCAGTCCGTTCTTTTTCTTTTTCAACCTCCGGCCTCCTTTCAAGGACATAACCATATTATTATGTTACACGCCGTCCATTTTGTCAAGGCGCTTTGTCTCAGAAAAGGGTGATCTGGCTGGTATCCGGCAGATTGCCGAAGGCGCCCGCCGCCTTCAAAAGCTCAATATGAGTCTTGGACACCTTGGGGCAGGCCGCCGCCACCTCTTCGATGGAAATGAAGCTGCGCCCCTCCCGCTGCTCCGCAAGGGAGATAGCTGCGGTCTCGCCCAGTCCGGCCACGGACATAAAGGGCGGGATCAGGCTTTTGTTTGCCTCGTCGATCCGGAAGTTCTTCGCATCCGACTGATAAAGGTCGATCTGCTCAAAGCGGAAGCCCCGCAGATAGAACTCATAGCAGACCTCCAGCGTGGTCAGCATATCCTGCTCCACCGCGGTGGCCTCCTTGTCCTTCGCCTGAATGGCTCGCATTTTTTTCTTTACCTCTTCCATGCCGCGGCACATGAATGCCTCGTCAAAAGCCTTGGCGCGGATGGAGAAATAGGCCGCGTAAAACGCCAGCGGGCGATGCACCTTGAACCACGCAATGCGGAAGGCCATCATCACGTAGGCCACAGCGTGGGCCTTCGGAAACAGGTACTTGATCTTCTTACAGGATTCAATGTACCAGTCCGGAACACCAGCATCCTTCATCTCCTGTTCGGCGCCCTCCGGCAGCCCTCTTCCCTTTCGCACCGCCTCCATGATCTTGAAGGCGCGTTTTTCTGGCATGCCGCAGGTGATGAGGTACAGCATAATATCGTCGCGGCAGCCGATGGCCTGTCCGACGGTGGCCGTTTCGGACAAGATCAGGTCCTTTGCGTTGCCCAGCCACACGTCGGTGCCGTGGGAAAAGCCGGACAAGCGGATGAGGATATCAAACTGGTCCGGCTGGGTATCCACCAGCATACCGCGGACGAAGGTAGTGCCGAATTCCGGAATGGCGCAGGCACCCGTGGGGCCGAGGACCTTGTCGTTTTCAAACCCAAGGGCCTTGGAGGACTTGAAGAGGGACATGGTATCCGGGTCGTCCAGTTTGATGGTCTTGGCGTCCATGCCTGTGAGGTCCTCCAGCATCCGGATCATGGTGGGGTCATCGTGGCCCAGCATGTCCAGCTTCAGGAGGTTGGACTCCATGGAGTGGTATTCAAAGTGCGTGGTGATGATGTCGCTGTTCGGGTCGTCCGCCGGGTGCTGCACCGGGCAGAAATCGTAAATCTCCTTGTCCTGCGGAATGACTACCATGCCGCCTGGATGCTGGCCGGTGGTGCGCTTCACGCCGCTGCAGCCCAAGGAAAGGCGGTTCTCCTCCGCCCGGGTGGCCGTTAGGCCGCGCTCGCTCAGATAATGCTTGACGTAGCCGTAAGCGATCTTGTCCTTCACCGTACCGATGGTGCCGGCCCGGAACACGTGGGTCTGGCCGAACAGTTCAAAGGTGTACTTATGGGCGCTGGACTGGTACTCGCCGGAGAAGTTCAGGTCGATATCAGGCACCTTGTCGCCCCCGAAGCCCAGGAACGTCTCAAAGGGGATATTGAAGCCGTCCTTTTCGTAGGGCGTTCCGCACACTGGGCAGACCGCGTCCGGCATATCGGCACCGCAGCCGAAGCCGTGAGCGGGACCGTACTCAAAGTCGGAATGCTTGCACTTGGGGCAGCGGTAGTGAGCCGGCAGGGAGTTTACCTCCGTAATGCCGGACATGAAGGCCACCAGCGAGGAGCCGACGCTTCCTCGGGAGCCCACCAGATAGCCGTGCTCCAGGGAATCCTGCACCAGCTTCTGGGCGGACATATAAATCACGTCGTATTTGCACTTGATGATATCGTTGAGCTCCGCATTGATGCGGTCCACCACGATCTGGGGTGGTTCTTCTCCGTAAAGGCGTTTTGCTTTCCCCCATCCCAGTTCCTTCAGTTCCCCGTCGGAATTCTCCAGTTTAGGCGCAAACAGGCCTTGGGGCAGCGGGTCCATATTGTCGCACCAGTCGGCGATCATGTTGGTGTTCTTCACCACGACCTCGTAGGCCTTTTCCTTACCCAGATAAGAGAATTCCTCCAGCATTTCGTCCGTCGTCTTGAAGTAGATGGGCAGCGGCTGGTCCGCATCCTCGAAGCCCTTGGAGGCAAGGAGGATGTGGCGGTAGATCTCGTCCTCCGGGTCCAGGAAATGCACGTCGCCGGTGGCGCACACGGGCTTCCCAAGCTCCTCACCCAGGTGCACGATCGTGCGGTTATAGTCCTGCAGCTCTTCCTCGCTGCGCACCATGCCCTTCCGCAGCATGAACAGGTTATTGCAGATGGGCTGGATCTCCAGATAGTCATACCAGGAGGCGATACGCTTTAATTCGTCCCATTCCTTCCCGGCGATCACCGCCTGGAACAGTTCCCCCGCTTCGCAGGCCGAGCCGATGATCAAACCCTCCCGGTTTTCGTCGATGATGGACTTAGGCATGATGGGGACACCCTTAAAATGCTCCAACTGGGAAAGGGAGATCAGCTTGTAGAGGTTCCGCAGGCCCAGCTGGTTTTTAGCCAGCACGATCAGGTGCTTGGCGCGGCGACCCCGCTTTGACTGCTGTGCGAGCTTTTTCGCGCTCTCTTTCCGGAAATGCAGCATCACGGCGTTGATCTCGTCCAGATTGCTCAGGCCCATTTCCTTCAGCCTGCGGAAGAAATGGGGCAGCATATAGGCCACGGTGGCCGCATCGTCGCTGGCCCTGTGGTGGTTAAAGGCCGGCAGGTGCAGATACTGCGCCACCGTGTCCAGCTTATGCTTATTCAGCTCCGGCAGCAGATTTTGTGCCAAAATCAGGCTGTCAACGGAGGAATTCCGGAACGGAAAATGGAATTTCCGGCAAGCTGCGGCGATAAAGCCCATATCAAACTCCGCGTTGTGGGCAGCCAGCGGCCGGTCCCCCACAAAGTCCAGAAAAGCGCGCAGTGCCTCTTCCAGGGGCGGAGCGCCCACCAGCATATCGTCCGTAATGCCGGTCAGGCGGGTGATTTCAGTGGTCAGCATCCGCTTGGGGTCCGCAAAGGTGTTGAATTCCTCCGTGATCTCGCCGTTTTTCAGCACCACCGCGCCGATCTCGATGATGGTGTCGTATTTCTTGCTCAGGCCCGTTGTTTCGATGTCAAAGCAGACGATTTCATCCTCAAAAGGCTGACTGACATTGCCATGGACGGCGACCCGGTCATCCACATTGTTGATAAAGTAGGCCTCTACGCCGAAAAGCACCTTGATCTTCTTGGCGGAATGTTTGGCATTGGGGAACGCGTGAGCCACGCCGTGGTCCGTAATGGCGATGGCCTGATGGCCCCACGCCTCCGCCCGTTTAATGACGTTTTTGTCGATGCCCACGGGCGAGTCGGTCTTGAAGCCCACCGCCGTCAAGGCATCCATAGCGGACATGTTGGTATGTAAGTGCAGTTCCACCCGCTTTTCCTTTGCGGTGTCCATCCGGCTCTGCTTTTCCCCCATAGAAATGGCCGTGGGTTCGATCACCATGTCGCCGTAAAAGCGGTCCAAGTTCAGCCGACCCTGAAGGATGAGGTGCTGCCCCTTCTTGATCCCTTCCACAATGGGAAGGCCCTCTTCGTCCGGCATGAATTTGCTGACGCGGATGGAACCGCTGTAATCGGTGATGTCAAAGGCAATGACCCATGCCTTCCTCTTTTTCAGCTCCTTATGCTCGATGGAAAAGACATCGCCTTCCACGACGACGGTGCCCATATCCAGTTCCAACTCGGACATGGGCACCGGTTTTTGTCTGATCTCGCGGCCGAAGATCACCTTTCCACCAGAGGGCTTTTTCTTCTCCGACCTCTCCGGCGCCGGTTTGATTTTTTTCAGGGCTGCCGTGCGGATCGCCTTGGTGCGGGCAAAGGGGTCGTCGATCTGCTCCGGGATGACGGCGGTCTTCTCCGCAGAGGCCGGTCTTTCAAAAACTGCAGGGCCGCCGGTCACAGTCACGGAAAGCTCCGCCCGTTCCACATGATAGGCGTCGGCGATGGCGTGCTCCAATCGGCTCAGAAATTCCCGCTCCGGCTGCACAGGCGAAAGAGCCGATACCTTCAGGCATCGGCTTTCCTTATTAACGACCACCCGTTCCACCAGCCAGTCCTTCGTTCTTCCCTCCGCCATCAAGGCACAGGAGGAAAACACCTTTTCAAATGGGACTTCTCTTCTGTTTGCCATAGAGCTTAAACGCCTCCGCTACTCTTTCCGTCACAGGGTCTCTATGAGGGAGAACAGGCCGTCCACCAGTTCCTCCTGCGGCAGAGTGGCCACCACCTTGCCCTTTTGGAACAAAAGGCCCTTTCCGTCTCCCCCGGCGATGCCTACATCCGCATCAGATGCCTCGCCCGGGCCGTTGACCACACAGCCCATCACCGCCACCTTGATGGGCTTTTCCACATACTGGAGCCGCTGCTCCACCTCCTGTGCCATCCGGATCAGGTCGATCCGTGTGCGGCCGCAGGTGGGACACGCAATCAGCTCCGGACCCGTATGCCGCAGCCCAGCCGCCTCCAGAATATCCTTCGCCGCTGCAATCTCTTCCACCGGGTCCGCCGTCAGGGTGACGCGGAAGGTGTCGCCAATGCCCTCGGCCAGCAAACCACCGATGCCCACCGCGGACTTCAGAATGCCCATTTTCGGCGTTCCCGCCTCGGTGACCCCCAGATGCAGGGGGTAATCCCGCCGCTGGGCCATTAAGCGGTAGGCCGCCATGGTCACCGGCACGGAAGAAGATTTCAAAGAAATGCAGATGTCATGAAAATCCAATTTTTCCAGCAGAGCCACATGGCCCATGGCAGACTCCACCAGCGCCTCCGGCGTGACACCGCCGTACTTCGCCCGCAGGGGCTTTTCCAGCGAGCCGCCGTTCACGCCGATGCGGATGGGGATATTCCGGCTGCGGCAGGCGTTGACCACCTGCTTCACCCGGTCCTCCCCACCGATGTTGCCCGGGTTGATGCGCACCTTGTCCGCGCCGCCCTCGATGCAGAGCAGGGCCAGACGGTAATCAAAATGAATGTCCACCACCAGCGGAAGGTCGATCTGTTCCTTGATTTTCGGAATTGCTCTTGCGGCCGCTTCATCAGGGACGGCCACCCGCACGATCTCGCAGCCCGCGTCCTTCAGTGCGCGGATCTGGCGCACCGTCGCCGCCACGTCGTCCGTGCGCGTATTGGTCATGGACTGGATGCTCACCGGTGCGCCTCCGCCCACCGGAACGGAGCCGACCTTGATTTGTCTTGACATTTTCCTCACCTGCCAAACAGTTTCAGCACATCGTTAAACGCCACCAGCACCATCAGTCCCAGCAGACACACCAGTCCCGCAAAGTGGACATATCCTTCATATTTTGGCGGGATACGCTTCCGGAACAGCAGGCAGGCGACCCCGTTCACGATCACAAAAAAGATGCGCCCGCCGTCCAGCGCCGGCAGCGGCAGCAGGTTCATGACCGCCAGATTGATAGCAATCAGGGACACGAAATAGAGGATATTCTGCACAGCCGCCGCAAAATTCTGCGACTGGGCACCCACTTCGCTCATGGCCCCCACAATGCCGATGGGGCCGGACAGATCCCGCACGCTGGCACCTCCGCTGAACAACTGCACCAGACTGATGCGCACCAGACGCACAAAATCGATGGAATTATACCAGGCGTTCCGCAGGACCCGCCAGGGCGTAGCCTCCTCCGAAGTAAAGGTGATGCCGTAGCGTTCCAGCGACTGGCCGTCAATCACATAGGTTCTCTTCTGCAGCGGAAGGTCATTCCGCTCCAGCTTTGCGCCATTTCGCTCGATCACCAGGTCCACGGTGTCCCCCTGGTTGAGGGCCAGAAAGGTGTCTACATCG
Source organism: uncultured Oscillospiraceae bacterium (assembly GCA_934646175.1). Classification (GTDB taxonomy): domain Bacteria; phylum Bacillota; class Clostridia; order Oscillospirales; family Oscillospiraceae; genus CAKUEI01. The sequence continues at coordinate 12,434 of CAKUEI010000023.1, forward strand.
CTGCGGAGATAGATTCGCTCCCCGTTGATCTTCACGATACGGTCACCGGGCAGGAGGTACTCCTCCCCCTCCAGCGGAAAGCCGTTCAGAAATCCGGCGATCTGCGTGGTCTGAAATCCCTTGCTGCCCGCAAACAGGATAAGGATGATCAGAAATCCGGTGAGGAAATTCATAAAGGCGCCCGCCGCCAGAATGATCACCTTTTTCCACGCGGCCTGCGCACCGAAAGCTCTGGGATTCTGGGACGCTTCATCCTCTCCCTCCATGGCGCAATAGCCCCCAACCGGGAGCAGGCGCATAGAGTAAAGGGTTTCCCCTTTCTGTTTTTTCCATAGAGCGGGGCCCATGCCGATGGAAAATTCATTGACCTGCACACCGCAGAGCTTAGCCGTAAGAAAGTGCCCGAATTCATGGACACCCACCAGAATGCCAAACATGACGATCGCAAGGACAATATATCCGATCATTCTACTCCTCCTTGATCACACGGCGCGCCACACCGCTTCCCGGGCGGCCCGGTCCGCTGCAAGAACATCCTCCAGCGTGTACTCCTGCTTCTGCTGCGCGCAGGAAACCGCCTGTTCCACCAAGTGGGGGATATCCAGAAATCCGATCTTATCTTCCAGAAACAGCATAACGGCGGCCTCATTGGCGCCGTTCAGGGCCGCACAGGCGGTCCCGCCCTGCTTCGCCGTCCGGATGGCCAGCGGGAGGCAGGGGAACGCCTCCATGTCCGGCTCAGCAAAGGTGAGCGGCGGACAGTGCAGAAGGTCCAGCGGCGCAGCCACGCCCTCGGTCCGCATGGGCCAAGTCAGCGCATACTGAATGGGCAGGCGCATATCCGGCGCGCCCAGTTGAGCAAGCACCGCATGATCACAGTATTCTACCAGCGAGTGTACGATGCTTTCCCGGTGAACCACAATGGACACTTTTTCTGCCGGCATCCCATAAAGACGCATGGCCTCGATGAACTCCAATCCCTTATTCATCAAGGTGGCGCTGTCAATGGTGATCTTGGCGCCCATGCTCCAGTTGGGGTGCTTCAGCGCCTGCTCTTTCGTGACATGCCGGAGCTCTTCCCTGCTTTTTCCGAAGAACGGCCCGCCGGACGCTGTCAGGATGAGGCGCTTTACAGCACCGTGATCCCGGTTCCCCTGCAAACACTGAAAAATGGCGGAATGCTCGGAGTCCACGGGGACGATCTCCGCCCCGCAGCGCGCCGCTTCCGCCATGACCAGCTCGCCGGCGCACACCAGTGTCTCTTTGTTAGCAAGGGCAATGCGTTTTCCCGCATGAATGGCCGCCAGCGTGGGCTTCAGCCCCACCATCCCCACCACGCCGGTGAGAACGGTGTCCGCTTCCTCCAACGTCGCTGCCTCCTGCAAGCTCTCTTCCCCACCCAGCACCTTGATATCGGTGTCGGCAAGGCGAGCACGCAAATCGGCGGCGGCCGTCTCCTCGCAGGCACAGAGCAGCTTCGGCCGGAACCGGCGGGCCTGCTCCTCTGCAAGGGCGACGCTCCGGTTCATGGTAAGGGCGGCAACACGGAAACCGCAGGCGGCAATCACTTCCAGCGATTGCCGCCCGATTGAACCGGTTGAGCCCAAAAGTGAGATGCAGCGCTGCAAAATGCAACACCCTCCCTTTCAGAATTTGAAAAACGGAAACAGCATGAGCAAAATCTCGGTCATGGGCGCGCAGAAAATCACGCTGTCGAAGCGGTCCAGCACACCGCCGTGACCGGGAAGGATATTGCCATAGTCTTTAATCCCGTACTCACGTTTGATGTAAGAGAACGAAAGGTCGCCCAGCTGGGAGAGAATGCTTGCCACGATGCCGTAAAGGGTAAACACCAGATAATTGGGGCTCACCTTCCAGATAAGGCGCACCACCACGGCGTAAATGAGCACGCACACCACGGAGCCCACCAGTCCGCCCACCGCGCCTTCCACCGTCTTCTTAGGGGAAAGATCGGGGGCCAGCTTGTGCTTTCCGAACAGCATTCCAGCAAACAGCGCGAAGGCGTCGCTGGTAAATGCCGCCACAAAGGGGATCAGCACGTAAAAATAGCCGTGCTCCATCCCGATGATGCGGATGAAGGAGGAAAGACAGGTGGGGATCATGATGCTGACGAAAAAGGCGCTTCCCATTTTCTCCAGTGTGACCTGCTTCCGGCTGGCGATGGCCTCGCAGAACAGCAGCACCACATAGACGAAAATGCCGCGGAAGGCGTGGATGGACTGCCCGCCCAGATAAAACCAGAACGGGATCAGCGCACCCAGAACGGTGGAGTAGATTGAAATGCGAAAATGCTTTACACATCCTGTGGACCAAAGGATCTCGTGAATGGCGATCGCAGACAGGGCCGAGATGGTGATCGGCAGTGCGATAGGCGGCGCAACAAAGATGATGACCAGCAGCAGCGGAATGAAAATCACCGCAACCATAATCCGCTTAAACAAGGGTCAGACACCTCCAAATCTGCGTGACCGGCTCTGGTAGACAGAAATGGCGCGCAGGAGTTCCTCTTTGGAAAAATCGGGCCAAAGAGTATCACAAAAATAGAATTCAGCATAGGCCGACTGCCACATCTGGAAGTTCGAGATGCGCACTTCCCCGCTGGGCCGGATGACCAGGTCGGGATCCGGCACCCCGCGGGAATCGAGATAGGAGGACAGCTTCTCCGCCGTCAACTCCTCCGGTGCGGCCTTCCCTTCCGCGCAGTTCGCAGCGAAGGCCTGTGCGGCGCGGAGGATCTCGTCCCGCCCGCCGTAATTCAGACAGATGTTCACCTGAACGCCGTCATACTGCTTCGAGCTTTCCCGCACTTCCAGGCACAAGGCCTTCATCTCGGGGGAAAGCTGGTCCAGATCGCCGAAAAAGTCCATGCGGATATGGTCCCGGGCCGTGGTGACCAGCGCCTCTTTCAAATAGCGCTGCAGGAGGCTCATAATGGTGTTCACCTCGTCCTGCGGGCGCTTCCAGTTCTCGGTGGAAAAGGCATAGACTGTCAGGTACTGAATGCCGATCTCCTTGCTGAAGTTGGCAATGGTGCGGAAGGTCTCCGCCCCGGCGGCATGGCCCGCCGTGCGCGGAAGGCCGCGCTTTTTTGCCCAGCGGCCGTTCCCGTCCATAATGATCGCAATGTGGCGGGGCAAGTGGTCAAAGTCCACCTGCGGCAGCGCCTCATCGCTTTCCTTTTTCCGAAAAAGTGCCATCAGACCGCCATCAGCTCCGTCTCTTTCGCGGCGGCCAGCGCGTCGATCTCCTTGCAGCGCTTATCTGTCAGGTCCTGCAGTTCTTTCTCGTATTCCTTCTGCTCGTCCTCGGTGATCTCGCTGTTCTTCTTCATAGTCTTGAACTTATCCATGGCCTCACGGCGGACGTTGCGGATGGCGACCTTGCCGTTTTCCGCATACTTCTTCACCTGCTTAGTCAGCTCCTTGCGGCGCTCCTCCGTCAGCTGGGGGAACAGCAGGCGGATGACCTTGCCGTCATTCTGGGGGTTGATGCCCAGGTCAGAGGTCTGGATGGCCTTCTCGATCTCGCGCAGAAGGGAGTTATCCCAGGGCTGGATCATCAGGCTGCGGGGATCGGGAGAGGAAATGCTGGCCACCTGGTTGATGGGGGTCGGGGTGCCGTAATACTCCACCATGATCCGGTCCAGCACGGCGGCGTTGGCGCGGCCGGCACGGACACTGCCGAAGTCGTTCTTGACCACTTCGATGGTCTTCATCATCTTTGCATCAAATTCCTGATTTACCGCGTTCATATTACTGCTCCTCCTTTACGATTGTTCCGATTTTTTCGCCCATGACCACCCGATAGATATTCTCCGGGTCTTTCAGCGCAAACAGCAGCACGGGGATCTTATTATCCATGGACAGGGATGTGGCCGTAGAGTCCATCACCTGCAGATGCTGGGCCAGAATATCGTCATAGCTGATGGAGTCGTACTTGACGGCGCTGGGGTCCACGTTGGGGTCCGCGGAATAGACGCCGTCAATGTTCTTGGCAAGCAGGATCACGTCCGCGTCCACCTCGGCAGCGCGCAGGACGGCTGCCGTGTCGGTGGAGAAGAACGGGTTGCCCGTGCCGCAGCCGAAGATCACCACGCGGCCCTTATCCAGATGGCGGATGGCCCGGGAACGGATGTACGGCTCTGCAATGGCGCGCATTTCAATGGCCGTTTGAACGCGGACGTCTACGCCCCGCTGTTCCAGCATATCGGCCAGTGCCAGCGCATTCAGCGTGGTGGCCAGCATACCCATATGATCGGCGCGGGTGCGCTCCATCTTTCCGGCGCCGTCCTTCACGCCGCGCCAGAAATTGCCGCCGCCTACTACGATGCCGATCTGCACACCGGCCTCGGTGCATTTTTTGATCACATCGCAAACCTTTCCGATCACCTGAAAATCAAGGCCACGCGACGCATCGCCGGCCAGGGCCTCGCCGCTGATCTTCAGCAGCACACGTTTATAATGGGGCTCTGCCATGGTAAAACAACTCCTCTTATTCAGGAAATATAAAAACACATTCTGCTCTCTATTTTAATATAATTCTCCCCTTTTGCATAGGGGGTAATCAAAAAGTTCACAGATTTCTTTCATCTTCCGATGGGGGCAAAAAAGGCCGCTTTCCGGTTTCTGCTGTCAAACAGATTGTTATACACTGCCATACGGTAACGGGACAGGAACTGCTTTGCCCCTTCGGTCAGCTGCGCTTCGTCTGCCGTGCTCTTCCCGGCAGCGTCGATGTACCCTACGCTGTTCACCACCGGCAGCGCCTCCATCCCCTGCAGCAGGAATCGCTGATAATCAGTCAGGGGGATCCCGGCTTCCTTGGCCGTAAGGGCTGCCAGATAGTTCAGGGAAATATTCTCCCCCTCCCCGTTGTGGCCGGTGTCATAATTGGTCCAGATGAGATAGGGCACCATCTGCCGCTGCTGCAGCACCGAGGCGTCCACCTCGTCCGCGCTGCCCCCCAGCACCTCGCGGTAAAAGGCACTTGCCACCTGGGGCTGATGGTCGCCGAAGAGAACGATCATGGTCGGCTCTTCGCAATTCTCAAAATACTCCAGCAGATACTGAAGAGCCGAATCGCTCTCCCGCACCAGGGAAAGGTACTGATCCACGGTGTCGTACTTCCCTTCCATCTCCCCGGTAAGCCACACGGTCTTTTCCAGACCTGTCCAGGGCCGGTCATAACCGCTGTGGTTCTGCATGGTCACGTTCAGGAGGAACAGCGGTTCGCCCTTCTCCTTCTCCTCCACCATGCGGATCACGTTTTCATAGTTGCTCCGGTCACTGACGTAGCCCCGGATCAGATCGGTATCCTGAAAATCATCCACGAAGTAGGACTCGTCAAAGCCGAAATCCCGATAGACCGCCACCCGGTTCCAGCCGGAGCGGTAATAGGGGTGCATGGCCACCGCGCGGTACCCCAGTGCCTTCATCTGCCCGACCAGTGAGTCGGCGCCTTCTTTCACATACAGGTGATAAGGTACGGTGCCGGCGGGCAGAAAGGCCGTGGTGTTGCCCGTGAGGAATTCATACTCGGAGTTGGCCGTTGTCCCGCCAAAAACGGAGGAATAGGCATACCCTTTTATGGTATTCTTGGTCAGAGAATGGTAGAAGGGCATGGTGTCCTCGTTGGTGGTGACTCCGTCCAGCACGGAAAAGTCGGACAAAGACTCGTTCATCACCACGATCAGGTTGGTGGGGCGGATCACGTCCTCTTCCCCGTCGTCCTCCGGAAGCTCATCTGCAATTTGGTCCAGCACATCCGCGGCGTAGCCCTCCGGCTTCTCCATCCGACTATACCGCAGGCAGACGGAGAAATTGAGAAAAAAGCCATTGCCCCGGGTGGTCCACATGGAGGGGCTGATGCCGATCTCCGAAAGAAAGCCCGTGCAAAAAAACACAAAGAGGTAGACTGCCGCAGCCGCAGCCAGCGGCAGCAACACCTGAAGCCTTGGCTTTTTGCGGCCGTGCTCGTGGGGCAGCACTGCCAGCACCACCAGACATGCAGCCCAGACGATGGTCGCCGCGATTTGGGTACTGTTCATGGCGTAGCTGTAGTCCCCGGCCACGTTCAGCGCGGTTCCCAGGGTGAGAAAGTCCGCCGGGAAGATCGTTCTGCCGCGGAAGGAGATCACATACCGGTTTGCCATGCCGAGGATCCAGAACACGGTCAGAGCCGCCCCGGCGCTCAGCTTTCTGCGGCCGATCAGCAGGTAAAGGCCCCCGGTGATCAGGTAATACCAGACCAGATTCAGGATCACCTGCAAAAGGGTGAGGTCCCGGATCGGATCGTTATAGTTCAGCACCTCCACCATGTAAAAGCCGATCAGCGGCGCCAGAAGCAGGGCAAGCCAGCCCACAATGGGGCGTCCCTCTCTCCTCTTCTCTGACTTTGCCAATGATTTCCGCTCCTTTCAGGCTGTTAAAAATCGAGGAACGGTCCTGAGATGAACCGTCCCTCGATTTGATTCCGATCAAAAAACCTTACTTGATCATGCTGGCGACTTCAGCGGCGAAGTCGTCCTCTTTCTTCTCAATGCCCTCGCCAGTGGCAAAGCGGGTGAACGCCTTGACGGTGATGGTTCCGCCCAGCTGCTTTGCAACGGCTTCCACGTGCTTCTCGACGGAGACCTTGTTCTCCTTCACGAAGGCCTGCTGCAGCAGGCAGTTCTCCTCGTAGTACTTGCCGATGCGGCCCAGAACCATCTTCTCGATGATGTTCTCAGGCTTGTTGGCGTTCTTGGGATCCTCCTTGGCCTGGATCATCAGGATATCCTTCTCCTTGTCCAGGGTGCTCTGATCCACGTCGGACTTGTCGAGGTAAGCGGGGTTCATGGCGGCGATCTGCATGGCCACGTCCTTACCCAGCTCCACCACAGCGGCGTTGCCCTTCAGGTCGTCGCTGACTTCCATATTCACCAGAACGCCGATCTTACCGCCCATGTGGATGTAGGGGACATTCACGCCGTCGGCATAGCGCACGAAGCGGCGGACATGAATGTTCTCGCCGATGGACAGGACCTTATCGTTCTGGACCTCCTGCACGGTGCGGTCAGTGCCGGGATACGTGAGGGCCATCAGAGTCTCCACATCGGTAGGGTCCTGCTCGGCGATCACGCCGGCAACGTCCTTCACATAGTTCTGGAACACTTCGTTCTTGGCCACGAAGTCAGTCTGAGCGTTGACTTCCACCACGACGCCCACACCGTTCTCATTCACGATCGCATAGGAAGCGCCCTCGGCAGCCACCTTGCTCGCCTTCTTGGCGGCAGCAGCCAGGCCCTTTTCACGCAGGAATTCAATGGCCTTGTCCATATCGCCGTCAGTCTCGGTCAGCGCCTTTTTGCAGTCCATCATACCAACGCCAGTCATTTCGCGCAGCTTCTGCACGTCTTTTGCAGTAAATGCCATGATTCATTTCCTCCTGTCATATTCAGAGAGAGGCGCCCGCCCCCGCGGGTGGACGCCTCATCCGTTTTTTATTGATTACTCAGCCTTCGCGGTCTCTTCAGCGGCCTCAGCGGGGGCAGCGTCCAGACCCTGACGGCCTTCCTGAATGGCGTTGGCCATCACGGAAGAGATCAGCTTGATGGCGCGGATGGCGTCATCGTTGCCGGGGATCACATAATCGATCTCATCGGGATCGCAGTTGGTGTCGACAATGGCCACAATGGGGATGTTCAGCTTGCGGGCCTCGTTGATGGCGTTGCGCTCCTTGCGGGGGTCAACGACGAACAGGGCACCGGGGAGCTTCTTCATCTCGACCACGCCGCCCAGATACTTCTCGAGCTTTGCGATCTCGCCCAGGTGCTTCATGACTTCCTTCTTGGGCAGCATATCGAAGGTGCCGTCTTCCTGCATCTTCTTCAGCTGGTTCAGACGGTCGATGCGGCCGCGCATGGTCTTGAAGTTGGTCAGCATGCCGCCCAGCCAACGGGCGTTCACATAGTACATGCCGACGCGCTCGGCCTCTTCCTTAATAGCTTCCTGAGCCTGCTTCTTGGTGCCGACAAACAGGATGGTGCCGCCGTTTGCGCCCAGATCACGCACAAAGTTATAAGCCTCTTCCAGCTTCTTCACGGTCTTCTGCAGGTCAATGATGTAGATACCATTGCGCTCGGTGAAGATGTAAGCTGCCATTTTGGGGTTCCAGCGGCGGGTCTGGTGACCAAAGTGCACACCTGCCTCCAGAAGCTGTTTCATAGATACGACTGCCATGATTTTGTTTCCTCCTTTAATTGTTATTACCTCTGGGAATCTCATCCAGGCCGCTCCGCTTTTCTGGAATTTCCCGGGAAAGCACCGGAGCCCTGTCCATATCCCATGCGTAATGCTCTGGTATTATAC
>CAKUEI010000024.1 GCA_934646175.1 uncultured Oscillospiraceae bacterium
CGCCCATCATGCTGGCCCTCTGCACCATCCTGACGCCAGTCAACTTCCTCTTCGCCCATTGGAAGAAGCTGCTCTCCCGCCTTTTCCGCAAATCCTCGGACGGCGGCATCACAGAGGAAGAGCTGGTCACCATTGTGGACCAGGCGGAAAGCGAAGGTGGCCTGGACCAGCACGAAAGCGAGCTGATCCGCTCCGCCATCGAATTTTCCGACATGGAGGTGCAGGAGATCCTCACCCCCCGGGTGGACATCATCGCCATTGAGGACACCGATACGCCGGAGGAGATCGCCCGGGTCTTCGCCAAATCCGGCTATTCCCGCCTTCCCGTCTATCATGAGGACATTGACGACATCATCGGCGTCCTCCATGAAAAGGACTTCAACGCCATGCGCTACCGCGGGCAGACCGATTGGCACTCCTGTATCGGCCGCGTCCTTTACACCGCCTGTACCACCAAAATTTCTGAGCTGCTGCGCATTTTACAGAAGAAAAAAGCCCATATGGTCGTAGTGGTGGACGAGTACGGCGGCACGGAGGGGCTTGCCACTATGGAAGACATCATGGAAGAGCTGGTGGGTGAGATCTGGGACGAGCACGACGAAGTCATCGAGGAATTCCGGAAGCAGCCCGACGGCAGCTACCTCATCTCCTGCAGCGCGGACCTCAATGATCTTTACGAACTGTTCCGCATCAAGGGCGACTGCGACGCTAACACCGTGTCCGGCTGGGTCATGGAGCAGATCGGCCGTGTCCCCGAGGCGGGGGACCATTTCCAAAGCGACGGGCTGGACGTCACCGTCACCAAGGTGTCCCACCGCCGCGTGCTGGAGATCCGGGTCAAGGTTCTCCCCAAAGAGGAAAAAAGCGAGACTGTTCCCGTCACATAAGAAAACAAAAATCGCCTGCGGCCTTTTGGCCGCAGGCGATTTTTTATTCCGCTTTTACCGCGTCCTGCTCCTCCCAGTGCAGGGAGATGCGGTACAGCACCAGCCCCGCCAGCGGGAACAATCCCAGCACCAGGAACACCCACCGCAGGGGGAGAAATCCGCTCAAAAATCCAGCGAATAGATTGCCGAACACCATGGAGGCGGACATGCCCACGGCGCTGCTGAACAGCTGGGCGGTAGAGGTATAGGTCGGGTCGATATGTACGAAGGTGTAGTGCTGGCTGCACGGCACCACCAGTCCGTAGCTGAGGCCCTGGGTCAGCAATGCCAGCACTGTGCAAGTACTGTTGGGGGAGATGCCCACCAGCACGCACTCCAGCGCGAACATGATCAGGCTGAAGGAAAACACCCGGCGGAACGAGATTTTCCGGATCAGGCGACCAAAGAGCATCATAAAAACGGACTCCGAAAAGGCCATAGCAAAGTTCCCCATTCCCACATGGCCGGAATTGCCCCCCAACTCCGCCAGCAGCACCGGGAAGTAGGTGGAGATGCCCGCCAGGGCGAAGACCCCCAGAAAACAGCAGAACACAAAGGCCACATAGCTGCGCCGGTGCAGCAGGATGGAAAGGCCCTCCTTCAGGTTGGGACGGGACGCCTGTCCGCCCTGTTCCTCCTTTGCCGCCCGGATACGGGGAATGGCAAAGGATGCCGCAATGGTCGCCGCGCAGAACACCCCCATCAGGGCGGGCACCGCAAAGTCCCCGAAGCGCAGCACCGCTTGCCCGAACAGAATGGCCGCCAGAGCATAGGCAAGGCTGCCCCACCCGCGGGAGGAGCTGTAGGAGATCTTCCGGCCCTCCCGATGGTTCAGCCCGGCCACCCAGCCGTTGGACATGTTCTGAAGACAGTGGATAAAGCACCCGGACAGCAGGGCGCAGACGATAAGCACCGGGACGCTGCCGCTTTTCGCAATAGCAAAATAGATCAGCGGCGCCAGCACGCCCCCCAGCACGTAAAAAAGCCGGTGGCAGCAGTACCGATCGCACAGCAACCCCCACAAGGGCTGCACCGCGGCGCTGGCCAGCGCCACCAGCGCCCCCACCACACCGATGAGCGCCGTGCTCATCTGCTTCTGCATCAGCAGGTAGGAAAGGAACGCGGTACCTGCATACGAGGCGAAGAACGCCCCGTTCAGAACGGAAAATCGCCGGGTCAGCTGCCGGTCTGTTTGTTCGGTCATATCGGTCTCCTTCCCCGGCCTTTTCGTACGAAGAAACGGGAACCCCTGCCGCAGCAGAGGTTCCCCGCGTTTTTTATTTATCGCTGGAGGGCGACACCCAGTAGCAGATGCAGACCTCGTCCGTATCGTTCTCCGCCGTATGCCCGGTGTTATGGGGGACGAAGATGGCATCCCCCGCGTGCAGGCGGTACTGGCTTCCCGCCATGGTAATCAGGACCTCGCCTTCCGCCACAATGCCGACCTCATCAAAATTGTGACCCCAGCTGGTCATGGGCTCGCCGTGAGGAGCCAGGGTAGTGCAGATCCCGGTCAGGGAACGGGACGGATCCACCACGTACTCCCACTTGGCCCGCTCGGGAATATCATAAATCAGCACCCGCTCTTCCTTCCGCACCACCGTATGCTGCGGAAGCGCTTCCAGCACTGACGCGAGAGGCGTATTCAGTGCTTTGGTAATCGCTTCCATATGATCCAGCGTCGGACTGGTCAGATCACGTTCAATGTTGCTGAGATAACCAATGGACAATCCCGTGCGTTCGGCCATCTGTTTCAGGGTAACGCTTTTCTGCTTACGTAGATTTTTCAGTTTAGCGCCCACCTGCATGAATATCCTCTCCTTTTCCTGTATTAAAATATAACATCGTTATATATCATACAGGAAAAGTCTGTTTTTCGCAAGTCAGGAAATTGATGCATTCAAATTTTCTTTTAAAAAAATTTGAAGTATTTTTTCCATAAATTCCTTTTCTGGTGGATGGCTCTCCAGGGGGGAAGCAAGGCCCAGGGTCTCATATTTCCCCACCCCGTAATTGTGGTAGGGCAGCAGCTGTACAAGCTCCGGCGGGGTGGGAAGTGCCGCCAGGAACCCCGCAATGGCGCACAGCTCCTCCAGATTATCGTTGCACCCCGGGATCACCGGCGTGCGGATGAAGATCCGCGCGCCGGCCTCGGAAAGTCGGCGCAGATTGTCCAGAACGGGCCGGTTGGATACCCCCGTCAGCTTTTTGTGCAGCGCCTCGGAATAGGCCTTCACGTCGTAGAGGAACAGGTCCGCCCAGGGGAGAACCTGTTCAAAATTCTCCCAGGGGACGCAGCCCGCCGTGTCCACCGCCGTGTGGATGCCGTGCTCCTTCAGCTCCTGCAGCACCGCCGCCGTATAGTCGGGGAACAGCATGGGGTCACCGCCGGAAATGGTCACCCCGCCGCCGGAGGTGTCAAAGTACTTCTTGTCCCGCTCCAGCTTGTCTGCCAGCTCTTTGGGTGTGTACGCCGTTCCGATCAGGGTCAGCGCCGTATTGAGGCAGGCGTACACACACGCTCCGCAGGCGGTGCATTTCTCCCGGTGCATCAGATGCTCCCCCGCTGCCGTGATCTCATGGACCCCGTTGGGGCAGCGCGATGCGCACCGTCCGCAGGAGGTGCAGGAGGACGCCGTGACCTGCAGAGAGGGGGACGGCGGAATGCACTCCGGATTGTGGCACCACAGGCAGCGCAGGTTGCACCCCTTCAAAAAAGCCGTCGTGCGGATGCCCGGCCCATCATCCACGGAAAAACGCTGAAGATTGCTTACCAGCGGGCTTGCCATACTCTTCGCGGCTCCTTCCTACGCTAAAATCAGATGCGGTCGTACTCCGTGCGGGCGATGATCTCATCCTGAGTGGTCTTGTTCAGGGAGCGGAAATAGGCGGAGAAGCCGGAGACACGCACCACCAGATTGCGGTACTTTTCCGGTTCCCGCTGGGCCGCCAGCAGGGTCTCGCGGGACACAACGGAGAACTGGATCTCCATGCCGCCGTCATGGAAATAGGTGTCGATCAGGGCGCGCAGGGCGTCCACATGGCGGGGATTTTCAAAGAAGCTGGGGCTGAACTTCAGGTCCAGCACCATGCCGTTGGTGGCGGCGGACAGGTCGGTCTTCACCACGGAATTGATCAGCGCCGTGGGGCCGTTTACGTCCTTGCCCTGCACCGAGGCCATGGAGTTGGACTCGAAGGAACCGGCCTTCCGCCCGTCCGGCGTGGCGGCCGTCTGCATTCCGGCCTTGGCGTGGTCTTCCACGGAGTAAAGGCCCATAAGGTACTTGCCGCCCCGTGGGGTGGTGTGCGCCTCCATGGTGTGGGAATACAAGGCGATCAGTTCCGCCATCATGGCGTCCGCCTCGTCGTCGTCGTTGCCGAACTTGGGACAATGGTTCAGCAGCACGTTCTGCAGCTCTTCATAGCCCTCAAAGTTCGCGTTCAGGGCGTCCCGCAGCTGGGACAGGGTGACCAGATGATCCTCAAACACCACCTTTTTGATGGCGGAGAGGGAGTCCACTGCCGTGGCAAGGCCGCAGGTGGAAACGCCGGTGTTGTTGTACTTCGTCGCGCCGCCGGTGACATCCATGCCCTTTTCCACGCAGCCCTCCATCAACAGGGACAGGAAAGGTGTGGGCCATGCGTGGGGGATGGTGGTCTCGATCAGCTCGATGCAGCGGATGGAAAGGTCGGTATAGTGCACCATCTCGCGTTTGTACCAGTCGTAAAATTCCTCAAAGCTCTGGATGGAGTCCAGATCCTTGTCCTCCTGCAGGGGGAAGGTGCAGGGACCCATCTGGTCCTTGCCGTGGTTCAGCATCAGTTCGAACATTTTAGGCCAGTTCAGATGCACCAGCTCCGTAGGGGTGTACTCCCGGCCAGGAATGCCGGTCTCCACACAGCCAATAATGGCATAATCCTTCGCGTCCTCTTCGGAAAGGCCGGCCCGCAGCTTGGCCCCGATGCAGATGGGGTCGTAGAAAATACCGGGGAAGCCGGTGCCGGTCAGGATCAGGGCCACCAGCTCGTTCCACAGCTTTTTCGGCATGTTGTCCGTATAGCGGAAGTCCAGCAGAGGCTGGTCAAACTTCAGCTTCCGGGTGGACTGCATGCAGAGGTACGTCAGGTCGTTGTCCACCAGCTTGCCGTCCCGGCCCAGACCGGACAGGGTGATGGCCTGATAGGAGTGCAGGTTTCCGGAGAACTTGATCCACAGGGCATCCAGCAGCTCGCTCGCCTCGTTGTAAGTCAGCTTCCCCTCTGCCTTGTCCTTTTCGTAGTAGGGGTAAAGGTAAACGTCCATGCGGCCCAGGGATTCGGAGGCGGGAACGTTTTCCGCCATCAGCATCTCCTGATCAAACCACAAAAGCTGAATGGCCTCATAGAAATTCCGCGGGGCGCCCTTTGTCAGCCAGTCGCAGGCCTCCGCCATGCGCGTTAAGTTCTTTTTGCACAGGGGGTCTGTCGCCTCGTCCGCCATTTTCTTTGCAAGGGCTGCGTACCGGCCGATGTACACCAGAGCCGCCTCGCATGCGATAACCATAGAGCGGGAGTATTCCTTGTGGATGCCCTCATTCTTTTCCATGCACTCCCTGGCATGGCGGAGCATTTCGGGATAGCCCATGTGCAGCACCCGCTCGTGCCCCGGCAGGATATGGCCGGAGAACCAGTGCTTATAAAGCCAGGCGTCCACACCGTCCAGGAAGAACTGCAGCTCCTCCGCCTCTTTGGAATCCTCACTCAAGCCGTGGTAAGCCAGCACGGCGGCCTTCTCCTGCTTCTGATCCAAATCCATGGGCGGGCGGTACAGGGGATCGTAGTCCAGCGGACCGATCAGGGGCATGGTGGTCTGATAGGTGTACCGATAGGTGAACCCGGCCAGCAGGTCCCGCTCCTCGATGTGGATCTGCTTTTCCGTCAGAAACGCCTTAAAGCCCTTTGCATATTTCACCGCAGTGAAATCGCCCGGATTTTCCTGAAACACCCGGTTGTATATCCTGTCACGGACGGGGATCTCGCTCCGGTCATGGATACCGTCCTTGATGGAGACCAGGTATCGGATGGTATCGCTCAGGTAAAGCTCGTCGGTGGGTGTTGCGGCCTCTGTATCGCGTTTTGCTTTGATATCAGTCATGACGGTGGAGACTTCCTTTCTGTTTCCGCTGGAAAACGCTACTCTTATTTTCTATAGAAAATAGCATGGGCTACCCCCGAAGTCAAGGGCGGCTGCCCCTTCCGCGGTTTCTTTTCCGGTCTCGGGTTGACAGATTGCACAACGGGAGGTTGACAGTTGTTGTTTTACTCCCGTAAAATATTTTGCTTCCATTTTCCGGTACCGGCGGGCAATAGCACCAAAAAGTGCGATCCCGCGGACGGCGGTTCCTGTTCCCCTCCCGCCCCTTTAGGCAGCAAACCGGCGGGAAAGGGGGAAATTTTCAGCTAATTCACCACGAAAAAAGTGTCTGCGCCCGCTTGACATTCTCTCCCGCGCGCGATAACTTTTGAATCAAGATACCCGGTTTTCCCCCCGTACCGGAGCTGAAAGGAGAACAAATTTCATGGAACCTGTCATTTCCAGCGACTTGATCCCTGAGCTTTTCTCTGTGAAGGGAAAGGTCTGCTTTATCACCGGCATCGGCGGCATGGGTGCCATGTACGCTCGCGCCTTCGCCCATAACGGCGCCAAGGTAGCCCTGGCCAACCGCACCAAGAGCAAGGCCGACAAGATCTGTGAAGAGCTGAAGGCGGAAGGCTATGACTGCAAGAGCTACGGTCTGGATGTCAGCAAGAAGGACCAGGTGGCCGACGTGGTCAAGGAGATCGTGGCCGATTTCGGCTCCATCGACATTCTGATCCACACCGCCGCCGTGGGCTTTAACGACGACCCCCTGAACCTCAACGACGAAGAGCTGCGCATCACCACCGAGATCAACTATTACGGCACCCTGTACGTCAACGAGGCCGTGGGCAACGTCATGGCCAAGCAGGGCTGGGGCCGCATTATCAACATCAACAGCATCGACGGCTATTCCGTCAACTGCATCGACGGCATGACCTATGCCTGCACCAAGGCCGCCATGCAGCAGCTGACCCGGAACTACGCCGTCTCTCTGGCAGATAAGGGCGTCACCGTGAACGGCATCGCCCCCGTGTGGATCTGGACCCCTATGATGGAGCAGCGCCCCAAGGACTACATGGTGCAGGCCGCCGCCACTATCCCCATGGGCCGCGTCTCTTATGCCGAGGATTATCTGGGCATGACCTTCTTCCTGGCCAGCGAGGCCTCCGCCTATGTCACCGGCCAGACTTTTCTGGTGGACGGCGGATGGAAGGCCAGCCGTATTTTCCATTACCGTGATGAGGAAGGAGTGCTTCACTAATGCTGCCCGAAGCTGCCACTGTCGCCTGCAGCGACCGCATTGCCCGCCTGCGTGACGAGCGGGAGAACGACCACGACCGCAGCCAGATCCCGCACCGGGATCTGGTGTACCGCGAGGAGTTTGCCAAACACCCCAGCGACTGCGCCGCCCTGCGCTTTGCCTACGGCTTCTCCCGGTTCCTTCAGGTAAAAAAGATCCACCTGAAGCCCCATGACCTGCTGGCGGGCTTTGCCTATCGCTATACGTACAACACCACTCTGCCCGTCCTCATGGACGACGATTATGACCCTCACTTCCGTCCCGAGTACGATGTGGACAACGTTCGCGAGGCACAGGAGGCCAAGGAACTGGCCGGCCTTGCGGAAGGAAGCGACGGCGCCGCCACCCTGGATATGTTCCCCCGTGCCATTCGCGTCTGGCTCTTTAAGCACTGGGAGAGCGGGCACATCCTGCCCGGCTACCACCGCGTGGTGGAAAAGGGCTTCGGCGGCCTTGCAAAAGAGGGCGAGGCTGCGCTGGCCAAAGCAAGCGACGCCCAGCGTCCCTATGTGCAGGCCATGCTGATGTGCAACAAGGCCGCCTCCGCCTATATCCGCCGGTACGAGGCGCTGGCCGCCGACATGGCCGCCTCCTGCACCGACGAGGCAAACAAGGCTCAGCTTTTGAAGATCGCAGAGGCCTGCGGCCACATTGCCGAGGGCGTGCCCCAGTCCTTCTTCGAGGCCGTCCAGCTCATCTGGTTCACCCACGAGATGCTATATGTGGAGAACGATCCCGCCTCTATCTCTCTGGGCCGTCTGGACCGCACCCTGTACCCCTTCTATGCGGAGGACGTGGCCGCGGGCAAGCTCACCTATGAAGAGGCCAGCGACTACATGGATGCCCTGTGGATCAAGTTCTCTGCCAACCTGCACGCCTATCAGAACGTGACCATCGGCGGCATCGACCCCGAGACCGGCGAATTCACCGCCAACGACGTGACCTATATCATTCTGCAGTCCACCCGCCGTCTGCGCTTTGATCAACCGCTGATCTCCCTGCGCTATAATGACAACATGCCCGACAAAATGTGGGCGGAAGCGCTGGCTCTGGTCAAGACCGGCACCGGCTTCCCCGCGTTCTTCTATGACGGTGCCTGCATCAAGGCCAAGGAGAAGATGGGCATCGCCCCGCAGGACGCCAAAAACTACGCCCTCATCGGCTGCGTGGAAATGGGCACCCCCGGCAAGGAATATGCCAAGACTGAGGTGCTGCGCATCAACTGGACCATGATCCTGGAGCTGATGCTCAACTCCGGCCGCACCCTGCTGCAGGATGAGCCCTTCCCTCTGGAAGAGCAGAAGGATCTGGACTCCATTCAGAGCTTTGAGGAATTCTATGACTGGTATAAGTGCGAGATGATCCACTTCGGCAAGCTGGGTATGGACGCGGTGAACCTGCTGGACCCCGCCGTCATGGAATTCTACCCCACCCCCTTCCTCTCCTGCACCATGGAGGAGTGCTATGAGAAGGGGCTGGACGTCACCGGCGGCGGCACCCACTATAACAACACCGGCGTCAACATCTGCGGCATGGCCAACACCGTAGACTCTTTGGCCGCCATCCGCCAGGTGGTGTTTGAAGAGCATCTGGTGACCCTTTCCGAGCTCGCCAAGGCCGTGCGCGCTAACTTTGAGGGCTACGAAGAGCTGCAGAGCATTCTCGTCAACCGCTGCCCCAAGTTCGGCAACGATATTGACAGTGTGGATAACCTGATGTCCGACCTGGTGGCCTCCTTCGCCGCCGTGGTGGAGACGTACCGCAATCCCCGGGGCGGTAAATTCCAGCTGGGCCTTTACTCCGTGGAGGATCACGCCAAGATGGGCCTGCGCACCGGCGCTTCCCCCGACGGGCGCAAGGCGGCCACCAGCCTCGCCAACGCCATCAGCCCCGTTCAGGGCCGCGACACCGTGGGGCCCACCGCAGTGATCAATTCCCTGCTGAAGACCGACCTGTCCGCCGCCACCAATGGCATGGTGCTGGATTTGAAGTTCAACCCTGCCTTTTTGGAGAATCCCCGTCACACCGAGGCTCTGCGGGCTCTGATCGACACCTACTGCCGGCACGGCGGCATGGAGATCCAGTTCAACGTCATCGACCGCGCCACTCTGGTGGACGCTCAGAACCACCCCGAAAAACACAAGGATCTGGTGGTCCGCGTCTCCGGTTTCTCCGCCTACTTTGTCACCCTGATGAAGACCACCCAGGACGAGATCATTCACCGCACCGAGTACGCCAACATGTGACAGGTTTTTTCTATTTCACGTTGGTGAACGCCCTTTCATTTCGATTGATTCCATGCAAAAAAAGTAGGAAATTGTGTAGAATCGGACCCATTGCTATTATATTCTTTTACAAATTGCAATTTTAGGCATTGACGGCTGCATCTTCCTGTCCTATAATGTCGACATCTCAAAAATGTGTCAAGTGGTTGACGAATCTGTTCCCGTATGCAGCGGTCATTTCCTTACGATTGTAATGTGGCAAAGGCGCCCATCCATTACGATGCATGGGCGCCTTTTCTATTCTTTCGTTCTTTGGGCCTTTAAAGTGTGATGTCAACCCCTGCAACAGTATTTTTGACCGGCACTCCGGTTGGAAATAGATCTATCTTTGCGAAAGCAAACGAGGAGGAAACACAAATGAAGAAGCGTATCCTGGCTTTGCTGCTGACCGGCTGCCTCGCAGTTTCTCTGCTGGCAGGCTGCAGCAACAAGGGCACCGAGCCCTCCAATACTCCTTCCGGTGACGACACCACCGCGAAGAAGATCAGCGTGGGCATCACCACCGCAGAGGCCTCTATGGACCCCATCAAGTCCGCTGACGGTTTCTATGTCTTGCTGCTGGGCAACGTCATCGGCGGCCTGTACAACGTTGACGCCAACAACCAGCTGCAGCTGGATCTGGCCGAGTCCGTTCAGGAGAGCGAAGACGGCCTGACCTACACCTTCACTCTGCGTGACGCCACCTGGTCCAACGGCACCCCGGTGACCGCCAACGACTTCGTCTTCGCATGGCGCCGTCTGGCCGATCCCACCTCCGGCACCCAGTATGCCTACCTGGTGGAAGAGTGCCACATCAAGAACGGTGCTGCCGTTGCCGCCGGCGAGAAGTCTCCTGAGGAGCTGGGCGTCACCGCCATCGACGAAAAGACCCTGCAGGTCGAGCTGGAGACCGCTACCCCTTACTTCGCCAGCATGACCGCTTTCTCCCCCTTCTGCCCCCTGAACGAGGAATATGTGACCGAGCAGGGCGATCAGTTCGCTCTGAGCAAGGACAACATGATCTACTGCGGCGCGTACACCCTGACCGATTGGGACGTGTCCGGCAACACCATCACCATGACCAAGAACCCCAACTACTGGGATGCCGAGAACGTGCAGGTGGAGGAAGTCAACTTCCAGGTCGTTCCCGACGCGCAGCAGGGCGTTATGTCCTATGAGAACGGCGATCTGGACCGCATCACCCTGACCGGCGACCTGGTCGGTCAGTATGCCACCTCCGACGAGTTCTCCAGCGATCTGGGCGTGTTCAACTGGTACCTGTACTTTAACAACAACACGGTTCCCAACGAGAAGATGCGTCAGGCCATCGCCTACGCCATCAACCGTGAGGATCTGGTCCAGAACGTCCTGAAGGACGGCTCCGTTGCTCAGCACAACCAGCTGATGACCGGCCTGTACACCAATGCCACCACCGGCGAAGACTTCAACACCGCCTGCGGTCCTCACTATGAGACCGACAAGGACAAGGCCAAGGAGCTGTGGGCTGAGGCTCAGGCCGAGACCGACATGCGCACCATCACTCTGACCTATGAAGAGGAGAACGCCTCTATCGCCAACACCGCCGCTTACATCCAGTCCGAGATCGAGACCACTCTGGAGGGTCTCACTGTCGAGCTGCAGAGCCTGCCCAAGAAGAGCCGCATCCAGAACATGCAGGACGGCAACTATCAGGTCGCTCTGCACCGCTGGGGTCCTGACTACAACGATGCTTCCTGCATCATGAGCCTGTACTCCACCACCAACCCCTACAACTACGCCAACTGGTCCAACAAGAAGTATGACGAGCTGATGGAGCAGTGCACCACCACTCTGGCCACCGATCCCGAGGCCCGCTGGAACGCCTATGTCGAGGCCGAGAGCATTCTGGCTGATTCCGCCATCTGCGTGCCCATCTTCCAGGTCGGCAACGCCGTCCTGACCCGCACCGGCATCTCCGGTATCACCAACCACCTGACCGGCGTCTCCTGCTACTACAAGTACGTGACTGTCGGTTAATCTTCCACACTGAATTGGTCTTCAGGGTTTGATCCAACGCGACCCTAAGGGCCGCGGGGCCCCGCACGGGGCCCCGCGGCTTTCAACGATAAGGAGGACTTCTCTTCCATGGGTAAGTACATTTTAAAACGCATCCTCATATCAGTAGTCACGCTGTTGGTGATCCTGCTGATCTTGTTTACCATGCTGGAATTCATGCCCGGTTCCCCCTTCAACGACGAAAAGCTGACCGAACAGCAGCTGGCCGCCCTGCAGGAGAAGTACGGGCTGAATGATCCATTCCCCGTCAAGTTTGTCCGTTACGTGGGCAACATTCTGAAAGGTGACTTCGGCGTCTCCTACAACATCCAGGCAAATATGCCGGTCTCCCAGCTGCTGGGTGCCCGTCTGCCGCTGAGTATCCGCATCGGCCTGCAAGCCGCGCTTTTGGGTACTGTCATCGGCCTCTTACTCGGAATATTAGCCGCTTTGAAGCGGAATACCATATTTGATTCGTTGTCCACAGGCATTTCCGTTCTGGGCATCAGTCTGCCGAACTTCGTGTTCGCCCTGCTGCTGTCTTACTTCTTGGGCTATAAGGCGAAGATCTTCCCCATCCTTTATTCCGCCAAGCTGCCCTTCTTCTCCACCATTCTCCCCACCATTTCGCTGGCCATGTTCACCATTGCAAACATTGCCCGTTATTCGAGAAGCGAACTGATCGAGGTCATGAACACGGATTACATCCTGCTGGCAGAGTCCAAGGGTCTTTCCAAAGCGAAGGTGGTCCTGCGCCACGCCCTGCGCAATGCCCTGATCGGCATCGTCACGGTGCTCGGCCCCCTGATCGTCAACCTGCTCACTGGTTCTCTGGTGGTGGAAAAGGCGTTCTCCATCCCCGGCATCGGCAGTCTGTTTGTCACTGCCATTCAGTCTAACGACTATAACGTCGTGCTATCCATCAGCTTTGTTTACAGCCTGATGTTCATCGGCATGATGCTGCTGGTCGATATCCTGTACTGCGTCATCGATCCGCGCGTCCGTCTTTCGAAAGGAGAGTGAGTGACATGGAAGAAGCGATCAAGAAAACCCACTCCCCGGACGCGTTCAAGCGCAACACTGCCCATCACGCGGTGGATAATATCGAGCACTATTCCAACAAAAACTATTTTCAGGACGTGTGCTCCCGCATTTTCCATAATCCCGTGGCCATGGTCAGTTTGGTGATCATCGTGATCATTATGCTGTTTGCCATCGTGGCCCCCATCACCAGCCCCTATACCTATAAAGAGGTCAACACCGCCCAGTCCAACCTGAAGCCCCGCATCCCTGGTCTGGAGAAACTGGGCATTCTGGACGGCGGTACCGAAGTCGTGGTGAAGCCCGGCGGCGGCGTGGAAGTGGTAAAGAGCTATGAATACCGCGGTCTGGACAACGTGTACCACTATTTCGGCACCGATAACCTGGGCCGTGACATCTGGACCCGTACCGCCGTCGGTACCCGCATCTCCCTTCAGATCGCCGGCGTGGCCGTGATCATCGACATCTGCATCGGCGTGCTGTTCGGCCTGATCTCCGGCTATTTCGGCGGCATGGTGGACACCATCATGCAGCGCATTGTAGAGGTCCTGTCCGGCATCCCCACGCTGGTGGTCGTTACCCTGCTGCTGATGGTGCTGAAGCCCGGCCTTACCAGCATCATCATCGCCATGGTCTTTACCGGGTGGATCAACATGAGCCGAATCGTCCGCGCGCAGGTATTGAAACTGAAGGGACAGGAGTACGTGCTGGCCAGCAAGACTCTGGGTGCCTCCAGCCGCGACATTATCTTCAAGGACCTGCTGCCCAACACCCTGGGTCAGATCATCGTCACCTTCATGTTCTCCATCCCCAACGCCATCTTCACCGAGGCTTTCCTGGCCTTCATCGGTCTGGGCGTTCCCAACCCCATGGCTTCTCTGGGTACCCTGATCAACGACGGCTATCAGTCCGCCATGACCTACCCCTACATGATCATCATGCCAGTGGTGGTGCTGGGTCTTTTGATGCTGTGCTTTAACCTGTTCGCAGACGGTTTGCGGGACGCCATCGACCCGCAGATGAAGCAGATGTGAGGAGGTGCCCGAAATGAGTGAAGAAAGAAAGCCGATTCTCAAGATCCGCGACCTGTCCGTCTCTTTCAAAACGGAGGCCGGCATGGTAAATGCCGTCCGCGGCGTCAACTTTGACCTTTACCGGGGCGAGACCGTCGCCATCGTTGGCGAGTCCGGCTGCGGCAAGTCCGTCACCGTGAAGGCCATCATGGGCATCCTCAGCTCTAATCAGGTCATCAACAGTGGTTCCATCGACTTTACCTATAACCGTGACGGTGAAGAGCAGCACGTGGACCTGGTAAAGCTCAGCAAGAGTGAGATGCAGAAGCGCATCAAGGGCAAGCGCATCGCCATGATCTTCCAGGACCCGATGACCAGCCTGGATCCCACCATGCCCATCGGCAAGCAGATCATGGAAGGGCCCATGCTGCACTATAAGCTCAGCAAGGAAGAGGCGTGGAAACGCTCGGTAGAACTGCTGACTCAGGTTGGCATCGAAGAGCCGGAAAAGCGCATGAAGCAGTACCCCCACCAACTGTCCGGCGGTATGCGTCAGCGCGTGGTCATCGCCATCGCTTTGGCCTGCAATCCGGAGCTGCTGATTTGCGACGAGCCCACCACCGCACTGGACGTGACCATTCAGGCCCGTATCCTGCAGCTGATTTTGGATATTCAGAAGAAAACCGGCATTTCGGTCATTTTCATCACCCATGACCTGGGCGTGGTGGCCAAGGTGGCCGATTATGTCAACGTCATGTACGCCGGCAAGATCGTGGAGACCGGAACGGTGGACGACATTTTCTATGATCCCCGCCATCCGTACACCTGGGGTCTTCTGGCCAGTATGCCGGACGTGAACACCAACGACAAGCGTCTGGCCACCATCCCCGGCAGCCCCCCGAACCTGCTATATCCCATTCAGGGCGATGCTTTTGCCCCCCGCAATCGCTATGCGCTGAATATCGACTTTGAGGAAGAGCCCCCCATGTTCACCGTCAACAAGCATCATCAGGCGGCCACCTGGCTGCTGCACCCCGATGCACCGGAAACTCCCATGCCGGTGGAGCTGAAAAACAAGATCGACCGGCTGATGAAGGAGGTAAAGTGACATGGTCCGTTATGACGAAGAACCCATCCTGTCCGTCCGCGGACTGAAGCAGTACTTCCCCATGTCCCGCACCTATACCGTGCGGGCCGTGGACGGCGTTTCCTTTGACATTTACCAGGGCGAGACCTATGGTCTGGTGGGCGAGTCCGGCAGCGGTAAGTCCACCACCGGCCGCTCTATCATCCGCCTTTACGAACCCACCGAAGGTCAGATCATTTTCAACGGGCAGGACATCAGCGGAAAAATGAGCCCCGCTCAAATCAGCGACCTGCGCAACAAGATGCAGATGATCTTTCAGGACCCCATGGCTTCCCTGAACCCCCGAAAAAAGGTCATCGACTCCATCGCGCAGGGTCTGGACATCCATCATCTCTATAAAAACATGGCAGAACGCACGGAAAAGGTCTACGCCATCATGGATAAGGTGGGCCTTGCCCGCGAGCACGCCAACCGCTATCCCCACCAGTTCTCCGGCGGCCAGCGGCAGCGTATCGGCATTGCCCGCGCCCTGATCATGAACCCGGACCTGATCATCGCCGACGAGGCCATCTCCGCCCTGGATGTTTCCATTCAGGCTCAGGTAGTCAACCTGATGAAGGACATTCAGGAGGAGACCAATACCTCCATCCTCTTCATCGCTCACGACCTTTCCATGGTCAAGTACATCTCCGACCGCATCGGTGTGCTGCATCTGGGCCATCTGGTGGAAACCGGAACCACGGACGAGATCTTCCAGAACCCCATTCATCCTTACACCAAGAGCCTGCTGTCCGCCATCCCGCACCCCAACCCCAAGGTGGAAAAGGGACGCAAGGCCATGACCTATGACTACGCCACCAGCGGCATCCATTATAACGATGGCACCCAGCATAAGCTGAGCGACACCCACTTTGTCCTCGGTACCGATGAGGAGGTCGCCGACTGGCTGCAGGGCCGCGGAAAGGGGCTTACCTCGAATGGATAAAAAGGTAGAGGCATACATTGACGCCCATAAGGACGAATATATCGCCGTGCTCCAGCGGCTGTGCCGCCAGAAAAGCCTTTCCACCACCGGTGAGGGCATTCCCGAGATGGTGGAACTGGTGCAGAGCGAACTGAAAAAGGTGGGGATCGAGCCTGTACTCTACCCCACTGGCGGCAACCCCGTGATCTATGGCACCCTGCCCGGTAAGACCGATCACGTCTTCGGCTTTTACGATCATTACGATGTGCAGCCCGAGGGCGACGAAGCGCTCTGGATCTCTCCCCCCTATGACATCGTCATCCGGGATGGGCAGATCTGGGGTCGCGGCGTGGCCGACAACAAAAACGGCATCGCCTGCAAGCTCTGTGCCATCGACGCATGGCAGAAGGTGTACGGTTATCTCCCCTGCGGCGTCAAGTTCATCATCGAGGGTGAGGAAGAGACCGGCTCCCCCCACCTGCAGTCCTTTGCTGACGCCCACCCCGAGCTGCTGCCCTGCGACGGCTATAACTGGGAATCCGGCTATAAGGAAGAGGACGGCCCGGCGGAAGTGGTCTTCGGCAACAAGGGTCTTCTTTATGTGGAGCTGCGGGTGCGCACCGCCAAAATGGATGCCCACTCCTGCAACGCCTCCATCGTGAAGAACCCCGCCTGGCGCCTGGTGCAGGCTCTGGGCACCCTGAAGGATGCGGAGACCAACCGCGTCCTCATCGACGGGTTCTATGACGATGTCCGCCCCCTCACCCAGCTGGACTACGATGTGCTGGAGGGCGACCCCTTCGATCAGGAGAATTTCAAGCGCCACATGGGCATGGACGAATTCCTCTGCGGCGCGGAAGGGAACGAGGTGCTCCGTCGGCTTTATTACGAGCCGACGGCCAACATCGCCGGTCTGTGCTCCGGTTTCATCACCGAGGGCAGCAAGACCGTCCTCCCCGCCGAAGCCTTCGTCAAGATGGATTTCCGTCTGGTGCCCGATCAAGACCCGGACAAGATCTTTGCCCAGCTGCGCAAGCATCTGGATGCGCACGGCTTTACCGATGTAGAGGCCGTGATGCTCTCCTCCCAGCCCGCCTTCCGCACCGACCCCAATTCTCCCTTCGCCCTGTCGGTGAAGAAAGCGCTGACCGAGCTGTTCGGCAGCATTTCGGTGCATCATTCCGACAGCGGCACCACCCCTATGCGCGTTTTCTGTGAAAAGCAAGGCATCCCGGCAGCCCTGTTCGGCGGCACCAGCGCCGCCACCTCCAACATCCACGCCCCCAACGAGCACATCTCGGTCAAGACCTATGTGGAAGAGATCAAGATGATGGCCGCCGTCATGGAGGCCCTGGCGGAGCAGGATCAGGAAAACGCATAACGTTTGTTTCCCACGGCGGATGACGCCGAAATTTGAATAGGAAATTAGAAAGTGGGATAAAAATGGACGAAAAAATTCTCAAGTACATTGACGAGCATCAGGACGAGTATGTAAAGGTCATTCAGACCCTGTGCCAGCAGCCCAGCCAGGCTTCCACCGGTGAGGGCATTGCCGACATGGTCGAGCTGGTGCAGAAGTACCTGAAGGAAGTGGGGGCTGAGCCTCAGCTGTGCAAGACCCCGGGCAACCCCGTGATCTATGCCCACATCAAGGGTGACAGCGATCACACCTTCGGCTTCTACGACCACTATGATGTGCAGCCGGTGGATCCTATCGAGCTGTGGGACGACGACCCCTACTCCGCCGTGATCAAGGACGGCGTGATCTACGCCCGCGGCGTGGCCGACAACAAGAACGGCCTTGCCACCAAGCTGTGCGCGGTGGATGCCTACATGAAGGTGTACGGCAAGCTGCCCTGCGGCGTCAAGTTCTTCGTCGAGGGCGAGGAGGAGATCGGCTCCCCCAACCTGGAGTATTTCGCCGAGCATTATAAGGACCTGCTGGACTGCGACGGCTTCAACTGGGAGTCCGGCTGGAAGGAAGTGGGCGGTGCCCCCGAGATCCATCTGGGCAACAAGGGCCTGCTGTATGTGGAGTACAAGGTCAAGACCGCCAAGATGGACGCCCACTCCTGTAACGCCGCCATCGTGAAGAACCCCGCCTGGCGTCTGGTGCAGTTCCTGAACACCCTGAAGGACCCCGAGACCGACCGTATTCTCATCGACGGGTTCTATGACGATGTGATTCCTCCCACGGCCGAGGATATCGAGAACATGAAGGAAGACAACTTCAGCGAGCAGGACCTGAAGGATTACCTGGGCATCGACGGCTTCATCAACGACCTGCATGGCGTGGAGCTGTTGACCAAGAACTACTACATGCCCACCGCCAACATCTGCGGCATCGTGTCCGGCTACACCGGGGAGGGCAGCAAGACCGTCCTCCCCGGCGAGGCATCCGCCAAGATGGACTTCCGTCTGGTGCCCGGTCAGGACCCCAAGAAGATCCTGGAGCTGCTGAAGGCCCATATGCACAAGCACGGCTTCGACGATGTGGAGCTGATCGTCCACTCCGCGCAGGAGCCGTTCCGTGCTGCACCGGATTCTCCCTTCGTGAAGGCCGTCTACAAGACCCTGGACGAGCTGTTCGGCAAGCCTGTGGTTCACTACATGGTCTCCGGCACCTCTCCCATGCCCGTCTTCTGCAAGGAGAAGAACATCCCCGCCGCCCTGTTCGGCTGCATCAGCTCCACCGCTAATATCCATGCTCCCAACGAGCATCTGGCCGTCTCCTCCTACATGGACGAGATCAAGATGATCGCCGGTGTTATGGAAGCGCTGGGCAAGATGGACTAACGTCCCCTTCTCCGCATGATAAAAGGCCCCGCACAAAAACCGTGCGGGGCCTTTTTCTGCGTAAAAAGAGGTGACAGGACTTAAAGCCTGCCACCTCTTTGTGTTTTTTACTGGGCCTTTTCGTCCACCGCTTTTTTCAGCAGGGCGGCGAACTCGTCCATGCTCATGGCACCCAGATCCTCGCCGGAGCGCAGCCGGACGGAGACAGTCTTGTTCTCCATATCCCGGTCGCCCACCACCAACATATAGGGGACCTTTTCCATGGTGGCCTCGCGGATCTTCTTGCCGATCTTCTCGTTGCGCTCGTCCACCTCCACACGGAAGCCCTGCGCATCCAGAAAAGCGGACAACTCCTTGGCATAATCGATGGCGCGGTCAGTCACCGGCAGGATCTTCACCTGCACGGGGGCCAGCCAGGCGGGGAAAGCGCCCATGGTCTCTTCGATCAGGTAGGCCATGAAGCGGTCCAGAGAGCCGAGAATGGCCCGGTGCAGCACCACGGGGGTCTGCTCCTCGCCGTTCTTGTCGGCATACTCCAGGTGGAACTTGGCAGGCAGGCAGAAATCCAGCTGGCAGGTGGACAGGGTGTACTCGTTGCCCACGGCGGGCTTCACGTTCACGTCCAGCTTGGGACCGTAGAAGGCGGCCTCGCCGATCTCCTCGGTGAAGTGGATGCCCAGCTCGGTCAGCACTTCGCGCAGAGCACTTTCCGCCTTGTTCCACATCTCGTCGTCATCGTGGTACTTCTTTTTGTCCGCGGGGTCGCGGAGGGACAGGACGCAGCGGTAATCGGTGATGTGGAAGTCCTTATAGACGTCAAAGATCAGGTCGCAGACTGCGGCCACCTCGCTCTTGATCTGGTCGGGGGTGACGAACAGGTGTGCGTCGTTCTGGCAGAAGTGGCGGGCGCGCTCGATGCCCTTCAGAGTGCCGCTGGCCTCAAAGCGGAAGTCGTGGGCCACCTCGCCGATGCGGACGGGGAGCTGACGGTAGGAGTGGGGCCGGTTGGCGTAGATCATCATGTGATGGGGGCAGTTCATGGGGCGCAGCACGAAGCTCTCGTCCTCCACCTCCATGGCGGGGAACATGTTCTCCTTATAATGATCCCAGTGGCCGGAGGTCCGGTACAGGTTCACGGTGCCCACGCAGGGGGTCATGACGTGCTGATAGCCCAGCTTGCGTTCCTTCTCCTTGATATAGTTCTCCAAGATCTGCCACAGGGTGTAGCCCTTGGGCAGGAACATGGGCATACCCTTGCCCACCAGGTCGTTGGTCATAAAGAGGCCCAGCTCACGGCCCAGCTTGCGGTGGTCGCGGCGCTTTGCCTCTTCCAGGCGCTGGAGATAGGCATCCAGTTCTTCCTTCTTGGGGAAGGCGATGCCGTAAATGCGCTGCAGGGTCTCCCGGTTGGAGTCGCCCCGCCAGTAGGCGGCGTTGCAGGCCAACAGCTTGATGGCGTTGCCCTTGATGCGGCCGGTGGAGTCCAGATGGGGGCCGGCACACAGGTCCACGAACTCACCCTGCTGATAGAAGGAGATGTGGGCGTCCTCCGGCAGGTCCTGAATCAGCTCCACCTTAAAGGGTTATTCCTTCTCCTCCATGAACTTGATGGCCTC
>CAKUEI010000025.1 GCA_934646175.1 uncultured Oscillospiraceae bacterium
CTCCCGCACGGAGGGGGGATAGCCGTTCTGAGCGGAGAACTCCTGAATATAATCATAGATCTGCTGCTGTTTCGGGGTGAGCTGCGGCATGAAGAAGCCCTCCTTCCAAAGACCTTTTCCACAGTATAGCACAAATGTTCTGAAAAGGCAAACGTTTGTTCTATTTTCTGGAAAATTTTCCGGAATGGGGCTCAGCTGCCGTATCCCAGGGAGCCGACGGCGTGGGCGGTGGCCGGGGGAGGGAAAACAAAAGGGAGAAAGAAGACGGAAAATAGCATTTTTTTGTTCGGAAAGAAGCAAAAACCGGACGATCTCACAGAAAACGGGTATGAATCAAGAGAACTGCTCCGGGATGCAGCGGCGGAAATACACCATATCCCGCAGGGTGACGCCGCCCTCTACAATGGGATGATCGTAGTGCTGCGGGAAGAAATCGGGCACGATGCGGAAGGGAGTGAAGCCGCAGGAGCGGTAAAAGGGGACGGTAAGGGGGCTGTCCCCGGTGCCCAGCTGAAGGGTGTGATAGGCGCCGGAATACCGGCGGAGGAGAAATTCGATCATCTTCCGGCCATAGCCCTGGCGCTGAAGGGCAGGGGCGACGGCGAGGTTTTTGATCTCCAGCACGCCTTCCCCCTCGTCGGTGACCACGCAGACGGCGGCGGGGGTGCCGTCCTGCTCTAAAACGTAAAGCGTGCCGCGGGAGAGGTAGCGGTCGATCATGTCCTCCTGCTCGTCCCCGAGAAGGAGAAGGGGGAGATAGCGCTTTTTGTCCGTAAGGACGGGGAAAATGGTCATGGGGATGGCTCCTTTCCAAAAGAGCTTATGGGAAAACGGCGGTAGTCCGAAAGGGCTGCCGCCGCTTTTTCTTACAGCTTGAGTGCGTCGAGGACGGGGGCGAAGAGGGAAAGGTCAGCCTTTTCCACCTCGCCGCGGTCGCCGCTGGCGGCGAGGGAGGGGTCCATGGGCAGCTGGGCCAGCAGGGGGATGCCGAACTGCCGGGCGATCTCACCGGCGTGGCTTTCACCGAAGATGGCGTGGGTCTTGCCGCAGTCGGGGCAGCGGAAGTAGGAGAAATTCTCAATGAGACCCAGAATGGGCACCTTCATTTCGCCCGCCATTTTCACGGCCTTGGTGACGATCATGCTGGCCAGCTCCTGCGGGCTGGTGACCATGACGATGCCGTCCACAGGCAGGGACTGGAACACGGTGATGGCCACATCGCCGGTGCCGGGGGGCATGTCGATGAGCAGCACGTCCAGATCGCCCCAGTGAACGTCACTCCAGAACTGCTGGAGAACGCCGGCGATGACGGGGCCGCGCCAGATGACGGGGTCGGTCTCGTCCGCGGTGAGAAGGTTCAGGGACATGAGGCGGATGCCGGTCGCGGTTTCCACCGGGGCGATGCCCATGGGGGTGGCCACTGCCCGTTCGCGGATACCGAACAGCTTCGGGATGGAGGGGCCGGTGATGTCCGCATCCAGCACGCCGACGGACTTGCCGCTTTTGCGCAGGGCAGCGGCCAGACAGGCGGTGACGGAGCTTTTGCCCACGCCGCCCTTGCCACTCATGACGGCGATGACCTTTTTGATGTGGGAGGAATCGCCCAGAGGAATGTGGGGATCACGGGGTGCGGTGCGGCTGCCGCAGGACGAGCCGCAGGTGGAACAGTCATGGGTACAGTTCTGATCTTCTGCCATGGGAAACAACTCCTTTTCTGCCCGATCAGGGCTGTGCGGCGAAAAAGGCCGCGATTTCTTCCTTCTGGGCGAGGACATCGTCCAGACGGGAAAGGTAATCGTAAGGATATTTGGGGGCGGAAAGCCGGGTGATGCGGCCGGTCTGCGGTTCCACCAGCTTGGTGACTCCGCCGCCGCCCAGAGCGAGGACGGGGTGCAGCTCTTCCATCATGGCGATGTTGTAAAGGCTCTCCTGCCCGGGAAGGCACCAGCCCACGTTTTCAAAGCTGCCGGACATATACTTCTGCCGGTAGAGGTAATAGGGGCGGTAGCCCGCATCCAACAGGGAACGCCACGCAAAGGAGAGCATACCGGCCACCTCTTCCGCTGGGGGAAGGGCCAGAACGGGAACTCCGTTTTCCCCCAGAAGGGAGGAACCGCGCTTTAAGGCCAGGGTGTGAACGGTGATATTCTCCGGCGCGAGGGAGAGGACCTCCTTTAGCGTGGCCCGGAAGCCGGAGAGGCTGTCCTTGGGCAGCCCGGCGATCAGGTCGGTGTTCACATGGGGAAATCCGGCATCGCGGGAAAGAACGAAAGCGTCCCGCGCCTGCTGCGCCGTGTGGGCGCGGCCCATGGCGCGCAGTACGCTGTCCTGCAGGGACTGGGGATTGACCGACACTCGGTCCGCCCCGTGGGCACGGAGCACGGCCAGCTTTTCCGCCGTGATGGTGTCCGGCCGGCCGGCCTCCACGGTGAATTCCGTACAGCGGGAAAGGTCAAGGGTTTCCCGAAGACCAGTGAGCAGCCGCTCCAGCTGGGGAGCGGTGAGGGTGGTGGGGGTGCCGCCGCCGATGTAGACCGTGCGGACTGTGCGGCCGTTTTCCCTAAGGACCCGGGCGAGGACCTCCGTCTCGTGGAGAAGCGCGTCCAGATACGGTTCGATCTGGCGGAGAGCGCGCTTTACGTCTGACGAGACGAAGGAGCAGTAAGCGCAGCGGGTGGGGCAGAAGGGGATGCCCACGTAAAGGGAGACCTCTTGTGTGCCGAGACTTCCCTTCGCCGCGGCGCTGTACTGCGCGCAGGAAAGGGCCAGAGCGCGGCGGACGCCGGTGACGTCATAAAGGTCCCGCAGGAGGGCGTCCGCCTCTTCCAAAGAGCCGCCGTGGGCGAGGACCTTGGCGGGCAGCTTCACCGGTCGGACACCTGTGAGGGCGCCCCAGGGCGGCTGTGGCACGCCGCTTTTCCGGGCGGCGCGGTAAAAGGCCAGCTTCAAAAGCCGCTGAGTGACTCGATTCTGCCCCAGCGGATCGGAATCCGGGGGAAACCCCTCCTCCTGCGCGGAAGCGGTGAAGGTTTCGCCGCCCCGGGTGAGCACGGCGCAGGCGGAAACGGTATCCCGGGAAAAGGTAAGGGTCAATCCGTCTTCCCCGGGAACGGGGTCGCCGGGAGGGTATACGGGCCGCTCCTCCGGAAAAAGACAGAGGAGCATCTGCTCGGCGGCGTACTTGCAGTCGTGGCCGCGGAAATAGAGCTTCATACCTTCAGGCGGCGCAGATAGGGATTGCCGGCGCGCTCGGCATCCAGAGTGGAGGCACGGTCATGCCCCGGAAGGACGGAGGGGTTGCCGGGCAGGGCCATCAGGCGGCGGAGAGACTGCTCCATCTCCGCGGGACTGCCCCCCTCCAGATCGGTGCGGCCGCAGGAATAGTGAAAGAGAGTGTCGCCAGTGAACAGCAGCTCCTCCCCAAGGCGGAGGGTGACGGAACCGGCGGAGTGGCCGGGGGTGTGCAGCACCTCCAGCGTCAGGGAGCCGACGGAGACGGTATCCCCGTCCTCATACAGCGTGACGCCCTCCAGGTAAGGCATTTTATAGCGGACCATTTCGCCGGGGGCGGCGAAGTCCAGCGGGTGGATGCACACCTTTGCATCCGGATAGGCACGGTGCAGAGCGGGGACCGCCCCCACATGGTCAAAGTGACCGTGGGTGAGAAGAATGGAGGAGACGGTGAGGCCGCGGTCCTCGATCATCTGACGGATGGCATAGGGGTCGTCCGCCGGGTCGATGACGGCGCAGGTGCGGGTCTCCTCATCCTCTAAAATATAACAGTTGGTGGCCAACGAGCCGAGCACGAGACGTTTGACTTGCATGGGAAAAACCTCCTTACAGCGTGTCGGTATCCATTAAAATGGTGACGGGGCCGTCGTTGAGGGACAAAACCTTCATGTCCGCGCCGAACTCGCCGTGCTCCACGGGGAAGCCGTTTTCCCGGCAGCGGGCCATGAATGCCTCGTACAGCGGAATGGCAATGTCCGGCCGGGCGGCGCCCATAAAGCTGGGGCGGCGGCTTTTGCAGTCGGCAAACAGGGTGAATTGGCTCACCACCAAAAGGGAACCGCCCACCTGGGCAAGGTCCCGGTTCATTTTGCCGTTTTCGTCCTCGAACACCCGAAGGTGGCAGACCTTGTCCGCCAGTTTGTGGGCCTCCTGCAGGGTGTCCTGCGGGGCGACGCCCAGCAGGACGAGAAATCCGGTTTCGATGGCACCGTTCATTTTCCCGTCGATCTCCACCGAGGCGGAGGTGACGCGGGTGACCACTGCTTTCATGGGAAACGACTCCTTTTCTCAGCGGCCGCTGGCGCGGCGCACCTGATAGACAGACTGGATCTGCCCCAGCTGATTGATGACGGAGGTGAGCTGGGACTGGTCATGCACCTCCAGATCGATGGAGACCACGGCGTACCCGTCCGGCATACTGCGGGCGGAGAGGGACTTCACCCGAACCTTGGCGGCGGAGAGGGCCATGGCCACGTCCAGCGTCAGGCCGTCCCGATCCTTGGCGGAAAGCTCCAGCGCGGTGTCGAAGCTGGCGGCCACATTGTCCGACCACGCCACGTGGACCCAACGGGCGGCCTCTTCCGGCTTGCGGCGGGCGGGGTCCGCATTGGGACAGTCCTTCCGGTGGACGGAAACGCCGTACCCCCGGGTGATGAAGCCCACGATGGGGTCTCCGGGAACGGGGGTGCAGCACTTGGCGAACTTGACCATGCAGCCGTCCAGCCCCTCCACAATGATGCCGGAGGAGGAGGTACGGCGGGGAACGTTGTTTTTGACCTCCGCCTGTGCGGGGGAGGAGGGGATAAGGCTTTGGGACGTGGCCTCCGCCGCAGCCTTTTCCGCAGCGGCTTTCTCCGCCTGAATACGGCCCAGGCGCTTCATCTCTTCCTTCATGCGCTCAGCGGTCTTCTGGGCGGATTGGCCGCCGTAGCCGATGGCGGCGTACAACTCGTCCAGGGTGCCGAAGCGGACCTTTTTCAGCAGGACGGGGAGCATCTCCTCCGACGTGACGGCGGCGATGGTAAGTCCCACGGCCTTCAGGGCTGACTCGAAGGAGGCGCGGCCGGTGGCGATATTCTCCTCCTTCTTCTCCTTTTTGAACCACTGGCGGATCTTGGTGCGGGCCTCGTTGCTTTTGCAGAGCTTCATCCAGTCGCGGCTGGGGCCGTGGGCAGATTTGGAGGTGATGACCTCCACAATGTCGCCGCTTTGCAGAGTGGCGTCAAAGGGGACGATGCGGCCGTTCACCTTGGCGCCGGTCATGGCGTTGCCCACGGCGGAGTGGATGGAGTAGGCAAAGTCGATGGGGGTGGCCCCGGCGGGGAGGTTGATCACGTCCCCCTGGGGGGTGAAGACGAACACCTCGTCGGCGAACATATCCACCTTCAGATTGTGGACGAATTCGTCCGGGTCGGCGTTCTGCTGGTTTTCCAGCAGCTTGCGCACCCATTCGAAGGTGCCCTCGGTGCCCAGCTTCTGGTTGGAAAGGCCCTGCTTATACTTCCAGTGGGCGGCGACGCCGTATTCTGCCGTCTGGTGCATGGCCCAGGTGCGGATCTGCACCTCGAAGGGGATGCCCTCCCGGCCGATGACGGTGGTGTGCAGGGACTGATAGCCGTTAGGCTTCGGTGTGCCGATATAGTCCTTGAACCGGCCGAGGACGGGGTTGAACATATCGTGGATGCAGCCGAGGACGTTATAGCACTCCGGAATGTCGTCCACGATGACGCGGAAGGCGTACAGGTCGAAGATCTCGTCCAGCGTCTTGTTCTGGGTGTACATCTTGCGGTAGATGGAGTAAATGTGCTTCACGCGGCCGTAAACGGTGGCCTGAATGCCCTCGCTGCTGAGCCGCTCTTCAATGCGCTTCTGAATGGAAGCAAGGAATTCCTCATGGGCGGAGGAGCGGCGGTCCAGCTCTTCCGAAATGTCCTTGTATCCGATGGGGTCAAGATATTGAAGGGAGAGGTCCTCCAGCTCCCACTTGATGCGCTGCATACCGAGGCGATGGGCAATGGGGGCGTAGATCTCCATGGTCTCCAGCGCTTTTTCTCGCTGCTTTTTCGGGGGCTGGTACATCAGCGTGCGCATATTGTGCAGCCGGTCGCACAGTTTGATGAGAATGACCCGTACGTCCCGGGCCATGGCCATGAACATTTTGCGCAGACTTTCCATCTGCTGCTCTTCCTTGGAGGTGTACTGCATCCGGGTGAGCTTGGTGACGCCGTCCACCAGATCGGCCACGGTGTCACCGAAGCGCTTGGCCACCTCTTCGTGGGTGGCATCGGTGTCCTCCACGGTGTCGTGCAAAAGGGCGGCGATGACGCTGTCCGCGTCCAGCCCCAAGTCGGCCACGATCTCGGCTACGGCAAGGGGATGGGTAATATAGGGGGAGCCGTCCTTCCGCTTCTGCCCGTTATGTTCATTATCGGCATAGGTAAAGGCGGCAAAAAGCTGCTCTTTATCCAGATTGGGGATATAGGCGGAGACTTTGTCCTCCAGCGCCTGATAGCGTTCCATAATAGGATCCACGGAAAATCACCTCGATTCGGAAGAATGGCTGGCGGAGCGGCGGAGACGGCGCATGAGGTGCGATGCCTCAAGGTCGATCTTGCCCTCCACAGGGGTGGAGCGGATAAGCAGCCGCCCGGCGGAATACTCCACCTGAATGAGACCCTGCTCGTGCATGACCTCCAAGCAGACCATAGTACGCATAAAGGTCTCGCGCAGGCCAAACAGTTGGGCCACGCTGCGAGAAAGGTGCAGAGCCGTATCCTCCAGGGGGGCGTCGGCGGCACGGCGGTGGACATACCGCCAGACGGCGGCGAACTCCGCCCGGGTGGGAATGAGGGCGGCGGCCTCTTCCGCCGTCAGCTCCGCCCCGCTGGAGAGCTTGGCGAAAAGCTGCTGCTCCTGCTCCACTCTTGCCCGGGTGGGGCGGAGGTCCAGCAGCTGAAGCTGGACGGAGCGGAAACCACGGTATTCATTGACCTGGGGGCAGAAGGCAACGTCGATTTGGTCGCCGGGGGAAAGAGCGGCCTCCTGGGTGTTGACGGAGAAGAAAATGCCGTCCAGCCGACGGCCGTTTTTGGAAAGACGCAGGCGCAGGTGTCGCCCGCCGCCCACGTCGGAGGCGGACTCCACCGTGACGCCGGTGAGGGACAGAACGGGCCGGGGATTCCCCGCGCCGAACGGCTCTAACAGGGAAAGAGAGTCCACATTGGCAAGGGAGAGGAGGGAGAGATCGGTGATCTCACTGTCCACCTCCAGCATGGAGGGCGGCTCTGCGCCGTTTAAGAGCTTGCCCACATAGCGGTTCATTTTATCCCGGAAGGCGGGCAGTTGGGACCGGAGAATGGTGAAACCGGCGGCGGCGGCGTGCCCGCCGAAGCCCAAGAGGGTATCCTCGCAGGCGGTGAGGGCGTCAAACAGATTGACGTCGGAGCAGGAACGGCAGGAGCCTTTTCCCTTCTCCCCCTGCAGGCAGACGATGAAGACGGGGCAGTGGTACTGCTCCACCAGACGGGAGGCCACAATGCCCACCACGCCCTGATGCCACCCTTCGTCCGCAAGAACGAGGACATGCTGCTCCGGCGGGAGGGTGGGGCCGATACGGGTGATGCAGTCCTGATAAATGGAAAGCTCGGTGCTCTGGCGGAGACGGTTCAATTCACAGAGGGCGGAGGCGGTTTCCTCCGCCTGGGCCCGGGAGGGGGTGAGCAGCAGCTCCACAGCCAGATTTGCATGCCCCATGCGCCCGGCAGCGTTGATGCGGGGGGCAAGGCCATAGCTGATGGAGGAGGCGTTCAGGGGCTTTCCGAACAGGCCCGCTTCCTGTAAAAGGGCGGCAAGACCTGGGCGGAGAGGGCCATTTTCGATGGCCTGAAGGCCCAAGGTGACGATGGCGCGGTTCTCACCGGTCATTTCCATGACATCGGCCACGGTACCGATGGCGGCAAGGTCGCCGTACCGGGCGAGAAGCTCCGGCCGGTTCTCCGCCGAGGTGAGGGCAAGGGCCAGCTTCAGTGCAACCCCCACGCCGGCCAGCTCCTTAAAGGGATAGGGGCAGTCGGGGCGGCAGGGGTCCACCACCGCGGCGGCATGGGGGAGGGCATCTTTGCACTCGTGATGGTCGGTGATGACCAGATCCATACCCAACGTGGCCGCGCAGGCGGCCTCTTCCACGGCGGTGACGCCGCAGTCCACGGTGACCACCAATGTGACCCCCTGACGGGAGAGAGTGCGCAGCGCCTCGCAATTGAGGCCGTACCCCTCCTCCAGCCGGTCGGGGATATAGGAAAGGACCGTAGCCCCTCGGGAGCGAAGAAAGTCGGTCATCAGGCAGGTGGAGGTGATGCCGTCCACATCGTAGTCGCCGTAAACGGCGATGGTCTCGCCCCTTTGAAGGGCAAGAGAGATACGGGCGACGGCCTTGTCCATGTCCAGCAGGAGGGAAGGGTCGTTCAGCTTTTCCGGCCCGGAGGCCAGAAAGGCAGCAGCCTTTTTCGGCGTATCCAGCCCGCGGACGCACAGAAGCTCCGCCACCAGAGGGGTAAGGCCGCTCTTCCGCATGGCGGAAACGGCGGCGGGGTCGCACGAGGAAACGTGCCACCGGCGATATTTCATGTTGTGCGGCCCCCTTTCGAAAATGATTCAACTTATAGTATAACAAAATAAGCGCTTTTTGGCAAGAAAAAGCCGTGCGCCCGAAAGGGGCGCACGGCTTAAAGGCCGAAGAAAATCAGTCGGTCACGTAGGGCAGCAGAGCGATCTGACGGGCGCGCTTAATGGCCTCGGTCAGCTGGCGCTGATGCATGGCACAGGTGCCGGTGGTGCGGCGGGGCAGGATCTTCGCCCGCTCGGACGTGTAGCGGCGCAGCTTGGCTGCGTCCTTATAATCGATGCACTCGACCTTGTCCACGCAGAAGGCGCAGACCTTACGGCGCTTGCGGCCGCGGGGACCGCGGTTATCTCTCTCCATAGCCATGGAAGCAAACCTCCTTTATCAAAATAGGGGACGGAAGCGGCAGACTGACGCGTTCTGAAGATCAGAACGGCAGCTCACCGTCATCATCGGAAAGTTCGGCGAACCGGTCCCCTTCCGGGGCGGACGCATAGTCGGAAGCGGGAGCGGAAGTGGGGCGGGGGGCATAGCTGCCGCCGCCGGCCTCGCCGTCGCGCTTGCTGTCGCCGAAATAAACGTTGTCTGCCACGACCTCGGCAGAGCGGCGCTTGCCGCCGTCCTTATCCGTCCAGTCACGGATCTGAAGGCGGCCCTCCACCACGGCCATGCGACCCTTGGTGAAGTAACGGGAGACGAATTCCGCCGTCTGGCGCCAAGCCACGATATCGATGAAATCGGTGGACTTTTCACCCGTCTCCTTATTTTTGAAGTCCCGGTCCACAGCCAAAGAGAAGGACGCTACAGGCGTTCCGCTCTGGGTGCGCCGAAGCTCGGGGTCGCGGGTCAGGCGGCCCATGAGAATGATCTTATTGAGCATACTGTCAGCCTCACTCGTCCTTGCAGACGATCATGGAACGCATGACGTCTTCCGTGATGCGGAAGATACGGTCCAGCTCGCGGGGGAACGCGGCGGGAGCGGTGAAGGTCATCAGAACGTAGTAGCCCTCGTTCAGGTCGTTGATGGGATAGGCCAGATGGCGCTTGCCCCAAGTGTCGACCTCAGTCAGGGTGCCGTTCTGCTCGACCAGAGCCTTGAACTTCTCGACCGCGGCGGCAGTCGCTTCCTCGGTCAGGTTGGGGTTGAGGATGTAGACCGCCTCGTAATTTGCATTGATCTTTGCCATTTACTTGCACCTCCTTATGGACGTATGGCCCCCGGAATACGGGGGCAAGGATGTGCCCGTCCTACTTTGACAGGCTATATAATTATATAGGAAAAGGGCAAATTGTCAAGTAAAATTTTTCTTTTCCGAAGGCGGTGGAAAAAGACGGGGAAGAGGCGCGCTTTCGATTGACAGAAAAGGGCTTTCCCGCTATGATGAAGGGGAAAGAAAACGCAGCATGAAAGGAGAAAACGACCATGGACGACAAGCTTTATTTTAATAACGAAGGCGAATACGGAAAGTACATCGTGCAGGACCTGCAGACCCCGCCCAACATGTACAACGAGGAATTTGCGAAGATGTACGAAAAGTTCTCCCACCGCATCCTGTGGATGGACGGAAATGTAGTGCCCGGCGCGTTCCAGATGAACACCGCGTGGTACTATGCTGTGCCCGAGCGGGACCCGGTGTTTGAAGAGCATGTACACGATTATGACGAGTTGATTGGCTTTTTCGGCAGCGACCCGGAGCACCCTTATGACCTGGGGGCGGAGATGGAAGTGACCATCAACGGCGAGCGGCATCTGCTGACCAAGTCGTCCCTGATCTTTGCACCTGCGGGCTTGCCGCACATGCGCATCTCCATCAAGCGGGTGGACCGGCCCATGTTCCATTTCTCTGTGGTGATGAATCCGGAGTATAAAGGCGGCGCTTACGAAAAGTAACGGGAGGCAGAAGAGACCATGATCCGATGGAATGACGCACGGGCACAAAAGTTTTTGCCCGAGGACTGGCTGGAAAAGCGGCTAAGCGGGCTGCAGGGGGCAGCGGAAAAGCTGAAGGAAGGCACCGGCGCGGGAGGGGACTTTACCGGCTGGGTAAAGCTGCCCCAGGCTGCGCTGGCCGGGGAGGAGCTGCCCCGGATCCACGCGGCGGCGGAGCGCATTCAGAAGCAGTCCCGGGTGCTAGTGGTGATCGGCATCGGCGGCTCGTACCTGGGTGCCCGCGCCCTTTATGAGCTGCTGCAGGAGCGGCGCAGCGAAAAGGGCGTGGAGCTTCTCTTCGCAGGCAACGGCCTTTCGGAGACGGCGCTGAAGCGCACCTTGAACGCCATCGGAGACCGGGACTTTTCCGTGAACGTGATCTCCAAATCGGGCACCACCACGGAGCCTGCGGTGGCCTTCCGCCTGTTCCGCGCTATTCTGGAAAAGCGCTACGGAAAAGAGGGCGCGCGGGAGCGCATTTACGCCACCACCGACCGGGAGAAGGGCGCACTGCGCGCCCTGGCCAAGCAGGAGGGGTACCCCTGCTTTGTGGTGCCCGACGAGGTGGGAGGGCGATTCTCCGTGCTGACGGCGGTGGGCCTTCTCCCTCTGGCGGCGGCGGGGCTGAACGCGGAGCTTTTGCTGCAGGGCGCCGGGGCGGAGGCCGAGGCGCTGTGGACCAGCGGAAAATATAACCCCGCATGGCGTTATGCTGCGGCCCGGAACGCCCTGTATGAAGACGGGAAGCGCATCGAGGTGCTGGCCTGCTATGAGCCGGCGTTTCATTACATGACCGAATGGTGGAAGCAGCTGTTCGGCGAAAGCGAGGGGAAAGAGGGCAAGGGCCTGTTTCCTGCCGGGGTGGAGTACACCGCGGACCTTCACTCCATGGGACAGTATATTCAGGAGGGCGAGCGGGAGCTGCTGGAGACCGTGGTGCGGTTCGAAGGGACGGAAAATGAGATCGTCATCCCCTCTGACCCGGAAAGCGCCGACGGACTGGAATTTCTGGCGGGAAAGCCCCTCTCCCACGTGCTGGAGCAGGCCATGGTAGGAACAGCGCTGGCCCATGAGGATGGCGGCGTACCCAACTTCCGCATTGACGTGCCCGGGCGGACGGAGGAAACGGTGGGGGCGCTGGTGTACTTCTTTGAATACGCCTGCGGCCTGTCCGGCTACCTGCTGGGGGTGAACCCCTTCGATCAGCCGGGAGTGGAAGCATATAAGAAAAATATGTTCGCCCTCCTCGGCAAGCCCGGTTACGAAGAAAAGCAAAAGGAATTGCAGCAGCGCCTGGCGGAGGGCCGGTAAGGGCTGCGGAGCAAATTTGGCAGGGAAACTGGGGGGCGGGGAAAAGAATTTGTGAACATTCTATAAATTTGCGGAAACGGATTGCAAAAAAACCGTAAAAATGGTACTATGTAATTACAGCCGATAGTTCCGGTTTCTCGGCGCAACAAGTAAGGAGTGATAACTTATGGTGAGAGTGATCATGGGTCTGAAGGGCTCCGGCAAGACAAAGCAGATGATCGAACTGATCAACCATGCAGCGGGCAACGAGAGCGGCAATGTGGTCTGCATTGAACGCGGCCTGAAGATGACTTACGACGTACATTACCACATCCGCTTGGTGGAAGCCAGCGAGTATGATATGACCGACCTCAACTTTCTGAAGGGCTTTATCAGCGGCCTGGTGGCCGGGAATTTCGACATCACCCATATCTTCATCGACAGCCTGGCCAAGGTGGTCAAGCAGTGCGACGAGCGCGGCGTGGAGGAGTTTCTGGACTGGCTGAACGATCTGGGCGAGAAGCGGAACATCAAGTTTACCGTGACCATCAGCGCGGACGCATCCCTGGCCAGCGACGGCATCAAGAAATATTTTTAAATTGGCGCGGAAACCGTGAAAACGCCCCCGGCCGCCTTTTGTGGCAGCCGGGGGCTTCTTTGTGATATGTGAAAAGGAGAGAGATATGGTGCAAAAAAAGCATCGTTTTGTGCTGACGGCGGCGGGCCTTCACATTCTGGCCATGGCATTCATGCTGCTGGACCATCTGTGGGCTACGGTGCTGCCTGGGCAGGAATGGATGACCGCAGTGGGCCGGCTGGCGTTCCCCATTTTCGCCTTTTTAGCGGTGGAGGGGTATTTCCACACTCGAAACTTCAAGCGCTATGTGCTGAGAATGGTGGTGTTCGCCCTCCTTTCGGAGATCCCCTTCGACCTGATGTACGGCGGGACGGTATTTTATCCCGTGCACCAGAACGTGATCTGGACGCTGCTGCTGGGCCTGCTGGGCATTCACGCCATGGAACAGGTGCGAAAGAAGGGGAAGATGGCCCCCTATGTGCTGACCTGCATCGGCGTGGTGCTGGCGGGGTTCGTGCTGGGCACGGTGTGCATGACCGATTATTACGGCATGGGTGTGTGGACGGTGTTCGTCTTCTACTTTTTCCGGAAGAGGACGTGGTGGTGCCTGCTGGGGCAGATCGTGGCCCTTTACTGGATCAATGTGGAGCTGTTGGGCGGGCAGGTGTACCCCATCACCCTGGGCGGATGGGAGTTTGAGCTGTGCCAGCAGGGGCTGGCGCTGCTGAGTCTGATCCCCATCTGGCTGTACCGGGGGGAGAAGGGCCGGAAGGGGAAGGCCTTCCAGTACTTCTGCTATGGCTTTTACCCGGCGCACATGCTGATCCTGGGACTGATCATGCGGTTTGTATATTGAGTTTTGCCCCCGGCCGCTCTTACGGCGGCCGGGGGCTTCTTTGCGCCGAAAAGGGGATACTGGGGACTTAAATTGTGCATGTTAGACAATAATGGCCTGAAATACTTAAGGATTCATTAAGAATATTGACAGTGGTGGAAAAATTTATTATCATCAACATAAAGGGGAAACAGAAGAAGGTGAAGGAAGTCCCCCTATCTTGACCGTATCTATGTACCGATCCGCAGCCTTGTTTGGAAACAAACCGGCCATGCAAGAAAGGAGACGAAACGATGAAGAAAGGAAAAAAGTTCCTGTCCGTCCTGCTGACCGCGGCGCTGGTGAGCGCGGCTCTTTCCATGGGGGCGTTTGCGGCGGGAAAAGCGAATGGAGAATCTACGACAATCACCAATGAGTACGAAATGTTATTGCAGACAAGAGAGGCGCAGCAGAGAGAAAATACCCTTTTCAGAAGCGCCGGTGCCGATTATGCAGAATTGGCATATTTAGAGCGAGCGGCGTTGCCGGAAGAGACTTTAAGGGATATGGGGTATTCACAAGAACAGATTTCAATACTGAAAGCCTATGACGGTGGCCCGCTGGAAGAACATCCGGAATTACGTGCTGCATCCAGTAATCTAAAGGTTACGGCCAAAAAAGACACCATGGGAAAGCGTCTGCCTCTGCAAGTTTTACATGGTCATGGGATGTGTTCCCTGTTGTGTACTTGACAGATGGAGTTGCATTACAGTGGAAAGGAACGGGAACTACAGGGGGACCCATGGATGTATACTTGAACCAAAGTGCAACTCTTTCTTATGTTAAAGTAAATTATTATAAAACGGGGCTGACTACCTTGTACGATACAAAAAGTCAGAAACTGTTTAATACCGATTTAGCATCACATTGTCAGGCTGATATCCCTATGTCGCGTGTTGTTGATGGCACGGGGACAACTGTTTACGCGAAGAGCGGAAGTGCTCGTATTTATGTTAGCGTAGCTGAGGGCGCAACGGATTCGTTGTTGCAAGCCACCTTCTCGTTTGGATATGCACATGTTACTGTCTCGCCTGAAGTGAGTGTTTCGTTTGAGTTTGGAAAAGATGGAAATGTCGGAATCGGTGTAACACCGGGTCTGCTGAAAAAGGTAAATATTGCAGGTTACAAGGGAATTAGCATGAATGCGAACGGTAGCGTTACCACATTTGATTGATTCTTTT
This sequence comes from uncultured Oscillospiraceae bacterium, assembly GCA_934646175.1. Lineage (GTDB taxonomy): Bacteria > Bacillota > Clostridia > Oscillospirales > Oscillospiraceae > CAKUEI01. The sequence continues at coordinate 14,485 of CAKUEI010000025.1, forward strand.
GGTGGTGGGAAATTATGCTGATATACATTGGTTTAGCCGGAGGAACCGTATTTCCGATCGCCTTGAATTGGCTCCTGCGCTGTGTCCGGGATAAAAAAGACACGTTCCAGCCCACATTGCTGATGTGCATATGTATGGTGATCATTATACTCGCTGTGTGCTGAAAACCGGGTCGTGCTGAAGCCACCGACGGCCCTTGTGGCGGACCATGACACGAAGATGGAGTTTTACCTGATTTCGAATGGTGTGGCACAGCCTGTTTCCGCAGTTTCTTATCTGCTGGGAAGAAATGGAAATACCGTTAAAGTGAAAAGACAAGTGCGACAAGGAGATAGTGCAACAATTTGCACGGTTACGATTCAGAACACGCAAAGCCTAACAACTGAAGACGATAAAATCGCTCTTGCAGATGAAGTGTTGTACACGGTTGGTTATTCTGAACGGGAAATTGAAAATATGGATTCGGATTCCAAGATTACTCCAGTTTTAGCGGATGAGCTGCAGGTGAAAACTACATATGGAAGATAAAGAGAAGAATTTCCAAAATGGTGTTCGGTGGATGCTATTAGGCATTGCCCTCATGCTGTTTGATATTACGATCACATCTACCGCAGCAACTCTTGTGATATTTCTTGTTGTACGCGCGATTGGTTTTATTATGGTATTATATGGATTCGTTTGCACTAAGAGCGGCGTAGAGAAATAGGAACAATATAGTGAGATGATTTGCCCCATGCTGAGAGCCTCGCTATGTGCTGCAGGCCCGGCGCTCCGGAACGCGTACCAGAAAACAAAAGACGGAAGATTTGGCGCAGGCGCAGAAAGGAGGTTGCCATGAATATCATAAAACGACTTTTCATAGGCGCCTTGCTGGCTTTTGTGGGGTTTTTCTTTGCGGTTTATGTGATGGGAACTTTGTTGGATGACCTGAGCTTTGAAGGCGCCGCGATTTTCAGTTGGGGAATGTATCTGTGTATTATCCTGCCGGTTCTGATACTCGGGAATAAAAAATAGAGAACGGAGGAATGCAGCGGTGGAAAAAAGGAACGCCTTTCGTACCTTTGGGATTCTTCTTCCGTGTCTTGGAATATTGGCGTGCCTTATCTTCTATTTCGGTTTTTGGACGCACTCCCCGTCGCTGGGCGCGGTGCCCCTGTCCCAACGAAGTGACGAGACCTGCACGTTAGGGGAGATCGAGGCGGCGCTGATGCAGGACTTGCGGACGGGAGACGGGCCGTCCTACCGAATCGGGACCATGCGCTTTGCCGCGTATGCGCAGGAGCAGGCGGAAGGCCCGGTGAATGACCCAAGACTATCGGAAAGTGAAAACGCGGAGCGCTATCAACTCTATCTGGCGCATTATGTGGCCGCGGAAAATGCCGCTTTGGGGCGGCCCGGCGGCTTCCTGTTCTGGCGCGATATGCGCAGCGTGACCGTTTCGGAGCTGAAGGCCCATGGCCTTACTGCGATCTGGGGCGCGTGAAGATACTTTAAGGCGAATATTCGTTCCCATATGCAAAGCCCCCGGCGGCCGTTCCGGCAGCCGGGGGCTTCTTTTCCGCATGAGGCGGCGCGGGGGCGCATACCCTTTAGCAACTGAAAAAGGGGAGGCCGTGGTGATGACACTGGGACGGAAACGGGGAAAGCGGGAGAAAAAACCGGAGAAAAAGCCGGGGCGGAAGCGGCTGTGGACGGTGATCGGCTGCGCGGCGGCTGCGGCGGGGATGTTTGTATCGGTGAATCTTCCCGCGGCACTGGGGACGGCGGGCAGCCAGCGGCAGCTGCCCATTTACTGCGTGCAGCGGGACCAGAAGATGGTCTCGCTGACCTTCGACGCGGCATGGGGGAACGAGGACACCCAGCAGCTGATCGACATTCTGGGGAAGTATCAGGTGAAGGCCACGTTTTTCGTGGTGGGGAGCTGGGCGGAGAAGTACACGGAGTCGGTGAAGGCACTCCACGACGCGGGGCACGAGGTGATGAACCACTCGGACACCCACCGCCATCTGCCGGAGCTTTCCGCGGAGGAGATCGTGGCGGATGTAAACGCCTGCAATGATAAGATCGAGGCGGTGACCGGGGTGCGGCCCACCCTGATTCGCCCGCCCTACGGCGACTATGATGACCATACGGTGGCCGCCATCCGCGGCATGGGCATGGAGCCCATTCAATGGGACGTGGACAGTCTGGACTGGAAAGACCTCCCGGCGGAGGAAATCTGCGGCCGGGTGATGAAGCGGGTGAAGCCGGGGAGCATCGTCCTGTTCCACAACGCGGCCAAGCACACGCCGGAAGCCCTGTCTGGCATTCTGGAGCAGCTCTTGCAGGAAGGGTACGAGATCGTTCCGGTGTCGCAGCTTCTGCTGACGGGGGACTACGTGCTCGACCACGAGGGGCGGCAGTGCCCGGCGTAAAAAACCTTTGGGGGAACACTTCCCGGTGCGCAAATCGTGCGCTGCCGCAGTCCGTATCTCTCGCGCAGAAAAGGCCTGCGTTCCTGCGAAAAAGCGGCCCGCCAGAATGACGGGCCGCTTTTGACTGCGGGAGTGGGATCCTTTTTACTTTTTGCAGTAACGCATGAAAATGGCGGCCACTTCGGCGCGGGTGGCGGTGCCGCCGGGCACCAGCGTAGTAGAGGTGCGGCCGTTCAACAGGCCGGAGGCCACGGCCCACGCCATGGAGCTCTGCGCCCAGGGGCTGACGGAGGAGGCGTCGGTAAAGCGGCCCAGGTCAGCGGAAGTGGAGGCCTCCGCCTTCTGATACCGGGTGTACCGCATGAGGATGGCGGCCATCTGTTCACGGGTGACGAAGTCGTCCGGGGCGAACTTGCCGTCGTCCATGCCCTCTACAATGCCGTTGGCGCTGGCCCATGCCACTGCATCGGAGTACCAGAGGCCGCTCTTCATATCGGAGAAGGAGGCTCCGGCAGTGACGGCGGGCTTTCCGGCCAGACGGTAAAGCACCGTCACCAGCATGGCGCGGGTCATGCTGGCGTTGGGGTTGAAGGCGGTTTCCGACGTGCCGTTGAAAAGGTCGTTTTCATAGGCGAAACGGACGGCCTCATAGAACCAGTCGTTCTCCTTCACATCGGTGAAGGGGAACTTGCCGGTGATGCGGGCGTAAGCTTCTTCCGCCGCGGTGAGGGTGCCATAATTGGCGACCAGATTCTTCTGCTGCTGGGTGAGCTTTTCATAAGCGTCCCTGGCGGCGGTGATCTTGCCGCCGCTGTCTTTCGTCACGGTGCCGATCTGATCGATGAGGTCGATGACCGCTGCGGCGGCCTTGCGGTCGGCCTCTGCCGTGCCCATGGAACCGGCGTCCGGGTCGGCGGTCCAGTCGGCGGTGTAGTAGAATTCGATGGCGTCGCCGTTCTGGATGGTCCGCTGGGTCAGGGGTACGTTGGGCAGGTCGCCGCTTACCTTATAAAGCCAGCCGGAGCCCTTGCCCAGGGTGAATTCCGCCAGAGTGCGGCCGTCCTTGGTAATGCTGCGGACGTAACCGTTGGCCGCGCCGTCCTGGGTGATGCCGGTGCCCTCCAGAGCCTTCACAAAGGCATGGTAGACGGTGGAGCCGTCCTTCACAGTGACGGATTTGGCGGGGAGCCAGACGGTACCGTTGTCGGCGGTGATGGCCACGGTGACGGTAATGTCGTTGTTCTCCGCCGGGGGATCCACGGGCTTGGAACTCTCGCCCTCACCGGTGGCGCGTCCGGGGACAACAGCGGTGGTGTGGAAGTCATAGATGTTATAGGGTGTGCGGCCGTCGAATTTTGCCAAGGCAACCAGTGCCCGGAATGCTTGTTCTGTGGCCAATGCATTATCTTTTCCGTCGAACTGGAACTGATTGGTGTCGGTATTGACATAAGACAGCAGACCGTCCACAACATTGACACCGGAGGCGGAGGTCAGGTTTGCAGGGTCCTTGCCCATAGCCAACAGACCCATGATAACCATGGCGTCGGAGTTGGCGCTGCCGAAAGAACCTGCCTCGTTCATAGCGCCGGGGAGCGCTTTGAGAATGGTGTCTACCACCGTTTTTGCATCTGCGTTGGTGTCATAGTACTTTGCCAAGGCGGCCAGAGCAGCACCGGCAGTGTCCGGGTCAGAATAGGTGACGCCGTTCCACTCGTAGCCAAAGAGCCCGGAACCCATATTGGTTTTCAAAGTGCCAATCAGCGCATTGATCTGTGCAGCAGTCAGGTTTACGTTGCCCTGAAGATTTGCCAGCAGGATATAAGGCGCGGTGTAATGGGAAAGGGTGGAATAATCCGCTGCGGAGAGAATTTTGGCATTGTTGGTAGGTGTGCTGCTGTTGACGGAATAAAGCTGTGTGCTGTCGATGCCCAGAGACCGGAGAACGATTTCAATCCGAGAATGGTTGGAGAGGTCATCTTTCCCGTTGTTTGCATCTTTGATGAGCAAGTTCAGCACATTCTGTTTGGCGGTGTCGGTGAGCGCTGCCGTTTTTCCGTCCAGTGTGGAATAGACGGCCATATTCATGGCGGTCCAACTGTCTTTGGTCTCCGTGTATCCCGCGGCGATGGCGTCCATCAGGGCGCTGCGCTTTTCAGCGGTCACGGGGAGAATGACCTGAACGGTTTTATGATAAGAACCGAAAGTGTCTGCCAGTCTGAGCTGCACAGAGACGGAAATCGTGGCCGCTGTGTCATTGCTTTTGGCAAGGATCAAAGTTTTGCCGCCGTTTAAGTGCGCATCGGTGACCGAATAGGTAACGGTGACACCCGGCGCGGGGGACTTGCCCGGCTTCAGAAGACTGAGAGTGGAAGCGGCTTCCGTGGAAGCGGGGACGGTGAGGGAGTCTACGTACTTGGCGGCCTCCTCAGCCAGATCGGGGAGGTTGACCCTGAATAGCTCATAGAGCTTATCGCCCACTTCCTGCCGGGTGGAGAGGGTCATGCCCTTCAATGCAGCCTTCTGAGTGTCGGAGGGATAAGCGGTGGTGTTGCCGATGACGGAGAGGTTATTGCCCTCTGCCTGTGTGCAGTTGCCGAATGCATT
>CAKUEI010000026.1 GCA_934646175.1 uncultured Oscillospiraceae bacterium
TCAAGCCCTGTGCAAAAAAATACGGCGTGGATTTTACCTTGCGAAAGGATAAGACCACCCAACCGCCCCACTATGTTATGATTTTCAAATCCAAGGACGCGGACAATCTGGAACAGGCGTTTCGGGAGTTTACGGCCAAGACGCTTTCCAAGGAGCAGCGGCCCTCTATCCGCAAGGTTTTGTCCGCTGTGAAGCAAAAGGTAGCGGCGCAGACCAAGCAGCGGGCCAAGGAAAAAATCGAGGAAAGGGGGCTGGAGCTGTGAAGCCTGACGTAAGAAAATTGCTGATTTTGAACCTCCCGTATCTGATCTTTGTGTATCTGTTCGGGAAAGTTGGGCAGGCGTACCGGCTGGCCGCTGGCGCTGACCTGTCGGGGAAGCTCTTACACTTTGCGGACGGCTTTTCAGCGGCCTTTGCAAATCCCCTCCCCAGCCTGCATCCGTTTGACCTGTGCATCGGTATCGCCGGTGCGGTGATCGTGCGGCTGGTGGTGTACTGCAAGGGCAAAAATGTGAAAAAGTATCGTAAGGGTACTTCAAGACGATGGGAGCTGTGGCCCATGTGATGAACGGCAAAGAACGGCTTGCGGTGCTGCATGGAGTGTTCCACCCGGACGGGGAGCTGTTCAATTTTGACTGGAAGTGGATGCCCCCCTCCGGCCTTTCCACCAAGGACTTTATCGCCCCGTCCTCCCTGTGCTTCGGCAATGCAAAAACCTTTGGCATGGGCGGAAAATACGGCGCGGTGAGCTTCCTGCAAATCCTCGCCCCAGAGCTGTCGGATGAAATGCTGGCGGATTTTCTCAATACGGACAGCAGCATTTTGGTGAACCTCCATGTGCAGGCCATCGACCAGACCGAGGCCATCAAGACCATCAAGCGCAAGATCACAGACCTTGACGCCATGAAGATACAGGAGCAGAAAAAGGCTGTCCGCAGCGGCTACGATATGGACATACTGCCCAGCGACCTTGCCACTTACGGGGAGGACGCCAAGAAGCTGCTGACAAAATTGCAGACCCGCAACGAGCGCCTTTTCATGCTGACGTTCCTTGTGCTGAACGTGGCCGACACCAAGCAAAAATTGAGCAACGACGTGTTTCAAGCCGCCGGTGTGGCGCAGAAATACAACTGTTCCCTTGTCCGTCTGGACTACCAGCAGGAACAGGGCCTTGTGAGCAGCCTGCCGCTGGGCGTCAACCAGATCAAAATTCAGCGGGGCCTTACCACTTCCAGCGTGGCCGTGTTCGTGCCGTTTGTGACGCAGGAGCTTTTTCAGGGCGGCGCAGCCATGTATTACGGCGTCAACGCCAAGTCCCACAACATGATTATGCTGGACAGGAAACAGGCCCGGTGTCCCAACGGTCTGAAATTAGGCACCCCCGGCAGCGGTAAGTCCATGAGCTGTAAATCCGAGATCGTCAGTGTGTTCTTAACGACGCCTGACGATATTTTTATCTCCGACCCGGAGGCTGAATACTATCCGCTGGTAAAACGGCTCCACGGACAGGTAATCCGGCTGTCACCCACCAGCCGGGACTATGTGAACCCGCTGGACATCAACCTGAACTATTCCGAGGACGATAACCCGCTGGCCCTGAAATCCGACTTTGTGCTGTCGTTCTGTGAACTGGTCATGGGCGGCAAGAACGGGCTGGAACCCATTGAAAAGACGGTCATTGACCGGGCCGTGCGGGTGATTTACCGCCCCTATCTGGCAGACCCCCGCCCGGAAAATATGCCGATTCTGTCCGACCTCCACAAAGCGTTGTTAGATCAGCACGTCCCGGAGGCTGACCGTGTGGCGCAGGCCCTTGACCTGTATGTATCCGGCTCCCTGAACGTCTTTAACCACCGTACCAACGTGGACATCGGCAACCGGCTTGTGGCCTTTGACATCAAGGAATTGGGCAAGCAGCTTAAAAAGCTGGGGATGCTCATTGTCCAAGACCAGATTTGGGGCCGCGTTACCGCCAACCGCAGCCAGGGCAAGGCCACATGGTACTTTGCCGACGAGTTCCATTTGCTGCTGAAAGAGGAACAGACGGCAGCCTATTCCGCTGAAATCTGGAAGCGATTCAGAAAATGGGGCGGCATCCCAACCGGCGCGACGCAGAACGTGAAAGATCTGCTTTCCTCCCCGGAGATCGAAAACATTCTGGAAAACAGCGATTTTATCACGCTGTTCAATCAGGCATCCGGGGACAGAAAAATCCTTGCGGAACGGCTCAATCTGTCGGCAGACCAGCAGAAGTACATTGACAATTCCGACCCCGGCGAGGGCCTTTTGATCTTTGAAAATGTGGTGCTGCCCTTTACCAACCCGATTCCCCACAACACCCAGCTTTACAAGATTATGACGACCCGGTTAGATGAAGTAACCTTGTGAGAAAGTTCAGCTATCTTTTATAAAAAAGGTGTGATACTATAGGGATAACATAGAAAAAGTGAGGTGTTTACATGGGATCAATGATAACACTTGGCATTGGCCGGATGGAGATTGACTGGGGGAAAAATAATTCTTTCAGAGACCATTCCATTCTTTTCAAAATTTCCGACGTGAAACTCATTCCATATTATTACGTTGATATGGATTCAGATGAACCGATTATAGAAATGAAAGAGGGATATGCTAGAAAGCTTTCCAGCATAAAAAAACGTCTGAATTTACTGGGATACGATCTTGTGTCGATTAGGAAAATGTATGAAGATATTGTGCGGGAGCACCAAGAATATGGTTACAAGATAAAATTATCCTTTGATGTGTTTTATGACGTTCTACGAGCCATCAATGTTTCGGATATAGATACTGTCAAGTTGGCGGTTGAATTTGAAGAAAACGGGTATGATTTCGGAGAATATGTCAGAAGGTGTGTCCTTAATGCTCCACAGGTTAAAGGAAAACTTCTTGTGGAATACGAAGATAATGAGGACAGTGAATATCAAAATCCAGAGTGGGAATTATCTGAGTTTTTGGAGAATCTTGACCCATATATCACATTGCGTATTATAGCCGATAACCCTGCCAATGCCGAGCAAGAGGTTTTCTGGGGGTTTGCAGATGTGGTTGAAAATGGTTGGGTTCACAAGGATGAAGTTGTGATGGGGTTACCTCCTGAAAAGAGAATCCTAATCGTTACAGAAGGTTCAAGCGATTCGTATGTGCTTCGCAAGGCAATCGATCAGATATATCCAGATATATCGGATTTTTTTGATTTCGTTGACATGAAAGAAAATTATCCTTTTACTGGGACAGGGAATCTTTACAATTTCTGCGTAGGGCTTTGTCGAATCAATATCCAGAACAATATAATTGCCATTTTTGATAACGATACAGCTGGTCTTGAAAAGTACCATCAGTCGCAATCCTTGCAGAAACCAGATTCTTTTGTGATTACCAAACTGCCAGATTGCCCAGAGTTTTCTAGCATTTGTACCCTTGGCCCCCAAGGAAGTTCCATGGAGAATATAAACGGCAGAGCTGTAGCCATTGAGTGTTTCCTTGATTTTGGTAGCGTACAGAAGTCTCCATGTGTTAGATGGACAAGTTACAACAAAAATGAGAGGCAATATCAAGGCGAACTAGAAAGCAAGGATGAATACGTCAGGGCCTTTAAGCAATGTGACCTCACGGATGGTTCGTATGATACTAGTAAATTAGAATTTTTGATTGAGTATATTATTTCTCAATGGACAGACAGAAAAAAATAATTGTAGTAAGCAACCCGCCCATGTGGCGGGTTTTCTTATGCCCTAAACAGGAGGTGACGGCCATTGAAAGAACTGAAAGCCAAACCCAAGGTGACACAGGCCATGACCCGCGACGGCCTCACGCTGGAAAATCAGGCCACCGGCGAGGTAGAGAACATTTCCAGCCGGGAGGCCGAACAGGACTATACCCCGGAGGCTGACGGCATAGCGGAAAAGCTGCTGGAACGGGCCGACGATGCCCATGACCGGCATAAGGCTAAAAAGTCCGCAAAGCAGGCAGCGGCCACCGCAGCCGAGGGGGACGCCGCCCTGCACCGGCCATCCTCCCGGCTCCAACTGACCGAGGAAGAACGGGCCGAGCCGGATTTGCAGCCCTATATCCGCAAGGCAGATAAGAAAGCTGACAAGCTGGATGCAGCCCGTGATGCCATCCCGAAAAAGCGTGTTGTTGTGAAAGAAACGGTCTATGACGAGGCCACCGGCAAGGCCAAGAGTGCCCTGCGCTTTGAACAGCAGGACAAAGGGCCTCCCAAGTTAAAGCCCAACCCGGCAGGCCGTCCCGTTTCGGAGGCGCTGCTATTCGCCCACGGCAAAATCCACGAAGTTGAGCATGAAAACGTGGGTGTGGAGGGCGGCCATAAGGGAGAAGAACTTGCCGAGCGTCAGGCTGGCCGGGCCATCCGCAGCAGCATCCGGCACCACAAGCTGAAACCCTACCGGGCCGCAGAAAAAGCCGAGCGTCAGGCCCTTGCCGCCAACGCGGAGTATTTTTACCAGAAGTCCTTGCGGGATAACCCGGAGATCGCACAGGCGGCCACCAATCCCGTTTCCCGGTTCTGGCAAAAGCAGCAGATCAAGCGCCAGTATGCCAAAGCCGCCCGGACAGCGGGCCAGACCGCAGGGACGGCGGCACAGGGCGCAGCCAAGACAGCCGCATCCTCCACCAAAGCGGCGAAGGCAGCCGCCGAGGAAAGCAAACGAGCCGCCTCCTTTGTGGCCCGTCACTGGAAAGGTTCACTGGCCGTTCTGGTGCTGGGGCTTTTGCTGCTGATGGTTTTGACCGGCCTGCAATCCTGCACCGCCATGTTCGGCAGCGCCGGAAGCGGCATTGCGGCGTCCTCCTACTTTTCCGAGGACAGCGATATGCTGGCTGCCGAGGATGCCTACGCTACACTGGAAGCCGAGCTGCAAGCATATCTGGACAACTACGAGGCCACCCATGACTATGACGAGTACCACTTTGACCTTGACAGCATCGAGCATGACCCCTATGTGCTGATCTCCATTCTGTCGGCGCTCCATGACGGACAGTTTATCATTGGGGATGTGCGAAGCGACCTGCAAATGCTGTTCGACAAGCAATACATCCTGACGGAAACCGTTGTCAAAGAGGTGCGCTACCGCACGGAAACCCGGACAGGGACGCGGATGGTCACAGACCCGGACACCGGCGAAACCTCAACCGAGGAATACGAGTATGAAGTAGAAGTACCGTATGACTATTACATCTGCACCGTGACGCTGGAAAATTTCAACCTGTCCCATGTGCCGGTTTACATCATGGACGAGGAAACCCTAAGTGCCTATTCCCTGTATATGTCCACGCTGGGCAACCGGCCCGACCTGTTTTCCGGCAGCCAGTACCCCCACGCCTCCACCCTGAAAGAACCGACCTATTATGACGTTCCCCCGGAGGCTTTGGAGGATGAACAGTTTGCCGTCATGCTGAAAGAGGCCGAAAAGTACATCGGCTATCCCTATGTGTGGGGCGGCAGCTCTCCCAGCACCAGCTTTGATTGCAGCGGCTGTGCGACACGTTCCTAACTGAAAAGGTTAGGCGTGAAACAAAAAATAAGGATTGAAAGGAGCCAGATAAAGTTTCATAGAACTGATATTCCAAGAAGTGGAATGACGGGGTAACGCCCTGAAACGCTCCCCTAAGCTCGCGGTATGCGGAGAGGTGCGCAAACGCCAAACCGTGTAAAGCCCGCTAAAGACGGCTGAGAGCTACCCTAACGCTGGGAGTTTCCCAGAGCGAGGAAAGTGCGCCAGAGGTGGCGTGTGTAGGTTATAGGCCGGGGGTCTATAAAGCGTCCATGGTGAGAATGCAGGTTCGTGACCTGCCGACGAATGTCCGAGTGTACGGGTCTAAATGCAGACATGGTAGAAATGCCATGACCGCCAAGCGCGGGGTACGTGGGGTGGAGTAAGGTTAGTCTGGGATAAAACACCCTGCCGTGTTACAGGCACGGCCAAGCGTACAGGCTTAAAGGACACACCTAAAGACGCCATGAAAAAGATAGGAATATCGGAACGTGGAAAGGTTAGAACATGGAACATTTGCGTGCAATGAAGTGTTGGCGAGGGAAAGCCGCAAGGTATAACCCGCCTTTATCTAACCGAGAGCGATGTCATAGTACCGATGAAACCGTGATAATAAGCGGTGGAGGGATAGGCATTAGTCGTAGATTGAAAGAACAAATCAGAATGAAAAATGCAAAGGTTCGAGTATGACTAAGAAAGGCCACTTCTCGGGAAAGAGGAGGATGCCGACTTTGCCAACCGCAACGAAAGAACAGAAAGTGCAGAAAATCCGAAACGCTGAGTATTATGATTTTCAGGGTGTACAGGACACTTTATACACACAGAGCAAAGAAAACAAAGTGTTCAGAAAATTGATGACAATTATTCTCTCAGAAGAAAATATCATGCTGGCCTATCGCAATATCAAGAAAAATACAGGAAGTCATACACCCGGCGTGGATGGAAAAACAATCAAAGACCTGTCCAAGTGGCAGGAAGATAGCCTGATAACCTATATACGCACCAGATTAAAACACTATATTCCCCAACCGGTAAGACGTGTGGAAATTCCAAAAGCCAACGGTAAAACAAGACCGCTGGGTATTCCGACCATCATGGACAGATTGATACAGCAATGCGTCCTCCAAGTAATGGAGCCAATTTGTGAGGCGAAATTCCATGAACGGAATAACGGTTTTCGCCCATGTAGAAGTGCAGAACACGCCATCGCACAAGTTTACAAATTCGTACAGCGCAGTGGACTGCACTTTGTGGTGGACATTGATATTAAAGGGTTCTTTGATAATGTCCAGCATGGGAAACTGCTGAAACAGCTTTGGCAGATGGGTATTCGGGATAAAACCTTGCTCTCCATCTTGTCAGCTATGCTAAAGGCAGAAGTCGCAGAAATCGGCTTCCCAGAACGGGGAACGCCGCAAGGCGGCATCATCTCGCCGTTGCTGGCAAATGTGGTACTGAATGAATTGGATTGGTGGATTTCCAGTCAATGGGAAACTATACCCACACACCATCAATATGCGGTTACCATTGCGCCAAACGGAACAGCGAGTAGAGGAAAGACTTATCGCGCATTGCAAAGCACGCAGTTAAAAGAATGTTGGATTGTCCGATATGCGGATGACTTCAAAATTCTTTGCCGCAAGCGCAGTGATGCGGTAAAGCTATTTGCCGCCACACAGCAATGGCTGAAAGCGCGTCTCGGATTAGACATTAGTCCTGAAAAGTCGGGGATAGTGAACTTGAAAAAGCATTACACTGAATTTCTGGGCATCAAAATCAGAGTGCGTCAAAAAGGGAAAAAAGCCAACGGGTCACCAGGGTACACAGTTTACTCTGGGATGACAGATAAGGCATATCAGGCAATGAAATCAAAGGTTCAGCAGCATACCAGAGCAATGGCACACCCGGCAGATACAAATGATGGGAGCCGTGCCGTAGATGCCTATAACGCCTATGTGCTGGGCATCCACAATTACTATCGTATCGCAACAAATATAACTCTGGATATGCGTAAAATAGCCTTTCTGGTCAAACACGAACTAAATGCACGCCTGCGAAGATATACGCAAAAATCGGGGGATAAACTCCCCAGTTATATTGCTGAACGGTATGGAAACAGCAAAATGCTTCGGTATGTATATGGACGGGCATTGATACCGATAGGGTATCTTAAACACAAAGCCCCCATGTTCAAGCCGAAGAAAGTCAATCGTTACACCCCAGAAGGGCGAGCCGAAATCCATAAAAGCCTCTCATGCGTCAACATTTCAATCCTAAGAGAAATGATGAGAAACCCCATCATGGATAGGAGTGTTGAGTACAATGACAATCGCCTATCGCTCTACTGCGGGCAAATGGGACGCTGCTATGTGACTAAACAGCCGCTGGAATTGGGGCATATGCACTGTCATCACCGCATACCAAGGCACTTCGGCGGAGATGACAAATACGGAAATCTGGTGTTAGTAACAGATGAAGTCCACCGCTTACTTCATGCAACACAGCCAGATACGATTGCACATTATATGCTGAAACTGAAACCTGACAGCAAACAACTGAGAACACTAAATAGACTTCGCAGATGGCTGCAACTGCCCGAATTTCAATCCTATACATCTTATTAAAAAGAGCGGTTGTAATTTTCATTGGTGATTTTCATTTCAACTTACGATGGAACGCCGTGTGAGCTGAAAGGTTCACGCACGGTGTGGAGCGGGGGAAAACCTGGAGATAGTATCAAAGGGTTACCTATCGCTATTTGTCGATTGGGTATTTTACAATGTCACGGATGGAGAGTACGTCATAGGCCACGGCGGCGGTGTCCACATGCAGCACACCTACTGTACCCCCATCTCGTGGAATGAGGCCCAGCCCGGCGATCTGGTGTTCTATCCCGATGATGAGCATGTGGGAATCGTAGGTGGCAGAGATGAAAGTGGAAACATGCTCATCATCCACTGTGCGTTCAGCCAAAATAATGTGGTGATCACCGGCCTGGAGGGCTTTACCTCCATTGGACATCCCTTGTATTACGGGGAATAAAATAAATCTCGCGGTGAGACACAATTTCTGTCGGAATCAGGTCTCGCCGTGAGATTTTTTAATCTTCAAACAGTTTGGAGACTGGAATTTCCAGCACTTCCGCAACCTTAAGCATGATTTCCATGGACACACCGAAAGCCCGGGTTTGGCTTTCAATCTTTGCAACAAATGACTATGATTAATTTGCTGGCCGATATTCAGGCGAAAATGGCAGAAGGTTAATCAACGGGGTACGAGCGGTGGCCAAAGAAATACAACCGCAAAGAAACTGCCCGGACAGTTTGTCTTTTGAAAAAAGAAATCAGTAATTATGAAGAAGATCGGCTCAGCAGCCGTTTTGCAGCGCTATACGATACTATTAAGCAAATGAAAAAGAATGGTTGAGATTGGATCATAGTTTACCTTAAAAAGTAATTCTCGGTGCTATATGGGGCAGGATCCAACGCTTTTGTTGTCTCCTGCCCCATATTTGTTATATCTGTTGTGTAATTAAAATTCCAAATTATGACCGTCTTTTTTAGAAAATAGGTGGACCACATTTCCGCCAAAAATAAACGAAATGGAAGTGCCACTTTCCGAAGGGATATACTGGGCTCCATCCATACCCGAGGTCTGGGCAACAATAATGCTATCCCGACCATTGATATCCACATGAAGATGGACCGCACTCCCCATCATCTCTGAGACTTCTACCTTGCCATGCACCCCATGTTCACCATTCTCCAACAGCATAATGTGCTCAGGCCGGACACCGAGAATAATCTCTTGGGGGGGTACACTAGCTTGATACAACCTTTCTTGTTTCTCGACAGTAGGCACTACTCGAATACCGCCCATCAAAACAGAATATACGCCGTCTTCATCCCTCTTTAACTCCGCATCGTAGAAGTTCATCTGTGGGACCCCTATAAAACCTGCTACAAAGAGGTTGACCGGGTGATCGAAAACCTCTTGAGGTGTTCCAATTTGCTGGATAACACCGTCTTTCATGATAACAATGCGGTCACCTAAGGTCATTGCCTCGGTCTGGTCGTGGGTAACATAGATGAATGTGGCATTGATACGCTGGCGTAGCTTGATGATCTCAGCGCGCATCTGGTTACGCAACTTGGCATCCAAATTAGATAAGGGTTCGTCCATGAGTAGAACTTTGGGCTCTCGTACAATAGCTCGGCCAATGGCCACCCGCTGCCTCTGGCCACCTGACAGCGCCTTAGGCTTGCGCTCTAGATATTCCGTAATTCCCAGGATCTCCGCCGCCTGATTCACACGACGGTCGATCTCCTCCTTAGGTAACTTGCGGAGTTTCAGTGGAAATTCCATATTGCCCCGCACCGTCATGTGGGGATATAGGGCATAGCTTTGAAACACCATAGCGATGTCTCGATCCTTAGGTTCCACATCGTTGACCAGTTTTCCGTCAATATAGAGCTCACCCCTGGTGATCTCCTCCAATCCTGCCACCATCCTCAGCGTGGTAGATTTTCCGCAACCGGAGGGCCCGACTAATACAATGAATTCCCGATCACTGATATTCAGGTTGAAGTCCTGCACCGCGAGAACGCCTTCGTCCGTTACCTTGAGATTACTTTTCTTTTTCTCGCTGTGTGGATATACTTTTTCAATATGCTGTAAACTGACTTCAGACATAATAAGCACTCCTTTCTGAGATGGCTTTCATTTTAAATGCCAGATATCCTGGTCATATTCTGCGATAGTACGATCGGAGGAAAAGAATCCAGAGCGGGCAATATTGACCAGCATCCTGCGGCTCCAGGCGTCCCGGTCCTCGTAGTCGGTTAGGCAACGCTCCTTCACCGCAATATAGTCCTCCAGGTCTAAAAGGGCCATAAAGTAGTCTTTGGAAATAAAGTCCTTGTAGAGCCGGCTAAGGCTCTGGGCATCACCCATGGTCAGCAGCTGGGGGCTGATGATGAAGTCCACCAGACGCTCCACCTCTGGCTTCTGCCAGTAGTCGCTGCTACGGTAGGCGCTATTCTGATAGAGGTCAATGACCTCATCAGCCGAGCGGCCGAAGATGTAGATGTTCTCCTCCCCCACCAGCCGGGAGATCTCCACATTGGCCCCGTCCAACGTACCCAGGGTGACAGCACCGTTGGCCATGAGCTTCATGTTGCCGGTACCACTGGCCTCCTTGGATGCCAAGGAGATCTGCTCGGACACATCGCAGGCGGGCACCAGGAGCTCGGCGGAGGAGACATTGTAGTTTTCCACCATCACCAGCTTCAGCCAGGGGGACACCTGAGGGTCCTGGTCGATGAGCCTGCTCAGGCACAAAAGCAGGTGGATGGTGTCCTTGGCTAGGGTATAGGCAGGGGCGGCTTTGGCACCGAACACCATAGTCACCGGCCGGGTTGGGGTACGGCCCTCCTTGATCTGCAGATACTTCCAGATTGCATACAAAGCATTCATCTGCTGGCGCTTATACTGGTGCAGCCGCTTGATCTGGATGTCCAGGATGCTATCGGGGGTAATCTCCGTCCCGCGCCCCTTCAGCCACCGGGCCAGTTTCGTCTTGTTTTCCCCCTTGACGGACAGCAACTGCTCACGGAGAGCGCTGTCCTCCATGTGGTCCATCAGCCCCTCCAGCTTTCCCGCATCCCGCTTCCACTCCGGGCCAATGGCCTGGGTGATGAGATCGGAGAGAGCAGGGTTGCAGCCCATCAGCCAGCGGCGGAAGGTGATACCGTTTGTTTTATTGTTGAACTTCTCTGGGTAGAGCACATAGAAAGAGTGCAACTCCGTATTTTTCAGGATTTCGGTGTGCAACTCGGCCACACCGTTGACCTTGGCGCTGCTGTGGATATCCATGTGGGCCATGTGGATGACATCGTGCGCATCCCAGATGGCAAGCTCGGGGGCATCGCTGCGTTTCCGGGCCCGCTCATCCAGGGCACGGATAAAAGGCAGTAGCTGGGGGGTCACCTGTTCCAGATAGGAGGCAGGCCATTTCTCCAGGGCCTCGGCCAGGATGGTGTGGTTGGTGTAGGCACAGGTACGCTCTACCAGATCCATGGCCCGCTCTAGCTCCACCCCTCGCTCGGTTAGCAGACGAATGAGCTCCGGAATCACCATGGATGGGTGGGTGTCGTTGATGTGGACAACGGCGTACTTGTCCAGCTCTTCCAGGGCGTGCCCCCGCTCCTCCAGTTCCTGCAGAATCAGTTGGGCACCAGCGGAAACCATGAAGTACTGCTGGTATAGTCGCAGCAGCCGCCCCGTCTCGTCGCTGTCATCGGGGTAGAGGAAGGAGGTCAGGTGGTGGGAGATGTCCGTTTTGTCAAACTGGATGCCATCCTTGGGGGGGTGGGCGGGTTGCTCCACGTCAAAGAGGTGCAATCGGTTGCAAATGCCATTCTCATAGCCGGGAATCTCCAGGTCGTACAGTCTGGCGTTCAGAGAGAAGCTCCCGAACTTTACCGGGTAGGACACCCCGGTATCCAGCAGCCAGGACTCCGGCGCAATCCAGGGGTCGGGCATCTCAGTCTGCCGGCCAGTGTCCAACCGCTGACGGAACAGGCCATAGTGGTAATTGAGGCCCACACCGTCCCCGTTGATTCCCAGGGAGGCGATGGAGTCCAGAAAGCAGGCGGCCAGGCGGCCCAGCCCGCCGTTACCCAGGGAAGGCTCCGGTTCCTGATCCTCAATCTGGGCCAAGGAGCGGCCGTGAGCGGCCAGTAGAGCCTCCACATCCTCTAGTAGGCCCAGGTTGATGAGGTTGGCCCTCAGCAGCCGCCCCACCAGAAATTCCGCGGAAAAATAGTACAGTTTCCGCTTCCCCTGGGCGTGGCCCATGGGCTTTTGTAGATCACGCACCGCGGCGGTCAGGGCGTACATCAGCTCCCGGTCGGAGCTCGTGTCCAGGCTGACCCCATGCCTTGTCAAATAGGTATCCAAATAAGGTTGGATGCTCATGACTTTTCTCCCTTCCTTTCCTGGGGCAGGCGCTCATAGAGCTTCATCTGCCGCAGCAGGCGTTTGGCTAGAGCCGGGCTATCAAAGCCGGGCAGCGCCCGCCACTGCCAGTTACCCCCCAGCGTAGAGGGGGTGTTGATCCGCCCCTCTGAGCTAAGCCCTAGCAGATCCTGCATTTGAACAATGGCGTAATCGGCAGTACTACTCCAAATAGCTCGCATCATTCCCCAATTTTCTCCTTCAATAGAATCAAGATGCAAATATTCGCGAGCCAATGCTACATCTTCTGGGTTTGCGGTACTAATCCACCCTAAAGCAGTGTCGTTGTCGTGGGTACCGACATAGGCAACACAATTGGTAGGGTAATTATGGGGCTGATATGTTCGCCCTCCCCCATCCCGGCTATCAAAGGCAAACTCCAGCACCTTCATTCCAGGATAGCCGGTGTTCTTCAAAAGTTGATGTACCGAGGGGGTAAGAAAGCCAAGATCCTCTGCAATGATGGGCCGCTGACCAATTACCTTCTCCACTGCACGGAAAAAGTCCAACCCAGGCCCAGCTTCCCATGTACCTTCTTTGGCTGTCTCAGCAGAAGCCGGAATAGCATAGTAAGCATCAAAGCCCCGGAAATGATCGATACGAAGCACATCATAAAACCTAAACTGGAAAGAAATACGGTGCAACCACCAGTGATAGCCATCTGCCCGCATCTGCTCCCAATTAAAAAGAGGATTGCCCCACAACTGGCCATCTGCAGAAAAGCCATCCGGTGGGCAACCAGCCACCCGGGTAGGATGCAGATCAGCGTCCATCTGGAACTGATCCGGATGTGCCCATACATCCGAACTGTCTTCCGCCACATAAATAGGAATATCGCCAATGATAGATATCCCTTTGGCTTCCGCCAGACTTTTCAGCCGTTCCCACTGCTCAAAAAACAAAAACTGTACGCCTTTCCAAAAGAGAATATCAGATTCCATCTCTGCCTTGGCATGTGACATTGATTCTCTTTCCCTGTGTCGAAGTTCTTCCGGCCACTCTTTCCAAGGTCTTCCTCCAAAATAACTTTTTAAAGACATGAAAAGGGAGTAATCTTCCAGCCAATAACTTTCTTTATCGCAAAAACACTGCACCGCTTGTTTGTTATTGGCCCAAAGCCGATCCACTGCTTTTTTGAGTACCTGGAAACGTTTTTGATACAACAATCCATAGTCTACACGGGCGGGATTTGTACTCCACTGGATGCCTTGGTACTCTTCGGGCAATAATAATCCCACCTTGGCCAAATCATCTAGATCAATCAAATAGGGGTTCCCTGCATAGGAGGAAAAAGGTTGGTATGGAGAGTCGCCATAGCCAGTAGGTCCAATGGGCAATAACTGCCAATAAGTCTGACCACTTTCTGCCAAAAAGTCTAAAAACTCTCTGGCAGATCTCCCCAAAGTTCCGATTCCCCACGGTGAGGGTAATGAAGTGATTGGCATCAGAACGCCGGCACTTCGCATATCAACACCAACCTTTCTGTGACTCTGCTATCTTGTTTCCACAAAAGAAACGCTTTCACGTTCCACTAATTCAAAATCAATTGTTTCATAAACCGGAGTTGTTTTGTAATGAATCGCCTGGAGTAAGGTTTGTACTCCCCGGGCTGCCAGCTCCGCGGCATCCTGTCTAACGGTTGTCAGTCGGGGGATACAGAAGTTAGCAGCATCAATTCCATCATAACCTACGATCGAGATATCATCCGGGATCCTCAGTCCCAAATCGCATATGGCACGCATAGCCCCTAAAGCAATAACATCGCCCAGTGCAAACAGGGCAGTGATATCCGGCTCTCGCCCCAGTAGCTCTTTTGCCGCCGCATATCCATCTGCCATGGAGAACCGACATGGGACATGGTTAGCTTTAGGGGCAAAAGGCAACCCTAACCGCCTCATACAAGCCTCAACACCCCGGAGGCGTTTAACACTAATTTGCTCAACCGCCAGGTTTCCTCCCAACACACCGATCTTCTGATGTCCATGACGGTATAGGTACTCAATAACAGCCTCTGCAGATGCGGTGTCATCTGTGGAGAAGCTAGATAGATTTTCAAAACCTAAAGCATGGGCGTCATTGGTCAGCAACACACAAGGAACCGTAATTGGATGAAATTCTCGTCGAAAACAGTCCAAGTCCCCTCCAAGGAAAATAATTCCTTTGGGCCGACGGAGCTTGACTAACTGCACTGCATACTGTACTTCGTCGGCCTCCTCATCCAGATAGGCCACATAAATCTCTTCACCGTTGTTTCGAAAAAGATCCTGCACACGTTCCAAAATTCCAGCAAACAAGAAGTTTTGAGATCCTTTTACCAATACGGCAACGGACGATTGTGCCTGCGTCTTCAGATACTTTGCATTAGCGTTTGGCTCAAATCCCTGCTCATGTACTACAGCCAGAATACGTTCTCGAGCCTTCTTACTGACATCTGGATGATTATTCAGAACCCGGGATACAGTACCTAACCCATATCCCGAAAGACGCGCAATATCTTTTATCGTCATAGCATCACTTCCAATATTCCATGTGATACAGCCCCGTTACCCCTTGACCGCACCCGTGGCCACGCCTTTGATAATGTACTTCTGGCAGGACAGGTAAAATACGATCACAGGGATTACCGCCATGATGAGGGCGGCCATAATGGCACCCATGTCAACCCGGCCGTAGGAGCCTTTCATATATTGTATCACAATAGAGATGGTTTTGTACTTTTTCAGATCCAGGGTCAGGTAGGGCAACAGGAAGTCGTTCCAGATCCACATGGTCTCCAAGATGCCCACGGAGATGTAGGTGGGCTTCATGATGGGCAGAACCACCGAGAAGAAGGTCCGGATGGGTGAACAGCCGTCGATCATGGCGGCCTCCTCGATCTCAATGGGGATGGACTTGACAAAGCCGCAGAACATGAACACCGCCAGCCCCGCGCCAAAGCCCAAGTAGATGATGATGAGACCCCAGGGGGTGCCCAGACCCAGCCGGTCGGTGACCAGGGAGAGAGTGAACATGACCATCTGGAAGGGGACCACCATGGAGAAGACGCACAGGATGTAGATGGCTTTGGTGACCCGGGTCTTCACCCGGGTAATATACCAGGCGCACATGGAGGTGCAGATGAGGATGACCAGCACCGAGCCCACGGTGATGAACACCGTCCAGCCCACCGCATCCAGAAAGCCGTACTGGTCGATGGCGGCGGTGTAGTTGTCTAGGCCTGTGAGGGTGGTCTCATTGGGCAGCTGGAAGGGCTCCAGGCTGATGTAGGACTTTTTCTTAAAGGAGTTCATTAGCACCACCACGATGGGCAGCACATAGACGATGCACAAAAAGGAGAACAGGCCGGTGCCCAAGCGGCTGAGATGGGCTTGTTTTTGTTTCATTGCTGTACCTCCTTGGAGCGGGTGGCCCGGAGCTGAAGCAGACCGATGCCAACCACCAGAATAAAGAAGATCACGGCCTTGGCCTGGCCCACGCCCTCCCAGCCGGTACGGCCGTAGAAGGTGTTGAAGATGTTCAGAGCCAGCATCTCGGACATCTTGGCGGGCTCGCCGGCGGTTAGGGACAGATTCTGGTCAAAGAGCTTGAAGCCGTTGACCAGGGAAAGGAAGGTGCAGATGGTGATGGAGGGCATCATCATGGGGATGGTCACCTTGAACAGCCGCTTAGGGCCGCTGGCGCCGTCGATCTGGGCGGCCTCGATCACATCGCCGGGGATGGACTGGAGCCCGGCGATGTAAATGATCATCATATAGCCGATCTGCTGCCAGGACACCAGGATGACCAATCCGGCAAAGCCGTACCACTCGTTAAGATTGAGGGCGGTGGAGTAGGCTGCCAGGATGCCGTTGAAGATAAGCTGCCAGATGTAGCCCAGCACGATGCCGCCGATGAGGTTGGGCATGAAGAACACGGTGCGAAAAATGTTGGTACCCCGCATCTTCTGGGTCAGGGCCAGGGCGATCAGGAAGGCGATGATGTTGATGACCACCAGGGAAACCACCGCAAACAGGGCGGTATACCAGAAGGCGTGACGGAATATGGTGTCCTGAAAGGCCCGGACATAGTTTTCCACCCCGTTGAAGGTGGCGTCGGTCACCGTGGTAAACTTGCAGAAGGACAGCCAGATGCCCATGAGGAAGGGCACGATGAAGCCGATGGTGAACGCGGCCAGGGTGGGCAGGAGGAAGATGGGAAAATACCGCTTGATTGCCTTTTCCAAAGAAAAGCCTCCTTACATAAATCAGTCAGTAGGATGAAATGGAGACAGCGGGCAGGCAAACGCCCGCCCGCTGTCAAAGCGTTGTTTTCAGAGATAGGGTTCCAATCAGCCGTTGACGGCAGCCGCCTCGGCGGCCCAGCCGTCCACGAAGGCGGTCACCACGGCGGCCCAGTTGGCATCGGTCTGGTCGGCGGCATAGGTGGTGAGAGCGGAGCCCACGCCGTTCTTCCACTCCTCAGAGGGCATGGTGGCGAAGTTCCAGGACACGGGCTCATAGCCGTCGGCCACATACTGGTTGCCGATGTTCACCAGGGGGTTGCTGGACTCCAGGTTGCCCTGGAAGGGGATCACAAAGCCCATGCCAGGCTGGCCGGAGGGCATGGCGCCCTCGCCGCCGCACATGGCGGTGGTGCCCACCTCAGAGGTGACACACCAGTTCATGAAGTCCAGGGTGGCCTGGATGTCGGCCTCGGAGGCCTTGGCGTTGACGCACCAGTAGTTCTCGGTGCCGGTGCACAGGCCCTGCTTCTCCTCGCCGTCCACGCCGATGTAGATGGGCAGCATGCCCAGGTTGTCGTCGCCCAGCTCGGCCACGTCGTTGTAGGCCCAGGTGCCGTTCTGATAGAACACGGCCTTGTTGGTCACAAACTCGGCCACGGCGTCGTCGCCGGTTTTGGTGGACAGCAGAGTGGGCTCACAGGTGGCGTTGTTGATGTACAGGTCCCAGATCTGGCGGTAGTTGTCCAGGTAGGTGCCCTTGATGGCGTCGGTGGAGCTGATGCCGTCAGCCTTGTACTCATAGTAGATGGGCAGGTTGGCCAGGTGGGTCTTGAAGCGCCAGTCGGAGGAGCCATCCATGCCGGCGGAGGTGAAGGCGGAGAAGCCCAGCTCGTCCTTGCGGGCGGTGATGTCCTCGGCCACCTTCTTCAGATCGGCAAAGCTCTTGATGTCGTCGGCGGAGTAGCCGGCCTGCTCCAGCAGAGCCTTGTTGTAGATGATGCCGTAGGTCTCGATAACGTAGCCGATGCCCGCCATCTTGTCCCCGTCCATCAGGGCGAACTCCTCGCTGGTGAGCTGGCTGGCAATGTCAGAGCCGGTCAGGTCATAGCAGTAGTCCTTCCAAGCGGCCAGGCCCACGGGGCCGTTGACCTGGAACAGGGTGGGAGCATCGGTCTTGGCCATCTCGGACTTCAGAGTGGTCTCATAGTTGCCAGAAGCGGCGGTAAGGACGGTGACCTCCACGCCGGTCTCCTTGGTGTACAGGTCGGCCAGTTCCTGCCACTGAGCATCCTGCTCAGGCTTAAAATTCAGGTAGTACACTTTTCCGCCGGCGGAATCGTTGCCAGAGCTTCCTGTGTCGCTGGGCGTGGATGGTTTTGTACCACAACCACTCAGCAGTGACAAAGACAATGTAGCGGCTAAACCGAGTGCAAAGAGTCTTCTTTTCATTTCCATTGACCTCCTAATAATTTTACATTGACTTTATTCTGGAAATGTTCCTGGAATCGTTTCCAGTTTTGCTGAAGTTATTATACATCTTTTCGGCAATAATCTCAACAAAAATTTTATTTCTCTTTTGTTTTTTGTCTGAATCATAAATATACATACTATGATATCGTGTATATCAAACAATTTTTAATTAGATCACAAGCACAATATATATGACAAACAATTTTACAGTCGCCTTTCTATCAGCTTACCTAATGTCTACCTCGTATATCTTGAGATTGTATATTCCGCCAAATCTCAAAGTAAAAATCGGTCCAACAAATAGATACGCCTACTGTCGGACCGATCTTTGCATCAATTATAGTATTCCTCATGGTTCTGCGTTTTCTTTACTTGACTATGCTGGTAGAATCAATTGGGCGCACCTTGTAAAACGCAGACAACACAGAAATGGTATCAGTCTGCCAGATAGCGAATCCCTTGAATGCCATGGATGCCCAGACCTGGGTCGTTGGAGACGGTGATCTCCCGCTCGTTGAACACCGCGCCGCCCAGGATGGGGTCCTCGCTGCACAGCACGGGGCCGTCCAGGTCGATCTTGGTGATGATCTGCTTGGCGCAGGCTAGATGGACCGCCGCGTTGACACTGATCTTGGCCTCCAGCATGCAGCCGATCATGCACTCCACGCCGTAGACCTCGGCAGCGGAGGAATGTTCATAAAAGACGCAC
>CAKUEI010000027.1 GCA_934646175.1 uncultured Oscillospiraceae bacterium
AAAAGCGTGCGCTGTCCATTTGACAGCGCACGCTTTTCTCGTCTTTTTTATCCGCCCAGGTACGCTTTGCGCACCGTAGGGGAGTGAGCCCGCCTGATGATCCGCCAGGTCCTGCATGTCAAAAATGCTTAAAAGCTCCAGTGCCCGCTCTCTGGCCTGCTTTTCGCTCTTCCAGAATTTTGGAAGGCGCAGCATTCCCTCCGCCATGCTGTAGCGGATCTGGTTGTGCAGGCCGATCTTCACGTTATCCTCCACCGAGAGGTTCGCAAACAGCCGGATATTCTGGAAGGTGCGGGCGATGCCCAGGTGGTTTACCTGGGTGGTGGTCATGCCGTGGGTGTCCATGCCGTCCAGCAGGATGGTGCCCCGGGTGGGCTGATACACCTTGGTCAGCAGGTTAAATACCGTGGTCTTTCCCGCGCCATTTGGGCCGATCAGTCCGGCAATTTCCGTCCGGCCGATGGCCATGTTGAAGTCGTCCACGGCGGTCAGGCCGCCGAAATCGATGCCCAGATGCTGGACCTCCAGAATGGGGGTCTTATCCACATCCCGCTCCGGGATGATGTTGGGGCTGGGGACGGGCACCAGCTTGGTCCGCTCCTGTTTCATTGCCCTTCCGCCTCCTTTTTCTCCTTGCCGTATCCGATGTTCAGGACCTTCTCCAGCACGTGGGACAGGGAGAAGTCATAGGTACCGAACAATCCGGAGGGCTTGAAGATCATCACCACCACCAGCAGCAGCGCGTAGATGATCATGCGGTAGTTGGACAAAAACTGCATCAGCGCCGGCAGGGCGGTCAGCACCGTGGCCGCCACCACCGAACCCAGCATGGAACCCATGCCGCCCAGCACCACCATCACCAGCACGTTGATGGAGTCCATGAAGCCGAAGGCCGCTGGGAACAGCGAGCCCTGGATCCCCGCGAACAGTGCCCCGGCGATGCCGGCAAAGAGGGCGGACACGGCAAAGGCCATTACCTTGTAGTACGTGGTGTTGATACCGCAGGATTCCGCGGCGATCTCATTTTCCCGGATGGACAGGATGGCCCGCCCATGCCGGGACTTCATCATGGTGTGGATGAAAAAGCAGGTGAGGATAACAAAGATGTACACCACCGTAAAGTTGGAGTAGCGGGGGATGTTCTTCAATCCGGCGGTACCGCCGGTGAACTGGGCCAGGTTGATGATCACAATGCGGATGATCTCGCCGAAGCCCAAGGTCAGAATAGCCAGATAGTCGCCCTTCAGACGCAGAGCGGGGATGCCGATCAGAAGGCCCACCACACCGGCGGCAAGGCCGCCCAGCAGAATACCCACGATCATGTTCGCCCCGCCGGGCAGGGTGTTCACCATGCCCTTCCAGAACAGGGCCCCCACATAGGCCCCCACGGCCATAAAGCCCGCGTGGCCCAGCGGCAGTTGGCCCAGATAACCCGTGGCGATGTTCAGGGACACCGCCATGATAATGTAAACGCCGATCTGCAGCAGCAGGTTGTTGGTGGTCCGATTCACCATGCCGCCCTGAATGGCCGCGTTGCCTGCGACCAGGAACAGGACCAGCAACACCGTGTTGATGAGGTACCGCACAGGCATGGGAATGCGCCGGTAATTCTTTTTCATCTCCGGCACCCCCTTACACCTTTTCCGTCATGGCCCGGCCCATAAAGCCGGTGGGCCGGACGATCAGCACCACGATCAGAATGGCGAACACCACCGCGTCCGTCCATGCGGACAGACCCAGCGAGGTCACCAGCACCTCGCACAGTCCGATGGCCAGACCGCCCAGCATGGCCCCGGGGATGGAGCCGATGCCGCCCAGCACTGCGGCCACAAAGGCCTTCAGGCCCAGCAGCGAACCCATGGTGGGGCTGACGATGGGGTACCGGCAGCAGTAGAGGATGGAGCCAATGCCCGCCAGTCCCGCACCCACGGCGAAGGTAAAGGTGATGGTGTGGTTCAGGTTGATGCCCATCAGCTGGGCCGCGCCCATATCTTCCGAAACGGCCCGCATGGCCTTGCCCATTTTGGTTTTCTGCACCAGAATGGTCAGGACGATCATGGCCGCCACCGTCACCACAATGGTCACGATGGCCGTATAGCTGATGGAAAGCCCCCCCAGACTCACGCTGCCCGCGGGGATGATGCTGGTATTGGGGAAGGGATAGCTGCTGGAGCCCATAATGCGCTGGCACAGGTTCTGCAGCAGCAGGGAAACGCCGATGGCGGTGATCAGCAGGGAAATGCGGGGGGCCGACCGAAGGGGCTTGTAGGCAAGCTTTTCGATCACGCAGGCCAGGATCACGCACCCCACGATGGCCGCCGGCACCGCCAGCAGCGGGGAAAAGCCGGAGGCGATGATCACCATGGCAATGTAGCCGCCCACCATAATAATGTCGCCGTGGGCGAAGTTCAGCAGCAGGATAACGCCGTAGACCATGCTGTACCCCAGTGCCACCAGGGCGTAGATGGAGCCAAGCTGGATCCCGTTGATCAGCTGTGACAGAAACAGCATGTTCCAAACCTCCTTTCAAGTTCGGGGGTCTCTCCTTCCCCCTTCGCGCCGGGCAAGCGGTACACAGCTCCCGATCTCTCCCATCGCCAGGGGCCGTGTACCGGTAGCCCGTATTTAGGCTGAAACGGGGGGAAGAAGTGATTCTTCCCCCCGTTTTACCGATTTGGTTGTGGCTCCGGGATCAATAGCGGCCCCAGAACTCGTACTCACCGCCCTTGATGTTGATGATCGCGGCGGTCTTCTGCGGGTTATTGTACTCGTCATAGATCACGTGGCCGGTAACGAAGTCGGCATCGGTGGCCTTCATGGCCGCCGTCACAGCGTCCTTATATTCCGCGCTTCCGGTCTCAAGGCCCTGATCCTCCGCAGCCTTCAGGGCGTCGCACAGGATGTGGGCGGCGTCATAGGCCTGAGCGGCGAACATATCCGGCTCTGCGCCGTACTTGTCCTCATAGCTTTTCAGGAATGCCTGCACCATCTCGGAATCGTCCTTGGCGGAATAGCCCGCGCAGAAGTAGGCATTTTCCAGAACGGAGGCGTCGTTCACGTAGTTCAGCACAGTGTCCCAGCCGTCTGCGCCCAGCAGGGTGGCCTTCACGCCGGTGGAAGCGGCCTGCTGAGCCACCAGAGCCACGATGTTGTAGTAGTCGGGCACGAACAGCACATCGGGGTTCTTGGCGGCGATATTGGTCAGCTGGCTCTGGAAGTCCACGGTGTTGTCACCGGCGTAGGTCTCCTGCGCCACGACAGTAAGGCCCACTTCAGCGGCCTTCTCTACGAAGGCGTCGGTCAGGCCCTGGGAATAAGCGGAGCCGTTGTTGGTCAGGATAGCCGCGGTCTTTGCGCCCAGCTCTGCGCTGGCAAAGCTGGCCATGGTGCTGCCCTGGAAGGGGTCGATGAAGCAGGAACGGAACATATGCCCGTAAACCGTATCGGTCTCTTCATTGTAGGTAACGGAGGTCGCGGTGGCGGAAGCGGTGATCATGGGCATTCCGTCCTCATCGGCCAGAGGAGCCACCGCCACGGTGGGGCTGGTCAGCACGGAGCCGAGGATGGCGGTCACGCCGCTGTCCACCAGCGATCCGTAACCGGTCTGAGCCTTGGCGGCATCGCCCTCTTCGTCGTATTCCACCAGCTCGACGGTCTTGCCGTTGATGCCGCCGGCGGCGTTCAGTTCTTCAACATACAGCTTTGCACCGTTGAACACGGCGTTGCCGTACTGGGCGGCTGCGCCGGTGGTGTTGCCCAGCAGGCCCACCTTGATGGTGTCGCCGGAGGCGGAGCCGGTGCTTCCGGGGTCGGAGCTTTCCTTGCCGCCGCCGTTATTGCCACAGGCAGTCAGCGAGAAGCAAAGCGTCAGTGCAAGTGCAAGAGATAAAACGCGGAACTTCTTCATTGTGGTTCCCTCCTTTAAGTTGTTGACAATTATACTGTTGGCATTCCAAGTTGTCAACTGTTGAAATCAACAAAGGACTGCCGTCTCCGGCAGTCCTTTCGGTAAAATAAACAATTTTACAGTCAAATAATCAATCCGCCGTTGGGCTGCAACACCTGTCCGGTGAAGAAGCTCCCCCTCTCCAATGCCAGAAAGGCCACCGCCTCGGCTACGTCCCGCCCGGAGCCGAGGCGTTCCAGGGGAGTCTCGTCTTTCAATGCCTCCAGTGCCTCAGGGCCAAGGTTCCGGTTCATTTCGGTGTCGATCACCCCGGGGGCCACGCAGTTCACCCGGATGCCGGAAGGTCCCAACTCCTTCGCCAGCGCTTTGGTCAAACCGATTACCCCCGCCTTTGCGGCGGAATAGGCGGCTTCGCAGGCGCCGCCCGCCACGCCCCACATGGACGAAACGGTGACGATGCTGCCCGTCTGCCTTGGGATCATGCGCTTTGCCGCCTCCCGGCAGCAGTAGAACACCCCGTCCAGATCCACCGCCATCAGCCGATGCCAGTCCTCGTCGGTCATGTCCTGAAAAAGGCCCTGCCAGGCCACCCCCGCGTTGCACACAAGAATGTCAAGTTGACAAAACTCATTCCACACTTTGTTGACCATCTGCAACACTTCTTCGGAGCTTCCCACATCGGCCTTCACCGTCAAGGCACGCACGCCCAGCGACTGAAATTCGCAGGCCAGCGCCTCCGCCTGCTCCCGGGAGCGATTATAGTTCACCGCCACATCGCAGCCTTCCTCCGCCAGCTTCCGTGCAATGGCCGCCCCGATGCCCCGGGATGCGCCGGTCACCAGCGCCGTTTTTCTGCTCACAGCACTTCCTCCACCCGTTTTTTCATTTCCACGGCGTCGATCTTCACCCCGGCAAAGTGCTCCAGCGCAAAAATCCCCTGATACAGCAGCATGCCCAATCCGTTGGCCGTCCGATGGCCCAGCGCTCGGGCCTTTTTCAAAAGTTCCGTCTCCGCCGGGCTGTAAATGAGGTCGTATACCGCGCTGTCCTCCGGCAGCTCCTGCAGAAAACTCAGGTCCTCAAACTGTCCCTTTGTCCCGGTCATGCCCAGACTGGTGCAGTTCACCAAAAGGCGGCAGCGCCCCGCCTCCCGCTTCAGGCTTTCGAGATCGAATCCGGCGGGGACCAGTACCCCCGTTTCGTCCTCGGCGCATAGCGCCTCCGCATGGGCGCGCGTCCGGTTGCACACCGCCACCCGCTTCGCGCCGCTTTTGGCCAGCTTCAGGGCCACAGCCTTGGCCGCGCCCCCCGCGCCCAGCAGGCAGGCCTCCAGTCCTTCGGGGAAGACGCCCAGGTCCTCAATGGCCCGCAGGAAGCCCCGCCCGTCGGTGTTATACCCGGCCGTCGTTCCGTCAGAGTGAATGCATACCGTGTTCACCGCACCGAAGGTCTTCGCATCCTCCCCCAGCTCGTCCATCAGGGGAATAAGGTCCACCTTGTGGGGCATGGTAGCGTTAAAGCCCGCATAGCCTTCCGCTTTCGCCCTTTTCAGCCACGCCGCCGTCTCTCCCCGGCTCACCTTCACTTTTCCGTATTCATAGGGGATGCCCAGGACTCCGATCATGGCATTCTGCATCAGGGGCGACTTGGAGTGCTCCACCGGGTCGCCGATCACGCACAGCTTTCTCCGTTCCATTTCCTCAGTCCTTCTCCAGAAAGTAGTCCATGGCCATGGTGTAGCCCTTCAGCCCCTGGCCGTAGATCTGCCCCACGCACGCCGGCCGGGTGACGGAAATTTTCCGGAACTCCTCCCGGCTCTGAATGTCGGAGATATGCACCTCGAAGGCGGGCACATCGACGGACTTCAGCGCGTCGTGAATGGCGTAGCTATAGTGGGTGTAGGCGCCGGGGTTGATGATAATGGCGTCAAACTTTCCCTCTGCTGTCTGGATCTCGTCGATGATGGCCCCTTCGTGGTTGGACTGGAAGCACGCCGCCGTGCTGCCGTGCGCTGCGGCGTAGTCCTGCACCAGTTTGCAGAGATAAGCATAGTCCTGCCGCCCATAAATGGCCGGTTCCCTGCTGCCCAGCAGATTCAGGTTCGGCCCGTTGATCACCAGAAATTTCATTTCAGCACCTCCAGAATGGCTTCCACCGTGCGCATGGGGCTGGAAAAGTCGGTCACCACTTCGTCCGCCCACTTGCGGTAAACCGGTTCCCGGTCCCGGAACCGGTCCAGGAATGCCTTCCGCCCGCCCTGGGCCAAGGGCCGCCCGCTCACATCCAGCCCGTCATAGGTCTCTCCCGGGTCCCGCCGCAGGAAGATCACTGTCCCGCTTTCCTTCAGGGGCCGGATGCTTTCCTCCCGCAGGGGCAGGCCCCCGCCGCAGGCAATCACCAGTGAAATGCGCCTGGCCAGCTTTTCCGCCGTTTCCTGTTCCATTTTCCGGAAGGTGGCCTCACCTTTCTCCGCAAAAATGGCAGAAATGGTGCATCCCGCCTCCCGCTCGATCTCCAGATCGGTGTCGACCAGCTTCCGCCCCAGTTTTTTGGCAAGCAGCGCGCCGCAGGTGCTTTTGCCGCACCCCATCATGCCGATGAGCACCACGTTTTTCCGTCCCGATTCTCTCATGCCAGATTCCCCTTGAAGTTGCCCAGCACCCGGAACTCCTCCGCCGTCTGGGAAAGCTCGTGCAGAATGCCGTCCATCCCCTCTTGGGAAATGCTTCCGCCAAACTCCAGGAAGAAAAGGTATTCCCAGCTCTTCCCCGGCAGGGGGCGGGATTCCAGTTTCACCACGTTCAGGCCGTTCACGGCAAAAATGGTCAAAATCTCGTGCAGGCTGCCGCTCCGGTGGGGCAGATGGAACAGGGTGCTGATCTTGTCATGTCCCTCCCGCAGCTCCACCTTGGGGGATACCACCACGAACCGGGTGGTGTTGTTGGCGTTGTGGTTCACGCCCTCCTTCAGAATGGTCAGGCCGTACAGCTCCGCCGCCCGTTTGGAGCAGATGGCCGCCTTGCTTACATCGCCGCACTCCGCCACATAGCGGGCCGCGCCCGCCGTGTCGAAGACCGGCACCTGCTCCCACTCCGGGTGGCAGTTCAAAAACTGCTCGCTCTGAAAAAGGCCCTGCTCATGGGAGTAAACATGGGTGATGGTGGAAAAGTCCGCCCCTTCCGGTGCCATCAGGCAGTGGGAGATATGCACCGTGGTCTCCCCCACGATGTAGCATTCATATTGAGTCAGCAGGTCACAGATCTGGCGGATGGCGCCGGTGGAACTGTTCTCGATGGGCACCACGGCATAGTCCGCCTTCCCCTCCTTCAGGGCAAGGAACGTATCCTCGAACTGCTCCAGCCCGGTGCACTGCACACCGTCGCCGAAGAACTTCATGCACGCCACCTCGCTGTACGCCCCGGGCACCCCCTGATAGACCACCTTCGGGTCCTTCACCGGCTCTCTCGGGTTCCGGAAGGCCGCGGCATACCGGTCATAATCCGGGTCACCCTGCTCTTCCCGCACTAAGCGGCGCTGCTGCCGGCGGGAAATGCCCATGATGCACTCATAAAGCTGCACCACGTCCATTTTGGCGTTCTCGTCCTTCGCAAGTGCCGCCTTCTGCGTCAGCACCTGCCGCTCTCTGCTTGTATCCAGCACCGGAAGGCCGTTTTCCTTTTTGAACTCGCCCACCTTTTCGGTGGTCTCCATCCGTTTCTGAAACAGGGCGACGATCTCCCGGTCGATCCGGTCGATCTCGCCCCGCAGTGTATCCAGTTCGCTCATCTTCCCGCCCCCAAGTCTTTTGTCGCCCGGATGCTCAGCGGTACCGCCGGGCAAGTGCCGCGTATTCCTCGGCGTGCTCCTTCAGCGTGTCGATCTCCTCCTGACGCAGGGGGCGCACCACCTTGCCCGGCGTGCCCATCACCATACTGCCATCGGGGATGTCCGCCTTCCCGGTCACCACTGCGCCCGCGCCGATGATGCAGTTTTTGCCCACCTTCGCGCCGGTCAGCAAGATCGCGCCCATGCCCACCATGGTGTTGTCCCCCACGGTGCAGCCGTGTACGATGGCCCCGTGGCCCACGGTCACATAGTCCCCCAGCACCACCGGCTTCCCGGGGTCGGTGTGCAGCACCGCGTTGTCCTGAATATTCACGCACCGGCCCAGCGTTACCCCCGCCGCGTCCGCCCGGATCACTGCGTTATACCAGACGGAGCAGTCCGTCCCGTACTTCACCTCTCCAACCACGGCTCCGCCGTCCAGGATCAAAAGATTCTCGTCGGTCTCATATCGTCTGAAATCCATTTTTGTTCCTCTTTCACTACTTGTTCCCCAAGGGGACGCGGTTTTCTCCCCACTTTTGACATCAAAAGCGGGCGAAAAGTGCACGGGCTGCGGCCCTTGACCCGGAGAGCTGCCGCGCGGTGCAGCTTTCTCCTTCCGGCATCCTTTGCGGATTGTCTCTGCTTCTTCTTGTGCTCAGCCGCGCTTTGCCCGGCTCGGAGATGACCTTTTTCGTCTATCCAATTCGCCTGCCGCTCGTGTCACGAAAGTCTTCAGATTCCCAACATCTCGCACGCCGCCAGCGCCGCCGCGGCCTCGATCACCGGCACCGCCCGGTGCACGATGCACGGGTCATGCCGCCCGGTGATCTCCACCTCGTCCTCTTCGCCGGTCTTCAGGTTCACCGTCTCCTGCGGGAGGCCGATGGACGGCGTCGGCCGCATGGTCACCTCAAAGACAATGGGCATCCCGTTGGTGATGCCGCCGTTCAGGCCGCCCGCGTGGTTGGTCTTGGTCACAATAGCCCCGTCTTTTTTGACGAAGGGATCGTTCGCCTCGCTCCCCCGCATGAGGGAGAAGGCCACGCCCGCGCCGAAGGCCACCGCCTTCACCCCAGGCACAGAAAACAGGTACTGGGAGAAAATTCCCTCCCCGTTTTTCCCGTAATCGGGCGCGCCCAGCCCGGCGGGCAGGCCGGCCACCACGCATTCGATGCTGCCGCCTACAGAGTCCTGGTCCTCTCTCGCCTCGCGGATGGCCTCCTGCATACTCTCCCCCGCCGCATCGTCAATCACGGGAAACGCCTTGGCCGCCACACCGTAAAGCTGCTCCACTTCCTCCAAACAGGCATCGCTGATGCCGTAAATGGAGGAGATATGGGCGCCCACAAACACGCCCGCCGCCATCAAGATTTGCTTGGCCACCGCCCCGGCAAACACCAGCGGCGCCGTCAGCCGCCCGGAAAAATGCCCGCCGCCGCGGTAGTCGTTAAAGCCGTCGTAGCGGACATATCCCGCATAATCTCCGTGGCTGGGCCGGGGCAGGTCTCTGAGTTTTTCATAGTCGCCGAAGTTCTGGTCGCCGTTGCGGATCACGGCACACAGGGGAGTCCCCGTGGTCTTCCCCTTGAATACGCCGGAGAGCACCTCCACCTCGTCGGCCTCCTGCCGCTGGGTGGAAAGGCCGTCCTTTCCCGGCCGGCGGCGGCCCATTTCGCTCCGGATAAACTTCCAGTCCAGCTCCAGCCCCGCGGGCACATCCTCCAGCACTACGCCGATGGCGGGCCCGTGGCTTTCGCCGAAAATCGAATATCTCACCGCCGCTCCTCCTTAAATACGCCGCCCAGACGGGCATACTGCTCCCAGAAATCGGGATAGGACTTGGCCACGCATTCCGAGCCTTTCACCGTCACCGGTCCGTCGGCCCGGGTGGCCGCAATGGCGATCATCATGGCGATGCGGTGGTCGTTGTGGCTTTCCGTCACCGCGCCCTTCAGGTTCTTCACGCCGTAGATCTCCAGAAAGTCTTTTCCCTCCACCACGTTGGCCCCCATGCGGTTCAGTTCCTCCCGCACGGACACCAGCCGGTCGCTCTCCTTCATTCTCAGCCGTCCCGCGTTCACGATGCGGGTCACCTGTCCGTCCCGCAGGGCGGCGATGGCCGCCAGCGGCGGCACCAGATCGGGGCAATCAGAGACATCCAGTTCCACGTCGCCCTCCTGCTCCAGCCGGTCCCGCCAGTCGGTGATTACCCGGTCGCCCTGAGTGGAGTTGCCGCTCAGGCCGGAAACGCTCACGTTGCTCCCCAGTCCGGCGGCCGCCAGCCAGAACCCAGCCTGGGACCAGTCGGCCTCCACCCGTGCCCGGATGGGCTGATAGGTCTGGCCGCCCTTGATCAGAAATCCGTGACCCGCCGCTGCTTCGGTCTGCACACCCGCAAACTTCAGTGCATCCCGGGTCATATCGAGATAGCTGCTGGACTGCAGCGTCGTGGTACTTTTGAGATAGGACTCCCCATCCAGCAACGGCAGGGCGTACAAAAGTCCTGTAAAGAACTGGCTGGACACATTGCCAGGCAGCGCCCAGATGCCTGCCTCCAGCGTGCCGGAGGAGCGCAGAGTCCCGCCGTCCCGCTCAAATAGAATCCCCTTTTCGTGGAACAGGTCCAGGTAAGGCTTCTGGGGCCGCTCCATCAGCCGGGGGGAGCCGGTGAACACGCCGCCGCCCCGCACCGCCAGTGCAATGGGGATCAAAAACCGCAGGGTGGAGCCGCTTTCGCCGCAGTTTAGGTGCGGCAACGCCATTTTGACGTTCCGGCTCATAGGTCCGGCGGCCATGCCCTGAATGACCACCGTGTCCCGTTCCCACTTTGCCGTGGCCCCCAGTTCTTCTACGCAGCGCAGGGTGGCCTCGATGTCCTGGGAATGCTCCACGTTCCGCACCCGGCTCTCGCCCCCTGCCATGGCGGCGGCGATGATCAGCCGGTGGGCCTGACTTTTGGAAGGGGGCGCTACCACGTGCCCCTTCAGGCGCGTGGGCGTAATGGTAATGGTCATGCCTGTTCACATCCTTCCAGAAGTTCCAGTGCCGTTTTCTTCGGCATTTTCCGGGCGCAGGCCCTGCCCATCTCTTCCAGTAAAATCAGGGAAATGTCATTCCCTGCGCCCTTTTTATCGGTTCCAATGGCCGCCTCATAGTCCTCCGCGGAGCACGCAATGTGCGCGGGAAGGCCGTAGGCCGTCACAAGCGTTCGTATCTTTTCGGGGACGTCCTCCGGGGTAACTCCCAGCTTCCGCCCCACCTCCGCAGCCGCGCACATACCTGCCGCCACCGCCTGTCCGTGGGTCCATATCTCGTAATGCCCCGCCTTTTCATAGGCGTGGCCCAGTGTATGCCCGAAATTCAGCAGCATCCGCCGCCCGGTGTCCCGCTCGTCCTCCAGCACCACATTGGCCTTGATGGCGCAGCAGGTGTGCAGCACCGTTTCGATGTGCTCCATCACCCGCACCCGGCTGCCGCAGTTCTCCAACAAGCGAAAGAAGCCTTCGTCCGCAATGCAGCCGTACTTGATGACCTCGGCCATCCCGTCGGAGAACACCTTGTCCGGCAGGGTGTTCAGCACCTCCGGATCCATGAGCACCAGCTTCGGCTGCCAGAATGCCCCAGCCAGATTTTTCCCGGCCTTCAGGTCCACCGCCACCTTGCCCCCCACGGAGGAATCCACCTGCGCCAAAAGCGTAGTGGGGCTCTGGACGAAGTCGATGCCCCGCAGCAAGGTGGCCGCGGCGAATCCGGCAAGGTCGCCCACTACGCCGCCGCCCAGGGCCACCAGCGCGTCGGTCCGCGTGGTGCCGAAGGCAAGGAGCTCATCGTATAAATGCTCCAGCATGGCCATGTTCTTGCTGCTCTCCCCGGCTGGGATCACGATCAGCCGGGACTCCAGCCCCACGTTCCGCAGGCTTTCCACCACCTGCTTGCCGTACAGTCCGGCCACGTTGCTGTCGGTCACCACCGCCGCCCGGACGGCTTTTTTCAGCACCCTCCGGCAGCGTTCTCCCGCCTCGGCAAGGCAGCCCTTTTGGATGACGATCTCATACTCCCGCCCCGGCAGAGAGACATTCAGGGTCTTCATCGGGTCACACACTCCATCCCTGCAAGCGGCCCCATCGGGAAAACCGGTGGAGCGCGCGTTTTTCACCTGATCCTGGTTAACGTTTTATTTTACAATGGTTTTCCCCATCAGGTCAACCAGACTTCCCATTTTTCCCATCAAATCATCAAATTGCTGAGGAGTCAGGCTCTGAGCGCCGTCACATTTGGCATGAGGCGGGTCATTGTGCACCTCGATAATGAGTCCGTCGGCCCCGGCGGCGATGGCCGCCATGGCCAGCGGCTCCACCAGCCAGTTCGCCCCGCCGGAGTGGGAGGGGTCCACCACGATGGGCAGATGGCTCATGCGCTTCACCGCGGGGATGGCCGCCACATCCAGGGTGTTTCGGGTGTAGCTTTCAAAAGTGCGGATGCCCCGCTCGCACAGGATCACGTTTTCGTTTCCTTCGCTCATGATGTACTCGGCGGACATGATCCACTCCTCATAGGTATTGGCAAGGCCGCGCTTTAAGAGCACCGGCTTGCTCATTTTGCCCACTTCTTTCAGAAGGTCAAAGTTCTGCATGTTCCGGGCGCCGATCTGCACCATGTCCACCTTTTCCTCAAAAAGCTCGCAGAACTTGGGGCTCATCAGCTCGGTCACAATGGGAAGGCCCGTGGTCTTCTTGGCCTCCAGCAGCAGATCAAGGCCCGCCGGACCCATGCCCTGGAAGGAGTAGGGGGAGGTGCGGGGCTTGAACGCGCCTCCCCGCAGCATGGCCGCGCCGGACTTCTTCACGTCCTCCGCCACCTCGATGATCTGCGCCTCCGACTCCACGGAGCACGGCCCCGCGATCACGCCGAAGTTCCCGCCGCCGATCTTGGCCGTACCCACCTGCACCACCGTGTCCTCGGGATGGAATTTGCGGTTTGCCTTTTTGTACGGTTCCTGCACGCGCATCACCCGCTCCACGTTCTCGTTCAGGGTGATCTTGCCCATGTCCACCGCCGTGGTGTCGCCCACCAGACCCAGGATGGTGCATCCCACGCCGTTGGTCACGCCCACCTCAAGGCCCATGCGGCGGAAATCCTCCGCCAGATGATCGATCTCTTTTTTCGCCGTGCCCGGCTTCATCACAACAACCATGTTTCTCCGCTCCTCTTCTGTTTCTTAATTTTTCGTTTTTACATCCACCCGCTCCAAGCAGAAAAGGGGCGCTCACTGAGATGAAACTCAATGAGCGCCCCTGTTTTCCAGTCAGGCTCTTCCCCTTTTCCGGGGAGAAACGCGGCATTTTTATCGCGCAGATTCCGCGCGCCGCTCCTCATTCAGTCCATCTCGCTTTTTCACCATGCCAAAAAAGCCGGTGCCCGTAAATCGAGCCCAGCCATAGGTATAAAATCGAGATGCAGTTGTGCTGTTTCGACGGGTCATGAACCGCACTTCCTGTCCTGAAGATGGGGGTATTATACTCCCCCTTTTTTCAAATTGCAAGATTTAATTTTTGTAATTTCATTTTTATCCCTTGAAGGGGCGAGCTTTCTCCCTGCCTGCCGCACGGTACTTCTACCATCGCACCCGCCCGGCGAGGGCACCGTCCCCCGCCGCCCTCAGGCGGCGTTCCTGCGTCCCGCCCGCGGGCGAAACTTCGTTTTATCCAAATACCCCCGTCTGCACCAGCACCATATACAGCACCGTCCCGCCGAAAATCGAGATCAGCGTATTCTTCTTCCACACATGCAGTGCGATCACCACGCCCACGCAGATGAGCTGCGGAAGCCAGCTTCCCGCCGCGGCAAAGTCCAGATTCCGCAGGCAATAGACGATCAGCATGGCGATAATGGCCGGCGGCAGCACCCGCCCGAGGCAGAGCACCACCTTCGGCGGCGTCCCGCCCCGGTCGAATAGGAGGAACGGCAGCGCCCGGGTCAGAAAGGTCACAACGGCCATCACCGCAATGCTGGCAATGGCACCCCCTGTGGTCATCATGGCTTTGCCCCCTCCCTATTTTCCTCCAGCTTGATGCCCTCCGTCTTTTCCAAATGCGTTCGCATCACCAGCAGCACCGCCACAATGATGGCAAGCGCCGGGGGCAGCATCCTGTCCGGCCCCAGCAGCAGGATCCCCACCACCGCCGCGCCCAGCCCCAGCAAAGCGGGCAGATGGCTCTTGTAAGTCTGCCACTGCTCCACGGCGATCACCACGAACAGCGCCGTCATGGCAAAATCGATTCCTTCGGTGTTGAAGCCGATCAGCGCCCCGGCCACTCCGCCGATCACCGATCCGGTGATCCAGTAAAGATGGTCCAGCGCCGCCACCGCCAGATAGTAGTCCGCCGGGCGGACGCCGATGGGCACCTGGGCGGAGGACAGCAGCGCGTACGTCTCGTCCGTCAGGGAGAAAATGAGGTAAAATTTCCGGAATCCCTTGATGTTCTTGAACTTTTCCAGCATGGAAAGGCCGTAGACCAGATGGCGGAAATGCAGGATGAAGATCAGCAGTGCCACCTGAGAAAGGGCCGCCCCCGTAGCCAGCAGGGTCACCCCCAAGTACTGCCCGGAGCCCGCGTAAATGGTCAGGCTCATGAAAAATGCCCAGATCGCGTTGTATCCCGCCGCGTTCAGCATCAGTCCGAACGCAATGCCGATGGCCAGATACCCCATCAGCACCGGCACCGTGGCCGGAAAAGCCGCCGCCAAAGCCTTTCTGCTCATTTTGTTTTTCCCCCGGAAGTCGAAATTTCGTTTATTTTATAACGCGCCCTTTCAAAAATCAACCCTCTTGCTTTTTTGCCGCAAATCTTATATCCTAAAGGCACCACAAGGAGGCGTTTCCTATGAGATCACTGCTTTTTATTTATAATCCCACCGCCGGCAAGGGCCAGATCCGCGCCTACCTCCCCATCATTCTGGAGACCTTTGACCGTGCCGGATTCCGCACCACCATCCACTTCACCCAGGGGAAGGACGATGCCACTCTGACCGCCGCTCAGCTGGGCGACAAGTTTGACCGGGTGGTCTGCTGCGGCGGTGACGGGACCCTCAACGAAGTGGTCACCGGCCTTATGTCCATCCCCTGCCCGCCTCCGCTGGGCTATATCCCCGCCGGTACCACCAACGACTCTGCCAAGAATTTTCAGATCCCCAAGGACGTGGAGGAGGCGGCCGCCACGGCGGCCTTCGGCCTGCCCCGTCCGTGGGATGTAGGCTTTTTCAACGGCCGTCCCTTCGCCTATGTGGCCGCCTTTGGTGCCTTCACACAGGTGTCCTACGATACGCCGCAGGAGCTGAAGAATCTCTTCGGCCATCTGGCCTATGTGCTGGCCGGCGCGGCCTCCATCCCCACCATTCAGCCCTACACCATGAAGATCGAGCACGATAACGGCGTCCTCACCGGCAATTTTATCTACGGCATGGTGGCCAACACCTTCTCCGTAGGCGGCTTTGACATGTTCCCCCCCGGCGAGGTGCAGCTGAATGACGGCCTGCACGAGGTCATGCTGGTCCGCGAGGTCCGCACCCCGGTGGAGCTGCACAATCTGGTCCAAAGCCTGATCCAGCGCAAGCCCGTGGGCCGGGATCAGGTGCTGGTGTTCCACACCTCCCACCTCTCCATTACGTCCAAGACTCCCGTCCCCTGGAC
Organism: uncultured Oscillospiraceae bacterium; assembly: GCA_934646175.1. Classification (GTDB taxonomy): domain Bacteria; phylum Bacillota; class Clostridia; order Oscillospirales; family Oscillospiraceae; genus CAKUEI01. Next base: position 15,426 of record CAKUEI010000027.1, read on the forward strand.
GCTGGACGGCGAATACGGCGGTTCCCCCATTCAGGCAGACATCTCCAACCACAAGTGCGCCCTGTCCGTTGCCTGCGGTTCTTAAAAAGAAAAGAAACGCCCTGTCCCATTTCAACATGGGACAGGGCGTTTTGCTCTTATTACGCATGGGGGATCCCGGCGAATTCCGCCATATCCCGGTTTACAGTGCAGAGATCCTCAAGGCTCAGATCATGAATATCCCGCTTCCCGATGATGCGTGCAAAGGTCCTCAGTTCCTCCTTCGTCACGCGGAAGAAATTCTCCACCCGCTTGGCTCCGTGCTCTGTCTTCAGCCGCGCCCGCAATGCGGGGTCTTGGGTGGCAATGCCCATGGGGCAGCCGCCGCTGCCGCAGATGCGGTACTGCCGGCACGCCATAGCCATCAACGGTGCCGTGGCCAATGCCACCGCGTCCGCGCCCATGGCCAATGCCTTCGCAATGTCGGCGGAGACCCGCAGCCCCCCAGTGATCACCAGCTGCACATCGCTCCCCTGTTCATCCAGGAAGCACCGCGCCCGATGGAGGGCATAGATGGTGGGGACGCTGGCGGAATCACGCAGCAGCAGCGGACTGGAGCCGGTGGCACCGCCCCGGCCATCCAGAGTGACGAAATCCGGCTGCGCATACAGGCACATGGCCAGATCCCGCTCCACATGCCCCGCCGCGATCTTAATACCGATGGGCCGCCCGCCGGAAATTTTCCTCAGCTGTCCCACGATGAATTTCAGGTCCTCCCGGTCATCGATCCCAGGGAACCGCGCCGGGCTTTGGATGTCCCGCCCCACAGGTTTTCCCCGCAGGGCCGCGATCTCCGGCGTCACTTTTTCTCCCGGCAGATGACCGCCCATGCCCGGCTTGGTGCCCTGCCCGATCTTGATCTCGATGGCGTCAGCCTTTTGCAGGTTCTCGTCCGTGGCCCCGTAGCGATTGGGAACGTACTCAAAAATATATTTCCCTGCCGCCGCCCGCTCCTCGGGCAGGATGCCGCCTTCTCCGCTGCACATAGCGGTTCCCGCCGCCGCACTTCCCATGGCAAGGGCCACCTTGGCCTCTTTGGACAATGCCCCAAAGGACATGTGGGACACGTAAAATGGCGCATCCAGCACCATGGGCTTTTCCGCCTTCGGGCCGATCACCGTCCGCAGGCTCACGTCCTCGTCGTCGTTCAGGGGCATGGGATCCAGCTGCGCCCCCAGGATCAGGATGTCATCCCACGACGGCAGAGGAAGGGTGGTTGCCATGGCCGCATGAATGCTCTTCCCCGTTTTCGCCATCTCCTGGATTTCCGCCATATAGCGGAACCGGGCAGTCTGTTCCGGCTCCGCCGAGGTTTCTTTCTTTTCCTCCGGCAGCTTTTCAAACTTGTCCGCCGGCTGATGGCACAGGGGGCACTCCGTCACTTCCGCAAAAGGCTTTCCTTCCTTTTCTTCGTCGTAAATATACCCGCAAACGCTGCATCGATAACGCGCCATGATGCGTTCCTCCTTTTCTAAACAAGAATTATTCTTAATATAATCCAATTCCCTTCTTTCGTCAAGGAAAAGCGCACACCCGGCATTTTCTGCCGGGTGTGCGCTTTTCAGATCGTTTCCACCGGCAGACCGGTCAGGTACCGCCGCACCATGTCAAAAGCGTGGTGCCCCGCGGTTACGCGGATGCGCTCCCGGCCCCGGCCATGCTCCATCACCCGCAGGAAGGTCCCCTCCCCGGTGGCCAAAGCCAGATACACCAGTCCTTCCGGGTTGCCCCGGTCATCCGGGCCAGGCCCGGCTACACCGGTGGATGCCACAGCAAGATCGCATCCCAGCGCAGTCCGGGCCCCTTCTGCCATGGCCTTCGCCACCTCGGGGGACACGGCGCCTTTCTCCTTCAGCAGCTTTTCGGGAACGCCCAGCACGTTGGCCTTCACCTCGTCGCAATAGCTCACCACGCCGCCCCGAAACACTTTGGAGGCTCCCGGCAAATCGGTAATGCGTTTCGCGATCAGGCCGCCGGTGCAGCTCTCTGCCGTACCAAGCGTCAGACCTTTCTCCTGCAGCTGGTGCAGCACCTCTTCCTCCAGCGAGTGAACGTCTGTGCCGTAGACGATGGCTCCCAGCTTTTCCCGTACTTCCCGCTCCACAGGGGCGAGCATGGCCCGGGCCGTTTCCTCGTCCTCCGCTTTGGCCGTAATGCGCAGTTCTACCTCGCCTGTTTTGGCATAAGGAGCCAAGGTGGGGTTGGTCAGCTCATTCATCCGCTCCCGCAGGAGCGCTTCCACTGCCGACTCGCCGGCGCCAAAAATACGCAGACTGCGAGAGACGATCATGCCGTCAGACAACCGCTGCAAGTAGGGCACCGCCCGGTACCGGAACATGGGGGTACACTCGTTTGGAGGGCCGGGAAGCATAACCACGTGAGTACCGTCCTGCTCAAATGCCACCCCCGGTGCTGTGCCCCAGTCGTTCACCAGAATCTCGCACCCCTCCGGCAGCATAGCCTGCTGGAAATTGTTCTCCGTGATTTCCTTCTCCACACCAAACCGTTCCCGAAACATTCGCCGGATGCGCTCCGCCGTCTCCGGATGAAAGAGAAGCTTGCGTCCAAACACCTCCGCCAGCGTCTGTTTCGTCAGATCGTCGCAGGTTGGGCCAAGGCCCCCGGTGGTGATCAGGATGTCCGCCCGCTTCCGGGCGATTTCGATGGCGGCCTTCAGCCGCTCCGGATTATCTCCCACCACTGTATGATAATAGACGTTGATCCCCAGCGCTGACAGCCCTTCCGAGATCATCTGCGCATCGGTGTTGGCGATATTCCCTAACAGGAGTTCTGTCCCCACCGCGATCAATTCCGCCGTGTGTGCCAAAGCAAAAACCTCCTCCTTCGCCAACACCGATCCCGGCGGCGAGTGCCGCCGCAAATGTGCAGCATAGCGAAGCATTTCCGCAGGGCGGATTCACTCCGCCCGAGTATATTCAAAAATCGGGGTCCCCATGGGGCCGTCGGCCGCATGGGGCGTTGGCAATATTTCCTAACAGGAGTTCTGTCCCCACCGCGATCAATTCCGCCGTGTGTGCCAAAATGCGTCCCCTCTTTTCCGTTTACAGGTTCAGGACAACCCGTTCGATGCCCTCATAGGCTTTTTCCACCATGGTCTCGATGTCCAGCCCCTCTTCGGCCCGTTCCACCTCGGCCAGCGTGGGACGCAGCCGGGGGTGCCGCGGGGTAAACACGGTGCAGCAGTCCTCATAGGGCAGAATGGATGTCTCCATGGTACCGATCTTCCGGGCGATGCGGATGATCTCCTCCTTATCCATGCCCACGCAGGGCCGCAGAATGGGCAGATCGGTCACTGCGCCGGTGCAGCGCATGGCCTCCATGGTCTGACTTGCCACCTGACCCAGACATTCGCCGGTGACGATGGCCCCGGCGTCGATCCGTTGGGCCACCCGCTGGGCAACGCGCATCATGAACCGCCGCATGACGATGGTGAACAGCTCCTCGGGCACC
>CAKUEI010000028.1 GCA_934646175.1 uncultured Oscillospiraceae bacterium
CCCTGCTGAAGGAGGCCGATTTCTCCGGCCGCTCCGTCATCGACGTGGGCACCGGCGCCGGATTCCCCGGTCTGGTGCTGAAAACGGTGGAACCATCCCTTTCCCTCACCCTGCTGGACAGTCTGGGCAAGCGGGTGGACTTTCTGAAGGAAACGGCGGAGGCTTTGGGGCTTACCGATGTCACCTGCCTGCACGCCCGCGCGGAAGAAGCGTCGCAATTGCCGGAGCTGCGGCAGCAGTTCGACTTCGCCGTCTCCCGAGCAGTGGCTGCCCTTCCCCTTTTATGCGAGCTGTGCCTTCCCTATGTGAAAGTGGGGGGATTTTTCCTCGCCATGAAAGGCCCCGACTGCGCGGAGGAGCTTTCCTCCGCCGCATCCGCCGTCCGCCTGCTGGGGGGCACATTCCGCCCCACCCGCACCTATGGCATCCCGGGCACCGACGTCGTCCACTCCGTGGTAGTCATCGAGAAAACCGCCCCCACCCCGGCTTCCTACCCCCGCCGCTGGGCAAAAATTCAAAAAGCGCCGCTGTAACCGCGGTTTTCTGCGGAAAATCCAAGCCGAAACATTGAATTTTTCGCAGTTTGTGGTAAAATTAAGGACTACGAAGGAGGCAGCATATGGGACAAGTCATCGTCGTGGCATCCGGCAAGGGCGGCACCGGGAAAACCTCCCTCACCGCAGGCGTTTCCTCCTGCCTTGCCGCTTTGGGCCACCGGGTCCTCTGCGTGGATATGGACGTGGGCCTGCGCAATCTGGACCTGTCCCTTGGCATGACCGACCGGGTCCTCATGGACTTTTCCGACGTGGTCTCCCGCCGCTGCACGCTGGAGCGCGCCGCCGTGGAGCATCCGGACATTCCGGGGCTGTTCCTCATCACCGCGCCGCTCTCCGCCTCCCTTTCCGGCATCGGGGAGGAGAATTTCCGTGCCTTCCTCGCCGATGCACGGCAGTGCTTTGACTTTATCCTGCTGGATGCCCCCGCTGGGCTTGGTCCCGGCTTTCATCTGGCCGCCTGCGGGGCAGACCGGGCCGTGGTGGTCTGCACCAGCGATGCCTCCTCTCTGCGGGATGCGCAGCGCACGGTGACGGAGCTAAGGCACATCAAAACCGTTCAGCTGGTGGTCAACCGGGTGCAGGCAAAGCTCTTAAAGCGACTGCGCACCACCATTGACGACGCCATGGACACCGCCGGTCTCCCCCTGCTGGGCGTGGTGCCGGAAGACCCCAATGTCACCCTCGCCGCCAATTTCGGCACCCCTCTGGTGCTGATAAGCCACAAGGGCGCCGCCCTTGCCGATTTGAATATTGCCCGCCGCATTCTGGGCCAGCGCGTCCCGGTCATGCGGATCCGGTAAGTGATAGAAGAAGGAGGAATTCCCATGACCATCGCTCTCATGAGCCACGACCGCAAGAAGGAACTGATGATCCAGTTCTGCATCGCCTACTGCGGCATCCTTTCCAAGCACAACATCTGCGCCACGGATACCACCGGCCGCCTGGTATCGGAGGCCACCGGCCTTCCCATCACCTTGTTCCTGTCCCATGCCCATGGCGGCAGTCAGCAGATCGGCGCCCGGATCGCCTATAACGAGATCGATATGGTTCTCTTCTTCTCCGACCCGCAGGATAACGGCTCGGACGAAGACCTGCGCTATATCACCCATCTGTGCGACCAGTACAACATCCCCTTCGCCACCAACCTCGCCACGGCGGAAATGCTCATCCACGGGCTGGAGCGGGGCGACCTGGACTGGCGCGAGATCATCAACCCCCGCGGCGACAAGCCCTTCACCATCTGATTGCCGCGGAAACTGTTTTTCTGGCAAGCCGGGAGGTTCCGCGTGCCCTGCGGGGCCTCCCCTTTTTCTGCCTTCTCCCGTTCCTGCCGTCATGGCCGGAGCGGTACCTTTCGGAAAGGAGCATCCTTACATGGCACAAATCAAACCCCGTACCCTCTCCGGTTTTATGGAGCTGCTTCCCCCCCAGCAGGTGCAGTTTGACCGCATGGTGGAAGAGCTGCGCCGCATTTACTCCCTCTATGGCTTCACCCCGCTGGATACCCCCCTGGTGGAGGCCTCTGAGGTCCTTCTGGCCAAGGGCGGCGGTGAGACGGAAAAGCAGATCTACCGCTTTCAGAAGGGCGACAGCGACCTCTCCCTCCGCTTTGACCTCACCGTCCCCCTGGCCAAGTACGTGGCCCTGCACTACAGCGACCTTTCCTTCCCCTTCCGTCGGTTCCAGATCGGCAAGGTCTACCGCGGCGAGCGCGCCCAGCGGGGCCGCTTCCGCGAGTTCTATCAGGCGGATATCGACATCATCGGCGACGGCAAGCTGGACATCCTGAATGAAGCGGAGATCCCCTCCATCATCTATAAGACCTTCTCCGCCCTGGGCCTTCGTCGGTTCCAGATCCGGGTGAATAACCGCAAGATCCTCACGGGATTTTACGATATGCTGGGCCTTGCCGGCCGCGCTGCCGATGTCATGCGTACGGTGGACAAGCTGGACAAGATCGGCCCGGACAAGGTCCGCGAGCTTCTGCTGGAAGACGGCATCCCCGCCGATTCTGCCGACCAGATCCTCGCTTTCATCGCCATCGAGGGCACCAACGCTGCCGTACTGGAGGCGCTGGAGGCCTACCGCGGCAAAAACACCGTCTTTGACGAAGGCCTTGACGAATTGAACACCGTGGTCCGCTCTCTGGGCGCCTTCGGCGTGCCGGAGCAGAACTTCACCGTGGACCTTACCATTGCCCGGGGCCTGGACTACTACACCGGCACCGTATACGAGACCAAAATGCTCGACCATCCGGAGATCGGCTCCATCTGCTCCGGCGGCCGCTATGACAATCTGGCAGAGTATTACACCAGTCAGAAGCTCCCCGGCGTGGGCATTTCCATCGGCCTGACCCGCCTGTTCTACGTGCTGGGAGAGCAGGGGTATCTGAACGATCAGCTGCCTACCGCCCCTGCCGACGTGATGATTCTCCCCATGACCGACGATCTTGGCCCCGCCATTGCGCTGGCCACCCGCCTGCGGGATTCCGGCATCCGGGTGCAGCTTTACCGGGAGCAGAAGAAGTTCAAGGCCAAGATCTCCTACGCCGACAAGCTGGGCATCCCCTACGTCATCTTCCTGGGGGAGGACGAGGTGAACGCCGGTCTGGTCGCCCTGAAAGACATGTCCACCGGCGAGCAGACCACCCTTTCCCCCGACGATGCTGCCGCCCAGATCCGGGCACATATCGTCCAGTCGGCCGGTGGGACCCCCATTGTAGACAAGGGCGAATAAGGTACGGTTTTCGTCTTTTTGCTTTCCACTTTGTTGATTTTCTCTAAAATAATACAATTTGAAATCACTTCAAATTCTACATTTTGTAATTTTCTTATCCTATTTTACTGTCAGGAGTTGATCCTATGAGCGAGAACGCCAATTCCTACCGCACGCACACCTGCGGCGAACTGCGAATGCAGCACGTGGGCCAGACCGTCACCCTCGCCGGTTTTCTGGAGAATATCCGCGAAGTGGGCTCCAATCTGGCCTTTCTGATCCTGCGGGATTTTTACGGCACCACCCAGGCCGTCATCGAGACCGAGGACATGCTTGCCGCCGTTAAGGGCCTCAATAAGGAATCCGCCATTCAGATCACCGGCACCGTCCGGGAGCGGGACAGCAAAAACCCCAAGCTCCCCACCGGCGACATCGAGGTGGTCCCCACCAGGATCGAGGTGCTGGGCCGCTGCCGCCATAACGAGCTGCCCTTCCCCATCAACCGCAGCCGAGAGGCGGACGAATCCCAGCGCCTGAAGTACCGCTATCTGGACCTGCGCAATCCGGACGTCAAGCGCAACATCGTCCTGCGCAGTCAGGTGGTGTCCGCCCTGCGCAAGGCCATGACCGACCACGGCTTCCTGGAAATCACTACCCCCATCCTTACTGCCTCTTCCCCCGAGGGTGCCCGGGACTATCTGGTGCCCGCCCGCAAGCATCCCGGCAAGTTCTACGCCCTGCCTCAGGCCCCCCAGCAGTTCAAGCAGCTGCTGATGGCCTCTGGCTTCGACAAGTATTTCCAGATCGCCCCCTGCTTCCGGGATGAGGATGCCCGCGGCGACCGCAGTCCCGGCGAATTCTATCAGCTGGATATGGAAATGGCCTTCGCCGGGCAGGAAGACGTTTTCGCCGTTCTGGAGGACGTTCTGCCCCCCATCTTTGCCCAGTACGGCACCTATGACGTGGCTTCCGCCGCGCCCTTCCGCCGCATCTCCTATCTGGACGCCATGGAGACCTACGGCTCCGACAAACCCGACCTGCGCATCGACCTCACCGTACAGGACGCCACCGAGCTTCTCTCCTCCTGCGGCTTCGGCCCCTTCGAGGGAAACACCGTGAAAGCCATTGTGGTCACCAACTTCGAGGGCACCCGCAAACAGATCGACAAGCTCTGCACCGATGTGGAGGTGCAGGCCGGAGAAAAGGCCTACTGGTTCCGCTATGACGAAAACCAGGAGATCGTGGGCGGCATCGCCAAATTCGTTCAGCCCCTGAAAGAGCAAGCCGTCTCCGTTCTGGGCCTCACCCCCGGCTGCTTCGTGGGCCTCACCGCCGGGAAAAAGCTCACCGCCCAGAAGACCGCCGGTGTCTTCCGCAACAAGCTGGGCGCCTTCTGCCCCGCCCATATGGACAAGGAGCGCTATGAGTTCTGCTGGATCGTAGACTTCCCCATGTACGAAATCGGGGAGGAATCCGGAGAGCTGGAATTCTGCCACAACCCCTTCTCCATGCCCAACGGCGGCCTGGACATTCTGAAAAAGGCGGCCGCCGGCGAGGTGGATCCCCTCACCATCACTGCCTACCAGTACGATCTGGTATGCAACGGCGTGGAGCTTTCCTCCGGCGCTGTCCGCAATCACGACCCTGAGATCATGATCGAGGCGTTCCAGCTGGTCCGCCTTGGCGAGGAGGACGTGAAGGCCAAATTCACCGCCATGTATAATGACTTTAACTATGGTGCGCCCCCTCACGCGGGCATCGCCCCCGGCGTGGACCGCATGGTCATGCTCCTCTCCGGCGCGGACACCATCCGCGAGGTCATCCCCTTCCCCATGAACAAGAATGCGCAGGACCTCATGATGGGCGCCCCGGGATTTGTCACCCAGGCCCAGCTGGACGAGCTTTCTATCGCCGTTACCCACACGGAAGAAGACTAAGCCACATTCCCAACCCAAACGGCGGACATTTCCATGGAAATGTCCGCCGTTTCACAGAAAAGAGCCGATCCATGAACCAGACCACCCAACCGTGCATCCTCACCCGCGGGGATGAGACCCTTCTTTACACACTGGAGCGCAAGCCCGTCCGCAACCTGAACCTGCGCATCCGGCAGGACGGGGCCGTTTACGTTTCCGCCCACCCAAGGGTCCCTCTGCGGCAAATTGAATCCTTCCTCCTCTCCCGGTGGGAGATGATCGCCTCCGCCCGGGCCTCTTTTGCGCAGAAGCAGCGTTCTCTCCCCACTTTGGAGGACGGCAGTGTCCTTCCCTATCTGGGCGCGCCCCTATCTCTCCACCTTTCCAAAGGAGCAAAACTGTCCTTTTCTCTGGACGGGGATACACTTACACTCACCCGTTCTCCTCATACGTCCTACGAGCAGAAGGCTGCCCTCGTCCGGGAATTTTACCGTGCCCGGTGCCTTGCCCTTTTTCCGGCGGTGGTGCAGGAGCAGCTTCCCCTGCTGGCGGCGTGGAACGTCCCATCCCCGCAGCTGCGGGTGCGGGATATGACCTCCCGCTGGGGCAGCTGCATCCCTTCAAAAAAGGCCATCACCCTCAACCTTCAGCTCATCGCTTACCCCCTCCCCTGCATCGAGTATGTGGTCCTGCATGAGCTGTGCCACTTTGTCCATGCAGACCACTCCTCCCGGTTCCATGCTCTTATGACTTCTCTCATGCCGGACTGGAAGGCCCGCCGCGCCCGGCTGAAGCTGCCCCCACTTGGGGAATAGCTGTCTTTTATGCGCAAAAAAGCGCCATGGCCAAAAGACCATGGCGCTTTTCTTGTCTCTTACTCGCCGCTCTGGGGGGCGTTGGACTGCCCGGGGCGGTGATGGCGGCGATGCTTTCTACGGAATCCGCCCTGCTTCCGCTCCTGATTCTCCGCGCCCTCGCCTCCGCTCTGTGTCTGGGGACGGGGGAGCTTTTCTCCATTGGCGTTTTTGGACGGACGGGGCGGGCGCTTATTTTGCTGCCGGGGCTGCTGCTTCGCTTGCTGTCCGCCGTCGGCGGAGGGCTGACGCTCCTGCCCCTGAGGGCGGCTGTCCCGCTGTCTCCGGCGGAAATTATTCTGCCGCTTTCCTTCCGGGCGCTCCGCATTTGGCGCAGAGCCGGACAGAACGGCTTCCAGCGCCTCGCTCAGGCGGCTTTTCGGCTCCGCAGAGGTCAGTTTCCGCTCCTCTTTTTCGGGAACGTAGCGGCGCTTTTCCAGCTCCTCCAGCGGCGGCTGGACGTAGTCCTCCGGCCGCTTGCCCTTGCCGCTGCGGATGACGCAGATCTCACAGTTATGATAGCACTTGGGCGTTTCCGGCGCGGACTCCAGCCGCACCTTCACCTGCTCCCGCAGCAGATTCACGCCGGACACCGTTCCCGCGCCGTCCGGCGTCTCCACAAAGGAGTCCATCTTCGGGCTTTTTTTCACCAAGTCCTCATAGGCCTCCTGCTCGTACTTCAGGCAGCACATCAGCCGCCCGCAGGTGCCGGAGATCTTGGTGGGGTTCAGGGAAAGGTTCTGGGTCTTGGCCATTTTGATGGACACCGGCTGGAATTCGTTCAGGAAAGCCGAGCAGCAGAAGGGCTGGCCGCAGATGCCAAGTCCCCCCAGCATTTTCGCCTCATCCCGCACACCGATCTGCCGCAGTTCGATCCGGGCGCGGAAAGTGCCCGCCAGGTCCTTCACCAGGGCGCGAAAGTCCACCCGCGCGTCCGATGTGAAGAAAAAGAGGATCTTGTTCCCCTCAAAACTGTAGTCCACGTCCACCAGCTTCATATCCAGCCCATGCTGCTGGATCTTTTCCTGACAGACCTGCATGGCCCGGGCTTCCTTCTGCCGGTTGCGGGCGATCACATCCAGATCGGTATCGTCCGCAATGCGCACCATGGGCTGCAGGGGCTGCACCACCTGCTCGTCCTCCACTTCCGCATTGGCAAGGGTGCATTCGCCGAATTCCAGTCCCCGTGCCGTCTGCACGATCACGCCGGTGCCCACGGGCACCTGCGTGCCACGCGGGTCAAAATAATATTGTTTGCCTCCGCTTTTATAGCGGACGCCGATGATCTCAGTCATGGATCTTCTCTCCTGTCTCTGTCAAAAAGCAGAGCCTTCCTGCTTCTCGTCCCCGGTGCCGAACCGGAACAGCGCGCCCGCCATCCAGCCGCACAAATGCCCCGGGGATGCGTTGAATTCGCACGCCCTGCGCAGCATCTCCGCGGTGGAAATGCCGTACAGCAGGCGTTTTTTCTCCTCCTCACCCGTATTTCCGGCGGTCAGCGTGTCCCGGAAACAGGCGATCATGCGGGACAAGAGGGCACTAATGTCTTCTCGCTCCCATTTTTCGCAGGGCACCGCCGCAGCGAAAAAGTCCGCCTCCCGGCCCTGCGCATAATATTCCGCCAGAGTCTTCGCCGCCGCTTCCACCTCGGCGGAAACCTCCGGCGCGTCCTGTTCTTCCAGACGCAGCACCTCGCAGCGGCTCTTCACCGTGTTCAGAAGCCGCCCGCCATGCTCCGCCAGCAGCAGGAACGCGGCGTATGCCGGCCCCTCCTCCAGCAGCTTCAGCATGGCGTTCTGGGCGCTGTCGTTCATTTTGTCCGCATCGATCAGCACATAGACCTTCCGCTCCGCTTCGTTGGGGCGGACATAGGCGTCCGCCCGCAGGGTGCGTACCTGGGATACATTGATGGGCTTTCCGCCCTCCCCCTCGACGGTGATCACATCGGGATGGATGCCGCCGTGCACCTTCCGGCAATGGGGGCAGACGCCGCAGGGCCGCTTTTTCTCCTCGCCGCAGCACACCAGCGCCGCCGCCATGGCCTGGGCGGCCTCTTTCCGGCTCTCGCCGTTTCCGCCGCTGAGCAAAATGGCGTGGGAAAGGCTTTTCCCCCAGAGGGATGTTTCGTCAAACACGCTCAAACCGCTCGATGTCCACCACGAAAATGGTGGCGCCGCCCACGCTTACCTCCACGGATGCACCGCTGTAGCCAAAGCTGTTGTCGGTGGACGCCGGAAGCACCTGCTTGCGGCTGGTGCAGTGCTCTTTGATCACATCAATGGCGGACTGCACCCTCTCTTCGTCCACACCGATCAGAATGGTGGCGTTGCCCGCCATCAGAAAGCCGCCCGTCGTGGAAAGCCGGGTGGAGGAAAATCCATTTCTGGTCAAAGCGCGGGTCACTCCGTTTGCGTCATCCGAATTGACGATGGCGATAATCAGTTTCATACCGGTTCCTCCCGTTCACCGAAGGGAAATTCTCTCACCGCTTCGATTTCTTGCTCCATATTATACCCTACTTTTTCTAAATATGCGAGAGCTTTTTTTGTGATCTCCTCCCCCGGCGCCACCACCGGCACCCCGGGGGGATAGGGAGCGATCTGCTCCGCCGCCGTCCGCCCTTCCGCATCCTTCAGACGCACCGCTTCTACAGGGGAAAACCGCGCCGCCCGCAGGGTCATTTTCTGTACTCCTTCCGGGGGAAGGCCCACATCGGCCTGTTTGCTTTTTCCCCAGTGCTCTTTGTACTTCACAAGGGCCTTCTCCAGCCGGGCAAACGCCTCTTCCCCGTCTTCACAGGTGAGGATCAACACCACATGGCCCCGGTCCGCCATCTCCGGCCAGACGCCCTCCCGCTCCAGCGCCTTCGCTGCCGCGAGTCCGTCCTTCGCCAGCAGGGTCAGCCGGGTGGGGTCCAGTTTCAGTTCCCCCTCCGGCTTTACCGACGGGAATTTCTCCCGCAGACGGGCGACCGCTTCTGCCGCTTTGCGGTATTTCTCCGTCCCTTCCCCATACAGGTAGGCCCGCGCGGCATCCAGGGAGGCCATCATCACATAGGAGGGACTGGACGACCCATACAATGCCGCCGCCCGCCGCAGTGCTTTGTGGGGAAAGCCGTTGGCCAGCAAAAGGGCAGTCTGCCCCATGGCGGGCAGGGTCTTGTGGGCGGACAGCACCAGAAGATCTGCCTGGTTCAGCCCTGTCTCCCCCAGGAAGAAGAGGTGCGGTCCATGGGCCCCATCCACGATCAGTTTTCCGCCGTGGGCCTTCACTACCCGTGAAATTTCCGGAATATTTGATAACACTCCGTAGTATGTTGGTGACGTGATACAAACAGTTTTACTATTTGGATGAGCTTCCATGGCTTTTTCTACCGTTTCCGCCGTCACCGCGTCCAGAATGTCCGCCTTTTCTCGCCACTTCCGCGGGAGGTACACCGGCCTTAGATCCAGCAGCGCCGCGCTGTTGAACACCGCCCGGTGGCAGTTCCGGTCCAGCAAAATCTCCTCCCCAGGACGGCACACCGCCGTCAGTGCCGCGTGCAGCCCTTCGGTGGAGCCGCCAGTGAGGAACAGGCATTCCTCCATCCCCAGCGTTTCCGCCCAGAGGTCCTCCGCGGCCCGGATGGCCCCGTCGCCGTCGAAAAGATTCCCCGTGGGGCCAAGCTCCGTATAGTCGATCTGCGCCATGCTTTTGAGCCGCCCCTCCATGGGCAGCGGTTTTCCCTTGTGGCCGGGCATGTGCATCCGCAGTCCGTTTTCTTCGGAAAAGTGCAGCAGCGCGTCCAAAAGTGGTGTTTGTACCATGAAAACCCTCCTCTCCCCTTTTGGGAAAATAGAAAGAACGGCGGAACAGGTATGCTGTTCCGCCGTTTTCCGGTGTTATCGATGCTCGCCCGGGCTGTAAGAGACCACCGTCCGGCGGTTGGGTTCCGTCCCGATGGAATAGGTGCTCACATTGGGGTATTCCTGCAGTGCCGTATGAATTACATGCCGCTCGTAGGCGTTCATGGGCTCCAGCGTCATGTTTCTGCGGTATTTCACTGCTTTGCCCGCCATCTTGCGGGCCAGGCGCTCCAACGCTTCTTCCCGCTTTGCGCGGTAGTGCTCAGCATCCACATGGATGCGCACCCGGTGGGAGGCGCCCCGGTTGACGGAATAGTTGGTCAGCTGCTGGATGGCGTCCAGGGTCTCGCCCCGGCGGCCGATCAGGGCACCCAGATTTTCGCCCACCAGCACCACCTGATAGCTGCCCTCGCTCCCAACGGAAATGCTGGGGGTGGCGGAAACGTTCATGTGCTCCAGAAGGCCAGTCAGGAATGCGGCGATCTTTTCCGCCGTCTCGTCCCCTTCGGGCACCACGGTTTCCACAGGTTCCGCCGATTTCTTCGGTTCCTCAGCGGGTGCTTCCGCGATGGTCTCGCTTTCGACGGACACTTCCTCCACAGGAGTTTTCTGCGGTTCTTCCTTAACCTCCGGCTCGTCGGGAGCCTCATAGCTCACGCGCACCTTGGCCGGAACGCTGCCGATACCCAGAAAACCGGACTTTGCCCGGTCAATGATCTCAACGGAAACGTCATCCCGGTCCATGCCCAGTTGACGGAGGGCGGCGGCAATGGCCTCTTCCTCGTTCTTTCCCGTGGTCTCGATCCACTTTGTCATGTCACTGCCCCTCCTTTACTCGTTTTCGTCGTTCTGCTCGTCGAAGATGGTTTTGGGGAATTCCGCGCTGCCCTCTTCCACGGCGTTTTCCGCAGGAGCAGTCTCATCGGCGGGGGCGGAAGTCTCTTCTGCGGCGGAACTGACCTCAGTCACCGCTTCCTGCTCGTGCTTCTTCATGGCGGCATCCACTTCGGCCTGGATTTCTTTTTCCTCCACGGCCTTTTCGATGGCTTCCTCATCCACCACCATATTGGGGTCGCGGTAGGCGGTGGGGCCGTCGGGGCTGAAGCGGTAAGGGTCATAGGCGCGGCCGCGGGCATAGGCACGGATGCCCACCCGGCTGGCGTCATTATTTACGCCCTTTTCCTTCTTCTGCTGCTTCATGGCCTTGCGCTTGGCCATGTCCTTGCGGGCCTTTTTCTCTTCCTCAATACGGCGGGAACGCTCAGCGCGCTCCTCTTCCTTGCGGCGGGCGTCCTCTTCCTTCTGGCGCTTTTCGCGCTCGGCCCGCTCTATGGCGGCCTGCGCGTACTCCTTCTTCAGCACAATGCTGAAGATCCATTCGGACACCATGGTGAACACGCTGTTAGCCACCCAGTAAACGCCCAGGGCAGCCGGCATGGAGTAACCGATGAACAGTGAGATAATGGGAGAGATGATCAGCATCATGTTGTTGCTGCTGTTGTTGGCCATATCCGGGTTCTGCATGTAGGAGATCTTCATGCTGTACTTGCTGGAGATAAAGCCCATCACAGCGGAGATGATGGGGATCAGGAACAGTCCGATGTAGTCCCAGGTGAAGGAACCGCCCGCCCAGAACTTATAGTTGGGGATCTCAGCGATGTTCAGGCCCAGGAAGTTGAAGTTGATGGAAAAGAGCTTGTCCGCCACGTCGGGCAGGGCCGCCTTCACCTGCGGCAGCACGTGGGACAGTGCCTCCGCCATGTGCAGCTGGATGTAGGCACCCGCACGGGACCCGTCGCTGACGAAGGAATAGCCCATCCCCTCCAGCACTGTGCGGACAGAGTCCACCTGTGCGGAGGAAAGGCTCATCATATAGGTAAGAGGTTCGCGGATGACGGAATAGATGGCGATCAGAATGATCAGGGGGATCAGGGTCCAGATGCAGCCGCCCATAGGGCTTGCGTTTTCCCGCTGATACAGCGCCGTGATCTCTTCATTCGCCTTCTGAGGGTTCTTTGCATACTGTTTCTGGATGCGCTGCACCTCGGCCTGCAAAGAGCTGGTCTTGATCATGCTGCGCTTGCTCTTCAGGTTGAAGGGGAACAAGATTGCCTTCAGAATGATGGTGAAGAGGATCAGCGCCAGCGCGTAACTGTTGCAGCCCGTGGACAGCCACGACAACAGCAGCGAAAACGGCTTTAAGATAATGGTCATGTTTTCTCCTCCAAGTTCAGTTTGTGCGGAGGTTTGTCCTACCCCGTCTCACGTCTTTTTCGGTGGGACCGGGTCATAGACGATGGCCGTTTGGCGGTGCAGCGGGTGGCACTTCATCAGCCGTTTTAAGGCGAGAAGGCCCCCTTTCCACGCGCCGTGGACCTCGATGGCTTCCATGGCGTAGGCCGAACACGTTGGGGTAAACCGACAGCAGGGCTGGTGCAGGGGGGAAAGGTGCTTCCGGTAAAACCGGATCATGGCCAGCAGAAAGGCTTTCATGCCTTTCCGCCTTCCTTTCTCAAAATGTCCAGCTTTCCAAGCAGGCGAAGGTATTCCTTCTCCAGCTGTGCGTAAGAGACATGGGCCGCCTTCACCCGGGCCACCAGGATCAGATCCTCCCCGGGCAGAAGCTCCGCCTTATGAAGGCGGTAAATTTCTCTCAGGCGCCGCCGGGTGCGATTGCGCACCACGGCGCAGCCCACTTTGGTGCTTACCGTCAGGCCCAGCCGGTTCTTTCCCAACCGGTTTTTTCGATGGTACAGCACCAGGCACGCCGTGGCGGCGGAGGCCCCTTTGGCATAGATGCGGCGGAATTCGTGATTCTTCTTGATGGCGATGACCTGTTTCACGTTTTTCCACCTCTCCCCGTGGGACCCGGCTCATTTCTGCCCATGCTTTGCAGGGGCGGTGAAATCGAACATTTCCCGCCCCTTTTTACCCATATTTCGTTGTGCCTCGGCTCATGGAATACTCAGTGGGTGAGACGCGCGCGGCCTCTTGCACGACGGCGGGAAAGAACCTTGCGGCCATTCCGGGTAGCCATACGCTTGCGGAAGCCGTGCTCCTTGGAGCGCTGACGCTTTTTCGGCTGATAGGTACGAAGCATGTGAGACACCTCCTATTGATCTTGGCGGCAAAGCGCTTTCCGCCTTACCGCGTTTACCACAACAGCCGGTCCTTGATAAAACGCGGCTGCGGTCGTTTTGAAAAGCAGACTGCATCCCTGCAGAGTGCACCCTGTATTATAGCCTAAAGAAAAACCGCCTGTCAACCACTATTTGCAAAGGATTTTCCCTTTTTTCACAAAGATATGGGTACTTTACAACATCTTGTGGTTCTTTTTTCTCCACCCCCAAGCGGAAATTATTATTTAATAAGTATCCAGTCTAAAAAACCTGAGAAAGCCTTGAAACATTGCCCCATTTTTGCTATAATCGTAACGGAAAAACAGACTGGTGGGGAACCCACGTTTCCCCGCCGTTTTTATTGCAGAAGTAAGGAGGAAACCCACCGTGAACTCCCCTACCGAGATTTGGAACCATGTCCGCGCCCTTATGGAGAAGGATATGACCTCCACCACCATCAACACCTGGTTTGACGACATCACCGCCGTGGCCCTGACGGACAACACCTTTGTCATCCACACCCCCTCCGACTGGAAAAAGGAGATCATCATCGCCCGTTACCTCACCAACATTCAGAATGCGCTGCACGAGCTGTTCTCCGCCGACTTTGAGGTGAAGGTCCTGGGCGAGGGGGAATTGGAATCCTACCAGAACTTTGCACCCGACGATTTTCTGCCCGGCAGCGAAGAGTATACCTTCGATCGGTTTGTGGTGGGTTCCTCCAACAAATTTGCCCATGCCGCCGCCCTCAGCGTGGCCGATCATCCCGGTGAGAGCTATAATCCCCTTTTCATTTACGGCGAGCCCGGCCTGGGCAAGACCCACCTGCTTTATGCCATCGCCCACAAGATTCATCAGGATCACCCCTCCTACCGCATTATTTACATCAAAGGTGACTCCTTCACCAACGAGCTCATTCAGGCTATCCGGGAAGGGCGCAATCAGGAATTCCGCGAAAAGTACCGCTTTGCCGACGTGTTTTTGATGGACGACGTGCAGTTTATCGCCGGACGCGAAAGCACGCAGGAGGAATTTTTCCATACCTTCAACACCCTGTACGAGGCAAAGCGCCAGATCGTCCTCACCGCCGACCGGCCGCCCAAAGACATGCTCCGGCTGGAGGACCGGCTGAAAACCCGGTTTGAATGGGGCCTTCTGGCTGACATTCAGGCCCCAGACTATGAAACCCGTATGGCAATCATCAAAAATAAGGCTATTCGGGCCGGTATCTCCCTGCCGGACGGCGTGGTGCAGTACATTGCGGAAAATGTCACCGCCAATGTCCGCCAGATCGAGGGTACCGTCCACAAACTCATGGCCTATCAGCAGCTTCTGGGCGACAGCGTGGACGCCAACACCGTTTCCCGCGCCGTCCGTGATATGCTGCACGATAAGTCGGACGTGATGCCCACCGCCGACGTCATCATCGACGAGGTCTGCAAGTTCTATAACATAGAAAGCGAAGCCCTCCGGGGCCAGAGCCGCACGAAGGACACGGCCCAGGCCCGCCAGATCGCCATGTACCAGATCCGCCGCCTCACAAACCTCTCCCTAAAAGAGATCGGCCGCGAATTTGAAAACCGGGACCATACCACCGTCCTTCACTCCATCGACCGCATTGAAAAGCAGATGAAGCAGTCCCCCGAGATTGCCGAAATCGTCAAGGATATCACAGCCAACATCAACGCCAGGTATGAGTAATTTTTCCACATTCCCTGTGGATTTCACATACCCCCTCTCTGTGGAAAACTTTTCGAGGGTCCTTTTTCCACACTCCCCCCTCCCCTTTTCCCACAGTGCCCCCTGCATCCACTAATCTTACAGTCCCAAGGCTTTCTTTTCCTTTTCCACACATTCCACAGTCCCTACGACTGATACGACTTATTAACCTATCCTTTTATTCTATCCTTGCTGAAACGGAGGAACCCCTATGAAATTTACCTGCGAAAAAGCGCTTCTTCAATCGGCACTCTCCACGGTCTCCCGGGCGGTCAGCCCCAAAAGCTCTATCCCCGCTCTGGAAGGCATCCTAATCGCGGCCGATCGCGACCTTGTTCTCACCGGTTATAATTTGGAGACCGGCATCCGCTCTCAGGTTCCCGCCGAGATCGGTCAGAAAGGTTCTCTGGTTCTCTCCGCCCGGCTGTTCTGCGACCTCATCCGCAAGCTGCCGGATGACATCGTAGTTTTCTCCTCCGAAAACTATATGGTCAACATCAAATGCGGCATGGCGGAATTCAACATCATGGGCACCGACCCGGAGGAGTTCCCCGAGCTCCCCTCCGTGGAGGACCACAACGGCTTTTCCTTGAAGCAAAGCAACCTGAAAGCCATGATCAGCGAGACCCTTTTTGCTGTCTCGGATAACGAGAGCCGCCCCATCCATACCGGCTCCCTCTTTGAAGTAGAGGAGAACGGCCTCACCGTGGTATCCGTGGACGGATACCGCCTGGCTCTCCGGCACGAGGCCATTGAATCTCGGGAAGGAGAGGGCAATTTCAGCTTCGTGGTCCCCGGCGCCGCCCTCAACGAGGTGGAGAAGATCTGCTCCGACACCGATGACCTTATCACCATCAGCCAGGGTCTGCGCCATGTGCTCTTCAAAACCGGGGACACCATGCTGGTCTCCCGCAGGCTGGAAGGAGAATTTCTGGCCTACCGCAATGCCATCCCCAAAAATAATGCCGTCAAGGTGGAAGGAAACACCCGTGCCCTCCTTTCCTCCATTGACCGCGTCAGCCTCATTATCAGCGATAAGCTGAAAAGCCCCCTCCGCTGCACCTTTGGCGACCATCAGCTCCATATCTCCACCAAGACCGCCATCGGTGACGCGCAGGACACCTGTCCCATCGACGGCGACGGCGGCAATCTCGAGATCGGCTTTAACAACAAATATCTGATGGATGCCCTGAAGGCCGTCCCCGCCGATACCGTCCGGCTGGAACTGACCACCGGTGTAGCACCCTGCGTCATTCTCCCCGCGGACGACAGCGGAAAATTCATCTATATGGTTCTCCCCGTCCGTCTGAAGGCTGGGGATTGACCGGATATCCAAGCAGAAAGGAGAAACCTCTCCCATGGAACAGCATTCCGTCACTATTCAGACTGACTTCATCAAGCTGGAAGCCCTTTTGAAATATGAAGGCGTGGCCGAGACCGGCGGCCACGCGAAAGAACTCATTCAAGAAGGACTGGTCACCGTAAACGGCGAAGTGTGCCTGCAGCGTGGCAAAAAACTCCGCTCCGGCGACAAAGCCGTCATCGACGGGCAGATCGAACTGGTGATTGCATGACGGTCTCCTCCATCACCTTGGACTTTTTTCGAAACTATGTCCATTTCAAGGCCGATTTCTCCCCCGGCGTCAATGTTATTTACGGCGAAAACGCCCAGGGAAAGACCAATCTACTGGAAGCCATCGGCTACCTTTCCTCCGCCAAATCCCACCGGGCAAGGTATGACCGGGAACTCATCCAGTTTGGCATTCAGCATGCCTTTTTGCAGGGTGAGGTGAAAAGCCGCGGTCGGGACTACACGCTGGAGGCCCGCCTTTCCCAGGGCCAGCGCCGCCAACTGCTGCGCAACGGCGTCAGGCAAAAATCCGCCGCCGGCCTTTCCGAGGTGTTGCAGACCGTGCTTTTTTGTCCCGAAGACTTGAACCTCATCCGGGAGGGAAGCGCTCAGCGCCGCCGCTTTCTGGATGACTGCATTTCTCAGCTCCGCCCCCGGTACTGCGAGGCCATTGCGGAATATAAACGGCTTTACGAGCATAAGACCCGCATTCTCCGCGACCATGAGGAGAACCCTTCTCTGCTGGATACGCTGGATGACTTCGACCTCCGCATGGCCCAGATGGGGGCCATTTTAATCCACTACCGGGCTCATTTCATCCGAAAGCTCAATGAACTGGTGCCGGATATTCACAGCGAATTTTCCGGCGGGCGGGAGAAGATCGCCCTCTCTTACGAGACCGTCAAAACGGTAGAGGATCCGGAATTGCCGCCCAAGGATATTCTCCCCGCCCTGCTCATTCATCAGGAGCAGCACCGCCGGGCGGAACTGGAAAGTCGCCAGTGCCTTTCCGGTCCCCATAAAGACGATCTTGCGGTGTTCATCGATGGACAATCCGCCCGGCAGTTTGCAAGTCAGGGACAGACCCGCACCGCCGCTTTGTCTCTGAAGCTGGGCACCCGGGAGATTTTTCACACGGACAGCGGGGAGTGGCCTGTCCTGCTGCTGGATGATGTGCTCTCCGAGCTGGACCAGCGGCGGCAGGACTTCGTACTCAACCACATTTCCGGCGGGCAGGTGTTCATCACCTGCTGTGAAAAAGAGGAATTCGGCGGCACCGCCGCCCTTTACCATATCAAAAACGGCGCCCTGTGCTGAAGGGACCGTTTTTCCCATGTTTCCCGTGAAACATTCGGAAAGGAACTTTTTATGTACGTTCACATCGGCCAGACCATGGTGGTGCGGGAAAAAGAAATTCTCGGTCTCTTCGACCTGGACCATATTACCTATAACGTCCGGGCGGCCGCTTTCGTCAATGCCGCCCAGCAAAACGGAACTCTGGTCCCCTGTACGGATGACCTTCCACGCAGCGTGGTGGTCACCGACCGGGCAGTCTATCTATCCCCCTTTTCCACCGCGACGCTTCTGCGCCGGATGGAAAGTCATTCCCTGTAAGGGACAAATCCCCCAATGGAGGTTGCAAAATGAGCGATTTGGAACACAGCACGACCCATGTAGAACACGAATACGGCGGCTCTGAAATCCAGGTGCTGGAAGGACTGGAGGCCGTCCGGAAACGCCCGGGCATGTATATTGGCTCCACATCCCTGTCTGGACTTCACCATCTGGTGTACGAGATCGTGGATAACTCCATCGACGAGGCACTGGCCGGTTACTGCACCGAGATCGACGTAGCCATCGGTGAGGGCGACATCATCACCGTAACCGACAACGGCCGCGGCATCCCCGTGGACATTCAGCCGCAGACCGGCAAAGC
>CAKUEI010000029.1 GCA_934646175.1 uncultured Oscillospiraceae bacterium
CCTACCGGGAGGAACACGGCCCCTTTATGTCGGCAGAAGACCTTTTGAACGTAAACGGGATCGGCGAGGGCATCTTGAATAAAGTGCGGGACTACATCGCGCTGGAGGATACGGAAACGGAGGAAGACCATGGCGAAAATTCTGGTGGTGGATGACGAGCGGGTCCTGGTGAAAGGGATCAAGTTCAATCTGGAAAACGAAGGGTACGAGGTAGTGACCGGATCGGACGGGGAAGAGGCTGTAGAGCTTGCCCGCGGCGGGAATTTCGACCTGATCCTGCTGGACCTGATGATGCCGAAGATCGACGGGATGCAGGCATGTATGCGCATCCGGGAATTCTCCACAGTGCCCATCATTATGCTGACGGCGAAGAGCGAGGACGCAGACAAGCTGATGGGCTTTGAGTGCGGCGCGGACGATTACATCACAAAGCCCTTCAACATTCTGGAGCTGAAAGCCCGCATCCGGGCCCTGCTGCGCCGGGCAGGCAGTACCGTCCGGCAGGAGCAGAAGAACAAACTGACCATCGGCGCCATTACACTGGAGCCATCCACCCGGTCGGCCTGGAAAAACGGCGAGCGGGTGGAACTGACCGCCAAGGAATTCGACTTAACGGAACTTTTGATGCGCAGCCCCGGACGGGTGTACAGCCGGGAGAGCCTTCTGAACATTGTGTGGGGCTATGACTATATGGGCGACTTCCGCACGGTGGACGTTCATGTGCGCCGGGTGCGGGAGAAGCTGGAGCCGGACCCGGCTAACCCCGAGTATATCCGCACCAAATGGGGCGTGGGATATTATTTCAAGGACGACCGGAACTGAGAAATAAAACGCCGGAAGGAGGTGGCCTGATATGGAGAAAGCGGAAGAGGGCGGAAAAGAACGGATCCCGTTCCTCCGTTCCCTGCGGGGGAAGTATGCGGTCACCTATCTGGTGGTGATCGCCGCGGTCCTGGTGCTGATGAACACCTATCCGGTATGGGCGACCCAGGACATGGTCATGCAGCAGTCGAAAAAAACCGCCCTGCAGAGCCAGACGGCGGCCATGTCCTCCGCCCTGACGGAGCTGGAGGTGCTGACCAGCGAGCAGGTAGCCCGGGTCATGAACGTGCTGGGGGATACCTCCCTGGACCGCATTCTGGTGACCGACCCTTCGGGACTGATCTTATATGACTCCCTGCAGAAAGACAGTGAGGAGGAGCAGCCCCGGCGCTATGCCCTGTTCCGGGAGGTGACCACTGCCCTGTCCGGCATGGATGTGTTTACCTCTGCGTATCGGGACGGAGTGATCGTAAGCGCCGCGGCGGAGCCGCTCATGTACCGCAATGTGGTGATCGGTTCCCTGTATGTCTACGAGGCGGATGCGGCACAGGGGGCGCTGCTTCAGGGGCTTCAGACCAATCTGCGCAATATCTCTATTGTAATCGGCCTTTTGGTGCTGGTGCTCAGCCTGGTGTTTTCCCGGGCGCTGACCGCCCGGGTGGGCGTTCTGCTGCGGGCCATCCGTATTGTGCGCGAGGGCGAATACGGCCATCGGGTGACCCTGAAAGGACAGGACGAGATTACCCTGCTTGCCGACGAATTCAGCCAGCTGACAGACCGGCTTCAGACCACGGAGGAGGTACGGCGGCGGTTTGTGTCGGACGCGTCCCACGAGCTGAAGACCCCCCTTGCCTCCATTCGATTGCTGACGGACTCGATTTTACAAAGCGACAACATGGACGCGGAGACTCTGCACGATTTCGTCTCTGACATCGGGAGCGAGGCGGATCGCCTGACCCGCATTACCGAGGACCTGCTGACCCTGACCCGCATGGACGGGACGGCACCCGGCGAAAACTGCCGGCCGGTGCCGGTGTCCGCCGTGGCGGCCCGGGTGGTGAAGATGCTGATGCCCCTTGCGGGCGCGGTGCAGGTGGACCTTACCTGGAAAAGCCAGCCGGAGTGCGTGATCGAGGCAACGGAGGACGGACTTTACAAGATCATCTACAATCTGGTGGAAAACGCCATCAAATATAACCTGCCGGGGGGAAGCGTCGACCTTTCCGCTCAGGTCACGGGCCGGGAGGGAGAGCCGGGCACCGGCTTTGTGACCCTGCGGGTGCGGGACACCGGCGTGGGCATTCCGGAGGAGGACCAGAGCAAGATTTTCGGCCGATTTTATCGGGTGGACAAGGCCCGTTCCCGGGAAGCGGGAGGCACCGGACTGGGACTCGCCATCGTACGGGATGCGGTGGTGCAGTACCACGGCAGGATCACAGTGCACTCCCGGACAGACTGCCGGGGGACGGAATTCACGGCGATCTTCCCCCTGCGCCGGGAAGAGGAGGGCGGCGTATGAGACAGAGAAAAACCCTTGTGCTCGTGCTTTTGCTGTGCCTTAGCCTGCTTTGTGCCTGCGGAAAGCGGGAGGAGAAAAACGGGCGGCTACAGCTTTACTTCGCGTCCAACTCTGTCAGCGGGGGCGCCACACTGGTGGCGGAGGAAAGCACCCTTCTGCCGGAGACTGCCACGGTGACCGAGGTGATGAACGCCCTGCTTGCCGGGCCAGGAGGGGACGGGCTGGTCAGCCTGATCCCGTCCGGCGTGGAAATGCAGAGCTATACCCGGACGGACGAGGGGATCGTGGTGGATTTTTCCGAGCAGTACGGTGGCCTTTCCGACATTGACCTGACGCTGGCGGACTACTCCATCGTGCTGACCCTCTGCCAGCTGCCGGAGGTGGACGCGGTGGCCATCACCGTGGACGGAAAGCCCGTATTCGAAAAGGGTGAGCGCATGATGCGCCCGGAGGACCTTTTGCAGGACGGCACGCCGCAGAATACGCCGACGGACAGCGCGGAAGAGTGAAAAAACCCGTTCCAGGGCCCATGCCCCGGAACGGGTTTTCTTTGAAAAGACAGCTTATTTTTCTGGCAGACAGCGCTTCAGACCGGCGATCATCATGTCCTGCGCCTGAACCAAGGCGTCATCATCCGTGATGGCCCCCTCCATATCCATGCACATGGGCATGGAGAAGCCGTGACCCACGCCGAGGAACCGACGGCCGGTCACCTCAATGCCGTTCTGCATCAGGCGAAGGCCGAACTGTTCCGCCTCCCGGCAGAGGGAGTCGCCCTCGGCGGTGATCAGAATGGTGGGGGGCATGGTCTTCATCTGCGCGTCGGTAGCGTAGTAGGGGGAGCAGTAGACCTCCCCCGCCTGCTCCTCCGTGCGGTAGCAGTTATCGAACAGGCGGGCAAGCTCGGCGGGGATGGAGCCGGGTGGCAGGGGCTTTTCAAATGCGCTGGTCTTCACGTCCAGCGGGGGATAATCGAGGATCTGACAGAAGAAGGTGCAGATGCCTTCCTCCGCCGCCCAGACGGAAAGCCCGGCGGTCAGATTGGCACCAGCACTGTGGCCGCCGATAGCGATACGGGAGGGGTCGCCGCCGTACTGCTCCGGATGGGCGAGCACATGGCGGATGACGGCACGGCAGTCCTCCACAGCGGCGGGATAGGGATGCTCCGGGGCCAGACGGTAGTCTACGTTCAGAACGGTGAAGCCCAACTCGGTGCAGACGCACTGGCAGAAACCGTCTTCAAATTCAGGCATTCCCATGATAAAGCCGCCGCCGTGGAAATTGATATAGATCGGGGCGGGGCCGCTACACTGTGGCCGGTAAGTCAGCACACGGATGTCGCCGGCGGGGCCGGGAATGGCCTCTTCCTTGCCATGGACGGTCATGTGGGGCACCTGATCGGTGCCTTCCTTGCGCATGGAGAGGATGAGGGCCTTGACTTCTTCTTGGGTCATGGGGTTTGCCTCCTTATGTTACAATTTTATGCGCCCGGGGCGGAAGAGCCCAAGAGCGTGCGAACCTTGGCCTGAAGGGATTTCAGGTCCATAAAGGTCTCCGGCCGTTTGGACGGGTCCCGCAGCAGGGCGGAGGGATGGTACAGAGCAGTCATAGCCACACCGTTTTTCTCCACCCATTGCCCATGCTCCCGGGTGATGCGGAAATCCTCCCGGATGAGCTTCATGGCGGCAATGCGGCCCAAACAGACGATGATCTTTGGGCGGATGAGGCGGACCTGCTCCCGCAGATAGTCGATGCAGGCGTCCTGTTCGGTGTTCAGCGGGTCCCGGTTCCCGGGCGGGCGGCACTTGACGATGTTGGTGATATAGTATTGACTGCGGTCCAGATCGATGAGGGAGAGCATGTCGGTCAAGAACTGTCCGGCCCGGCCCACGAAGGGAATGCCCTGCAGATCTTCCTGCTCGCCGGGGCCCTCCCCGATGAACAGAAGGCCTGCATCCGGATTGCCGTCGCCGAACACCACATGGGTGCGCTTTTCACACAGGTCGCACCTGTGGCAGGCAAGACAGTCCTCTTTTAACGATTCCCACGTGGCCATATCCGCGCCTCCTTGTCTGTTTTTTCAAAATAAGCATACCACAAAGCGGAAATCTTTGCAAAAAAATTCTCTTGCCAACCGGGGAAGAATAGAGTACAATACCTTACAAGCAGAGGCAATGAGAAAGACCGCCCCTTGGAACGCCGACAGAGAACGCGGGTCACCGACTGAAAGCCCGCCCCGGAAGGAAGAGGACGCGCAACACTTTTGAGCCGGCTGTTCGATGTCCGCTTTTGCGGAAGGTAGGGCAGCCCGTTCCCCGCGTTAAGGGTTTTGAGCGGCAGTGTGCTTTTGGACACTGCAACTCGGGTGGTACCACGGAACTGATGTTTTCGTCCCGAGCCTGATGACAGGCTCGGGACGTTTTGTTTTCCTGGGCCGGAAACAAAGGAGCTTTGCCATGGAACAGATCATTGGAAAGAAAACCGATCTCTCCGCCCACCGGGCGGACCTGCCCAGCCTGGTGGGGGAGAAGACCCTGATGCACGGCGCGGTGCACGCGGTGCGCGAGCTGGGGGGCGTCAGCTTTTTGATGCTGCGTACCCGCACCGGCGTGGTGCAGTGTGTCTGCCCGCCGGACATGCCCCTGCCTCCGGAGGAAGCGGCGGTGAAGGTGACCGGTCTTGTGCGGCAGGAGAGCCGCGCCCCCGGCGGGTACGAGCTGGCGGCGGAGGAAATCACCGTTCTCTCCCTCCCGGCGGAACCGATGCCGGTGCCGGTGTCCAAATACAAGCTGCATTTGAATCTGGACACGGAGCTTGCCCTGCGGCCGGTGGTGCTGCGCAACCTGAGAAAGCGCAGTGTGTTCAAGCTGCAGGAGGGTGTGACCCGGGGCTTCCGGGAATACCTGACAGGCGAAGGGTTTACCGAGATCCACACGCCGAAGATCGTCCACGCGGGCGCCGAGGGCGGAAGCAATATTTTCAAGTTAGACTACTTTGGCAAGAAAGCTTATTTAGCTCAGTCGCCGCAGTTTTATAAGCAGACCATGGTGGGTGTGTTTGAACGGGTGTTTGAAGTAGCCCCCGTGTTCCGGGCGGAAAAGCACTCCACCGCCCGGCACCTAAATGAGTACGTGGGCCTTGACCTGGAAATGGGCTATATCGATTCCTTCACCGACATCATGGAAGTGGAAACCGGCTTCTTGAAGTACACTATGGATCTGCTGCAGCGGGAGTATGCCGAGGATTTGCAGCGGCTGCAGGTGGAGCTGCCTGACCTGTCCGGCGGTATTCCCACCGTGCGGTTTGACGAGGCCAAACGGCTGGCAGCAGAAAAGTATGGCCGCCCCATCCGGGACCCTAACGACCTGGAGCCGGAGGAAGAGGCCAACATTGGCCGTTACTTCAAAGAAGAATACGGCAGCGATTTTGTCTTTGTCACCCATTATCCCAGTAAGAAACGGCCTTTCTACGCCATGGATGACCCGGAGGACCCGAAGCTGACCCTTTCCTTCGACCTGCTGTTCCGCGGTATGGAGGTCACCACCGGCGGCCAGCGCATTCATGACTATGAGGCGCAGGTACGGAAGATGGAAGAACGGGGCATGGATCCGGAAGGTTTCCAGAGTTATCTGATGATCCACAAGCACGGGATGCCGCCCCACGGCGGGCTGGGCATCGGTCTGGAACGATTGGTCATGAAGCTGTGCGGACTGGACAATGTGCGGTACGCCAGCCTGTTCCCGCGGGATTTAAGCCGGTTGGAACCGTAAGAGAGGAGTGTAATCATGAAAATCACCGAAGAGATGGTGGATTATGTATCCGTCTTATCCCGGCTGAACTTGCCTGAAGCGGAAAAGACCCGGATGACGGTGGAGCTGGAGCAGATCGTCTCTTATATGGACGTGTTGAATACCCTGGACACGGCAGAGGTGGAACCTATGAGCCATGTGTTCCCAGTGAAGAACGTCCTGCGGGAGGACACGGTGGAACCGTCCTTTGACCGGGCGGAGCTGCTGAAAAATGCGCCGGTGCCCGATGAAGAGGCATTTCTGGTGCCCAAAACGGTGGAATGAGAGGGATGGAAATGGAACTGTTTGAATTGACCGCTCTGCAGCTGGGGGAACAGATCCGCTCCGGCGCGGTGTCCATCCCGGAGGTCACCCGGGCGGCGCTGGACGCCGCCAAGGCGAAAAATCAGGAGAACAACGCCTTCATCACTCTGACGGAAGCGGAGGCTCTTGCCCGGGCGGAGCAGCTTCAGAAAGGCGTGAAGGAGGCGGAAAGCCCCCTGTACGGCGTTCCCATGGCCTATAAGGACAACATCTGCACCAAAGGCGTGAAAACCACCTGTGCCAGCAAAATTCTGGGGGAATTTCAGCCGCCCTATGACGCAACGCTGGTGGAAAAACTGACCGGCGCCGGGGCAGTGAGCCTGGGCAAGCTGAATATGGACGAATTCGCCATGGGGTCCACCTCCGAGACTTCGTATTACGGCGCGGTAAAGAACCCGGTGAACCTCGCTCATGTGCCCGGCGGCAGCAGCGGCGGCGCGGCGGCTGCGGTAGCGGCTGGGGAATGCTGGTACACCATTGGCAGCGATACCGGCGGCTCCATCCGGCAGCCTGCCTCTTACTGCGGCGTCACCGGGATCAAACCCACCTACGGGACGGTGAGCCGGTACGGCCTGATCGCCTATGCTTCTTCCCTCGATCAGATGGGACCGCTGGCAAAGGACGCGGCGGACTGCGCCGCGGTGTTGGACGCCATCATGGGAAAAGACCCGCGGGACGGCACCTCTCTGGACGGGATTTACGGGACCCTGCTGAAAAATCTGACCGGTGATATTGCCGGCATGACGGTAGGGGTCCCCGTGGATTGCTTCGGCGACGGGCTGGACGATACCGTGCGCCGTCAGGTGCTGGCAGTCACCGATGTACTGAAGGCTCGGGGAGCCAAGGTGCGGGAATTTTCTTTCCCGGTGATGCAGTATGTGGTGCCCACTTATTATATCATTGCTGCGGCTGAAGCCAGCAGCAACCTCTCCCGCTTCGATGGCGTAAAGTACGGCTGGCGGGCAGAAGGGTATGAGGATTTGACCGACCTCTACAATAAGACCCGCACCGAAGGATTTGGCGCAGAGGTAAAACGCCGTATTCTGTTGGGCACGTTTGTGCTGTCCACCGGGTACTATGATGCCTACTATAAAAAAGCGCTTCAGGTGAAGGCGGTGATCAAAAAGGCATTTGATGAGGCATTCCGTCAGTGCGACGTGATGCTGACGCCGGTGGCTCCCGCCACGGCGCCCAAACTGGGAGAGAGTCTTTCCGACCCGCTGCAGATGTACCTGAGCGATATCTATACGGTGTCGCTGAATCTGGCGGGGCTTCCCGGCATTTCGATCCCCTGCGGAAAAGATGCTTCCGGCCTGCCCATCGGCGCGCAGCTCATCGGTCCGGCACTGGGGGAACAGAAGATTTTGAACGCGGCCCATGCCTTCCAGCTGGACACGGACTATCACAAGAAGGGGGAGTGCTGATATGACGTGGGAAACGGTGATTGGCCTTGAGACCCATGTGGAGCTGGCTACCAAAACGAAGATTTTCTGCTCCTGCACCACTGCGTTTGGCGGCGCTCCCAACACCCATTGCTGCCCGGTGTGCACCGGTATGCCGGGGACCCTTCCGGTGGTGAACAAAAAAGTAGTGGAATTTGCCGCCCAAGCGGGACTGGCATTGAATTGCGAGATCACCCGGTACTGCAAGTTTGACCGGAAGAATTATTTCTATCCTGACTTGCCCAAAGCCTATCAGGTCTCTCAGCTGTACCTGCCGATTGCGGTGAATGGCAAGGTGCCCATCAAAACGGAAAGCGGACTGGAAAAGACCGTCCGCATTCACGAGCTGCATATGGAAGAGGACGCGGGCAAATTGGTGCACGACCCCTGGATCGACCAGACCAGGGCGGACTATAACCGCTGCGGCGTGCCGCTGATCGAGATCGTCACCGAGCCGGATTTCCGCAGTGCGGAAGAGGTCATCGCCTATCTGGAAAAGCTGAAGAGCACGCTGGAATATCTGGGCGTGTCCGACTGCAAGATGCAGGAAGGCTCTCTGCGGTGCGACGTGAACCTGTCGGTGCGCCCGGCGGGCAGCGAGGAATTCGGCACCCGTACGGAAATGAAGAACCTAAACTCCTTCAAAGCTATTGCTCGGGCCATTGCCTATGAGGCGCAGCGGCAAGTGGAATTGATCGAAGAGGGCAAGCGGGTCGTGCAGGAGACCCGACGCTGGGATGAGAACAAGGATGCCACCTTCTCTATGCGCTCCAAGGAAAACGCGCAGGATTACCGCTATTTCCCGGAACCGGACATCCCACCGCTGGAGCTGACGGAAGCATACCTCCGCTCGCTGAAGGAACGGCAGCCGGAGATGGCGGAGCAGAAAATGATCCGCTATCAGACGGAGTACAGCCTGCCTGCCTACGATACCGAGATGATCAGTGGCAGTAAGGCTATGGCGGATTTCTTTGAGGCGTCGGTGGCTTTGGGCGCACCTCCCAAAGAGGTGGCCAACTGGATCATGGGCCAGGTCATGCGCCAGCTTTCTGCGAAAGGCGTGGAAGCCAAAGATATGCCCCTGTCTCCCAAAACTCTGTGCCGGCTGATCGCCTTGGTGCAGGAGGGCAAGCTGAACCGCAACACGGCGGTGAAGGTGTTTGACGCGGTGTTCGACACCGACGGCGACGTGGACGCCTATGTGGCAGAGCACGGGCTGGAGCAGGTCTCGGACAGCGGGCTGGTGCTGGAAGCGGTGGAAAAGGTCTTTGCCGCCAACCCGAAGAGCATCGAGGATTACCGAGCGGGAAAACAGAAAGCGTTCGGCTTCCTGGTGGGACAGACCATGCGGGAACTGAAGGGCAAAGCAGACCCCAAGGTGGTCAACGAGACCATCCGGGAGAAACTGGAACAAATGTAAAAAGATCGGAGCGGCCGGAAGAGGCCGCTCCGATTTTTTCTGTCCTCTGGCCCGAAAACAGGCTTCGGAACAGGCGGTTTCCCATGGGTTACATAAAGAAATGGAAGAAAATAGGGGGCGAAACGGGGAGAGCTTGCATTTCAAGGCTTTCGCGGAAATTATTTTTCAAAAAGGTATTGATTTTTTGATACACTCCCTCTATAATGGAAGCATAAAGTGGGTTGAAGTGGTGGAAAGTGCACCAAAATACCAGCGAAGTGGAGGGAATGACATGACCGGCACCTATGAGCACAGCTTGGATGCCAAGGGCCGTCTGTTCATTCCCGCCAAGCTCCGGGAGGAACTGGGCGGTGTGTTCTACCTGGCCATGGGCATTGACCAGTGCCTTGCCATCTACCCGCAGGAGACCTGGGCGAAGTTTACGGAAAAGTTTGCTTCCCTTCCCATGAGCCAGTCAAAGGCCATGCGCCCCCTGTTCGCCAACGCCACCAAGTGTGAGCTGGACGCGCAGGGCCGAATCGTCATTCCTCAGAAGCTGCGTACCTATGCCGGGCTGGAAAAAGAAGCCGTGATCATCGGCGTGAATGACCGGGCCGAGATCTGGAGCGCGGCGGCCTGGCAGGCCCAGGAAGAGGAAGAGATGACGCCGGAGAAGATGTCCGCCGTTATGGCGGAGTTGGGCTTCTGAGCATGGAGGGGACGATGTTTACCCACCGGCCCGTGCTGCTGGACGAATGCCTCGAGGGGCTGAAGATCAAACCGGACGGAGTCTATGTGGACGGCACGCTGGGCCGTGCGGGCCATTCCATGAGGATCGCGGAGCGGCTCACCACCGGGCGGCTCATCTGCATCGACCGGGATGACGCAGCGCTGGAAGCGGCGAAGGACAAGCTGGCAGCCTATCAGGACAAGGTCACCCTGCTGCACGGCAACTTTTCCGACCTTGATCGGCTTTTAACGGAAGCGAACGTCCCTGCGGCGGACGGAATGCTTTTTGATTTGGGGGTTTCCTCCCCCCAGCTGGATGACCCGGAGCGGGGATTCTCCTACCAGCACGACGCGCCCCTTGACATGCGCATGGACCGCAGTGAAGGGCTGACCGCGGGAGTCGTGGTCAACGAATGGCCGAAGGAAGAACTGAAGCGCATCCTTCGGGACTACGGAGAGGAGCGGTACGCCGGCCCCATTGCCGCCGCCATTGTGCGGAGGCGGGAAGAAGCACCGATCCGCACCACCCTGCAGCTGGTGGATGTGATCAAAAGCGCCATGCCGGCGTCGGCTCTGCGGGAAAAACAGCACCCCGCCAAGCGCAGCTTTCAGGGTATCCGCATTGCGGTGAACGGAGAACTGGACGCGGTGGAGACCATGCTGAAAGAAGCGGTGCCCCGGTTAAATCCCGGCGGCCGCCTTTGCGTGATTACTTTTCACTCACTGGAAGACCGGATTGTGAAATCGGGAATGGCAGAGTGGGCCAAGGGCTGCACGTGTCCGCCGGATTTCCCGGTGTGCGTCTGCGGAAAGAAACCGATGGTGAAGCTGATCACCAAAAAGCCCATCATTTCCGGCGAGAAAGAACTTGCGGAAAACCCCCGCGCCCGCAGCGCAAAGCTGCGCATTGCAGAGAAACTTTGACGGGACAGGCTGTCCCTTTGGATTTGAGAGATTTGAGAGAAAGGCGTGATTCCTGTGGCCTCCGTACAGCATAGGCGCAGAACTGCAACCTATTCGTCCTATGGAAACGCGGCGCTGGCGCCCGATTACGATTCTACCGCCGCTCTGCCCCGCCGTCAGGAGGTACTGACGCCCCGACCGAAGGTGCAGGTGCGTGAACGGGCTGTAGCCCGGCCTCAGGTACAGGTACGGGAGGCTGGTGCGGTGTCCCCCTTCGCGGTGGTGGGCTTTCTGGCCGTTGGGATCTTCGCAGTGCTTCTGCTGATGAGCTACATCCAGCTGACGGCCCTGACCGATCAGGCCGCCAATCTGCGCAGCGACCTCACCGCGCTGGAGCAGGAGGAAGACCGGCTGACCGCTCAGTACGAGCGGGTGTTTGATGCCGCAAGCCTGCAGGAGGCAGTGGGCAGCACCATGTCCAAACCCACCAACGATCAGTATGTTTACATCGACCTTTCGGAGGACGACAACGTAGTGCTCTATGGGCAGGAGGAAAAGGTGTCCGGCCCGGCGGGCCTCCTGGCCGGCGCGAAAGAGATCGTGGGCAACATTGTGGACTATTTCCGCTGAGCATCGCATAAGCTCAACCAGCAAAAAAGACCCCAATACGAAAGAGAAAGAAACGGGCGTAAGAAATGGGATTTTCTTACGCCCCTTTTCGTACAGAAGAGTACCCTACACCCTGGAAAGGAGAACGGCATGGAACGGGAACCGCGAAACAGAAAGAATAGCCGCGACGGGCGGGCCAACCGCATCATCCTGATCCGCACGGTTTCTTTGATGTGCCTGTGCGGCATCGTCCTGTTTGTGCCGCTGCTCGCCCGGCTCTGGAAGATCTCCATCGTGGACCACGAGCGGTACAAGACCGCCGCCATCGATCAGCAGACCCGGGACGTGGAGGTCTCCGCCTCCCGCGGGAAGATCTATGACGCCACGGGCAACACCCTGGCCCTGTCCGCCACGGTGTATAACCTGATTCTCTCTCCCCGAGATGTGGTGTCCGGCACCAGCCTTTCCAAAAGCGACTTTGCCTCCACGGAGGAATATCAGGCGGTCATGAACGATCCAGACCGGAAAGAGGCGGCCCTGAATGCTAAGGTGGAGGAACGGCGCAAGTTGATCGTGGACGGTCTGGTAGAGCTTCTGGATCTGGACCGGGAGCAGCTGGAAACGCGGATGCTGAAGACCAATTCCGCCTATGAGATCCTGAAAAAGAACATTGAGGAAGAGGACGCGGAAAAGCTGCGGGAATTCATCAGCGAAAATAAGCTGGGGCTGGGCCTTTACCTCACCCCGGGCACCAAGCGGTATTACCCATACGGAAACTTGGCAAGCCAGGTAATCGGCTTTGTGAACGACAACGGCGGCGCATACGGCCTGGAGGCCATTTATGACGACGAGTTGTCCGGGCAGGCCGGGCGAGTGGTGACCGCCAAAAACGCCAAGGGCACGGAAATGGAGAGCAGCTACTCCAACTATGTGGACGCGGTGGACGGCAGCAGCCTGCACCTGACGATCGACAGCACCATCCAGTCCTACGCGGAGCAGGTGGTGCGCGAGGGCATCGAGCAGTACGATGTACAGAACGGCGGCATCTGCATTGTCATGAACCCCAAGACCGGTGCCATCTATGCCATGGTCAGCATTCCGGACTATGATCTGAACGACCCCTCCGCCATCTATGACGGCTCCCTGAAAGCGGGGCTGGAGAAGATGAAGGGGGATTCCACCACCACGGACGAGGCCTATCAGGACGCGGTGACCGCCGCCCGGGCCGCCCAGTGGCGCAGCAAGGCGCTGAACGACGCCTACGAGCCCGGCTCCACCTTCAAGTCCGTGGTGCTTTCCGCCGCACTGGAGGAGGGTGTGGTGTCCGAATCGGACACCTTCTACTGCCCCGGCTATGCCATCGTAAACGGCCAGCGCATCAACTGCTCTAAGCACGCGGGCCACGGGACGCAGACGTTGGCGCAGGCAGTGGCCAACTCCTGCAACCCGGCCTTCATCACCATCGGCCAGCGGCTGGGGGCGGAAAAATTCTATCAGTACTTCACGGATTTCGGTATGAAGAACTATACCGGCATCGACCTGCAGGGCGAGGCATTGGGTACTGTGTGGGATGAGGACTACTTCACCTCTGCAGAGGGCTTCCTCTCTCTGGCGACGGCGTCCTTCGGCCAGCGCTTTACAGTCACGCCCATTCAGATGATCACCGCCTTTTCCGCCACCATCAACGGCGGGAATCTGGTGCAGCCCTACGTGGTGGACAGTGTAACAGACAGCAGCGGCAATGTAGTCAGCAAGACGGAGACCACGGTGGCGCGGCAGGTCATCAGTGAAGAGACCAGTAAAAAAGTGCGCACGATTCTGGAGGGCGTTGTAGCCAACGGCAGCGGCCGGAATGCCTACGTGGCCGGATACCGCATCGGCGGAAAGACCGGCACGTCGGAGACCAAGGTGAAGGATGAATTCGTGGTGTCCTTCATGGGCTTTGCCCCGGCCAACGACCCGGAGATCATTGTACTGCTGGCCTATGATACGCCGAAGGTGAAGTCTCCGGGCAGCAACTACTGCACCACCGGCACCTATATCAGCGGCGGCCAGATGGCCGCCCCCAAGGTGGGCAGCCTGATCGCCCAGATTTTGGACTACATGGGTGTGGAAAAGGTCTACAGCTCCGGCGAGACATCGCAGGCGGACGTTACCATGCCGCGCCTTACCGGCAAGAGCCTTTCCGAAGCGGAGGCCGCCCTCAATAAGGTGGGACTGAAGTTCCGCAAGGTGGGCAGCGGCACCAGCGTCACCGGGCAGATCCCGGCGGCGGGCAGTACCATCCCGGGGGGCAGCGAAGTGGTGCTATACCTGGGGGAGGATGCGCCCACGGACCTTGTCACCGTGCCCAATGTGGCCGGAAAATCTCTGGACAGCGCAAAGGCCGAGTTGGAAGCGGCGGGGCTGTACCTGCGCGCCAATGGCATCAGCGGCACAAATGACGGCAGAAGCGTGGCCACCAGCCAGTCAGTGGAGGCGGGCACCCAGGCGGCGCGCGGCACAGTAGTTGAAGTTTCCTTCGTGGATACCAGTATTTCAGATTAAGTAGGACTGAAAACCCGCAGGGGGTGATAGCGTGAAGCTCAGCGAACTGCTGAACGGTGTTGCCCTTGCGGGGGGCGTATCCGTTCCGGAAATGGAAATAAATGGAATATCTACTGATACGAGGACCCTTCGCCCGGGGGAGGTGTTCTTCGCGCAGAAGGGCTATAAGGCCGACGGTCACCGCTATCTGCGCGAGGCGGAAGAGGGCGGCGCGGCGGCCATTGTCTGCGAGGAACTATCGGAGGGAAATACCTTCCGCTGCCCGGTTTTCCGGGTGGAGGACACCCGGGTCGCGGCGGCCTTTGCCTCAGCCAACTGGTTTGGCCATCCCGGCCGGGAGATGAAGCTCATCGGTGTCACCGGCACTAACGGAAAGACCACCACCACCTGCCTCATCAAAACCATGCTGGAGGGGGCGCTGCGGGGGGCAAAGGTGGGCCTCATCGGCACCAACCGGAACCTGATCGGCGAGCTGGAGCTGCCCGCTGCGCGCACTACGCCGGATGCCTATGATCTGCAGGCCCTGCTTCGGGTCATGGCGGACGCGGGATGCACCCATGTGGTCATGGAGGTCTCGTCCCATGCGCTGGCCCTTCACCGGACGGCGGGACTGCGGTTTTCCGCGGCGGTGTTCACCAATCTGACCCAGGATCATCTGGATTTTCACAAGACCATGGAGGCGTACCGGGAGGCCAAGGGTCGCCTGTTTGAACAGGCGGAGCTTGCCATTCTCAATCTGGACGACGAGGCCGGGCGGTATTTCAAGGCCCACGCCGCCTGCCCGGTGTTCACCTATTCCGAAAACAAGGATGAAGCGGACCTTACGGCAAAGCAGATCCGTCTGTTTCCGGATTTCGTGGAGTTTGAAGCGGTCATGCGGGGCGGACTTAGCCGCATCCATTTGCCGATTCCCGGTGGATTCACCATTTATAACGCGCTGGCCGCCATTTGCTGCGGCGTGGCACTGGGCCTGAAGCTGCCCCGCATTGCGGAGACCCTGCGGACGGCTGGGGGGGTGAAGGGCCGGATCGAGGTGGTGCCGGTGCCGGCGGCCTATACGGTGCTTATCGACTATGCCCACACGCCCAACGCGCTGGAGAACATTCTGATGACGGCGCGGGAGTTTACGGCGGGGCAGTTGATCTGCCTGTTCGGCTGCGGTGGTGACCGGGACAGGAGCAAGCGTCCTATCATGGGCCGCATTGCGTCGGCGCTGGCGGATGTCTGCATCGTCACCTCTGATAATCCCCGCACCGAGCCGCCGGAGGCTATCATGGCGGACATTCTGGAGGGAATGGGGAAACCGGACGGCGAGCGACTGATCACGGAACCGGACCGGCGGAAGGCGATCCGGCGGGGCCTTTCCCTTGCAAAGGCGGGGGATGTTCTGGTGCTGGCCGGGAAAGGGCACGAGACCTATCAGGAGGTGCGCGGCGTCAAATATCACCTGGATGAGCGGGAAGAGGTGGAAAACTACTTCCGAAGCCGCACAAAGGGTTGATTTTACGCGCGCAAGGCCATATAATATAACCTCGCTTTTGAGCAAAAACGAGGAAACCAAAGAGAGAGGACCTGAATTTGGGAGGTTCAGAGAAATGGAGATTATCATTAGCTTTATCGTTGCCTTCGTGGTGACGTTTTTGGTGGGCAAGGGGCTGATCCCCCTGCTGCACCGTCTGAAATCGGGGCAGTCCATCAAGCAGGACGGCCCGGTGTGGCACATGAATAAGCAGGGCACCCCCACCATGGGCGGGCTGATGTTCATCATCGGTCTGGCGGTGGCGCTTCTGGTGATCGGCTGGCCCCAGTGGAAACATGGGCAGTACGGGCATCTGTTCGTGTTTCTCTTTGCACTGGTGTATGGCGCTATTGGCTTTGTGGATGACTATGTCAAGGTGCGCAAAAAGCGCAATACCGGCCTTACCGCGCCGCAGAAGTTCCTGCTGCAGCTGGCCGCCGCCATTGTTTTCACGGTGCTGCTGCGCCACTTCCATTTCCTGACTCCGGACCTTTACATTCCGTTCCTCAATAAATCCATCTTCCTGCCGTGGCCGGTGTACATGGTATTCGCAGCCTTCGTCATGGTGGGAACAGTCAACGCCGTGAACATTACGGACGGCATCGACGGGCTGTCCACCGGCGTGACTATGCCGGTCATGCTGTTCTTTACGGCGGTGGCCACCGTTTGGTCCCAGACCGCGCTGGCGGAGTTCTCCGCCGGGCTGTTCGGCGGACTGTGCGCCTTTTTGATCTATAACTTCCATCCAGCCAAGGTGTTTATGGGTGATACCGGCTCCCTCTTCTTGGGCGGCGCGGTATGCGGCCTTGCCTTTGCCCTGGATATTCCGCTGGTGCTGATTCTGGTGGGCATCATCTATATTGCCGAGACCTTCTCAGACATTCTGCAGGTGGCCTATTTTAAGGTGACCCACGGAAAACGTATTTTCCGCATGGCGCCGTTGCATCACCATCTGGAACTGGGCGGCTGGAGCGAGGTAAAGCTGTTCTGCGTCTTCTCCGGCATTACGGTGGCGACGTGCATCCTCGCATTCCTCGGCGTGATGAACCGCTATCCCATTCTGTAAAGATTTTGAGATTGAGCCGCAGCTGCGACCAAACTGGCCGCGCTGCGGCACCTGTGCAGACAGCACCGAAAGGGGGAGAAAACCATGGCACGGAAACCGCGCCGCGATCTGACCGTGACAGAGCAGCTGGCCCGCGGGCCGGTGGACCTGCCCTTTCTGATGCTGACCATGCTGCTGCTGGGGATCGGACTGATCATGGTCCTGTCCGCCTCGTACGCCACGGCGTACTACAGCGCGAAGATCAAAAGCCCCATGTTTTACTTCATCCGGCAGACCCTGTTCGCCATACTGGGTGTTATCTGCATGTACATCGCCTCCAAGTTCAACTATCAGCGGCTGCGAGGCCTTTCGGTGCCGCTTTTGGGGCTGGCGCTTATCCTGCTGGTGCTGGTGCTGCTGGTGGGCACCGTCAGCAACGGCGCAAAGCGCTGGATCTACATCGGCCCCATCTCCTTCCAGCCCTCCGAGGTGGCGAAGCTGGCGGTGGTGCTCTACTTCTCCGCAAAGCTCTCCAAGCGAAACCCCAATAAGCACCGGAAGTGGAACCGCCGTACCACTCTGGGGCGCATTCTGCAGAAGCTGGACAACATCGGCTTTCTGGAGCTGGTGCCTTACGGCGCGATCTTGCTGATCATCGCCCTGCTGATGATCAAGGAGCCTCACATGTCCGGCACCATTTTGATTTTGGCGGGCGGCGCTTCCATCCTGTTCGCCGCGGGCATCAAGCTCTATTGGTTCATTCTGGGTCTGGGCGGCGGCGGCGCCGTGCTGGCGCTGATCATCAGCAAGACGGATTATATGGCAAGCCGCGTGGCACTGTGGAAGGACCCGTGGATCGACGCCCGCGGAAAGGGCTATCAGACCATCCAGTCCCTCTACGCCATCGGCTCCGGCGGCCTGCTGGGGCTGGGCCTCGGCAAATCGCGGCAGAAGTTCCTTTACCTGCCGGAGCCGGAAAACGACTTCATTTTCTCCATTGTTGCGGAGGAAATGGGCTATATCGGTGCGGCCATCGTGCTCATTTTGTTTGCTCTGCTGATCATCCGGGGCTACTGGCTGGCCATTCACGCGCGGGACCGGTTCGGTGCACTGCTGGTGGTGGGCATCACCACACTGCTGGCGGTGCAGGTGTTCCTGAACATCGCCGTGGTGACCAACCTGATCCCGGTGACCGGTATCTCCCTGCCGTTCTTCAGCTACGGCGGAACGGCACTGGTCATTCAGCTGGTGGAGATGGGCGTTATCTTAAGTGTTTCCAGGCAGATCCCTGC
>CAKUEI010000030.1 GCA_934646175.1 uncultured Oscillospiraceae bacterium
GTTCTTACGGATCTGAACGTCCAGGGCGATGGCGTGCAGCACGTTGCCCGCAACGCCCATCTGGTTCATCATCTCCACAATGGTGACCTTGCGGCCCAGACCGGCCAGGTAAATGCCAAGCTCCAGGCCCACCAAACCGCCGCCCAGAATGGCGACTTTTTCTCCGGCCAGGTCGGGGTTCAGATAGACCTCTTCCGCACCGACAACATTTTTGCCGTCAATGCCGGGGATAGGGGGCTTCACGGGACGGGCGCCGGTGGCGGCGATGATCACGTCGGGGGAGAAGGAACGGGCCACGTCTGGGGTGACCTCGGTGTTCAGGTGGATGTCGATGGACGGATTTTCCTCGCACAGGCGGGCCTGCTGGTCCAGATAGTAGTCCAGATTTTCCTTGAAGGGGACCTTGCGCTCACAGCGCAGGGCGCCGCCCAACTCGGCCTTCTTTTCGCAGAGGGTGACGGTGTGGCCCAGCTTAGCTGCCTCCAGCGCAGCCTCCATGCCGCCGATGCCGCCGCCTGCGATCAGGATATGCTTGTTCTCGTGGGGAAGCGGGGGGATCTTGGCTTCAAGCTCGTGGCCGATCTCCGGATTCAGGGCGCAGCAGATGCGGCCCTGCACCACCAGATGGCTGAAGCAGTGGATGCACTTCAGGCACTTGCGGATGTCCTTCTCACGGCCGGTGCGGGCCTTGATGGGAAGGTCGGGGTCGGCGATGAGGGCGCGAGCCATTTCCACCACGTCGGCCTTGCCGGTGGCGATGATCTCTTCCATGAGGTCGGGATCGTTGAGGGCGCCCACTACGGCGACCTTGGACTCCTTGGCGTATTTCTTGATCTCGGCGCTGTACTGGACGTTGCAGCCGTGGGGGTGGAACATATCCGGCTCGCTGGCCACGAAGCCGTCGTGGTCCTCGTGGTCACCGGCGGAGACGTGGATCAGGTCCACATGGCCGTCCAGCGCGCGGGCGATCTGCAGGCCCTCCTCAAAATCGTAGCCCTTTTCGCAGGCTTCTGTGGCACTCATGCGGAACTCAACGGGGAAATTCTTGCCGCATTTCTGCTTGATGCGGTCGCAGACCGCCAGCGGGAAGCGCATCCGGTTCTCAAAGCTGCCGCCCCAGCGGTCGCTGCGGTCGTTCACCTTGGAGGAGAGGAACTGGGAGAGCAGCCAGCCGTGGCCGCCGTGAATGATCACCATGCCGAAGCCGCAGAATTTGGCATAGGCGGCGGCGTTGGCGAAGCACTCGATGGTGTGTTCGATCATATCCTCGTCCATGGCGATGACGTCAGCGCTCTCGCCCACGCAGACGGCGGCGTTCCGGGTGACTTTCCCGGCCACAGGGCCGTAGACTGTGTTGCCCAGAGTGGCGGAGCCGGAGGAGAACATACCGGCGTGCTGCAGCTGCATAGTGGCCACAGCGCCGTGCCGGGAGATAGCGTTGGCAAGGCCGTACATGGAGCCGGCGCCGGTTGGATCATCCAGAGGGATGTGCATCAGTCCGGCGAGACCGTGAACGGTGTCAACCGTGGCGTCGCCCACAGCGACGGACGCGGCGCCGCCCATGGCTTTGCGCTCAAAGTAAGCGTTGATGACTTCAGTGGGATGATGGCGCACCTCGGTCAGTTCGTGGATGGATGTGGGGGAGGCAAAGATGCGGTTGCGGAAGGTGACGTTGCCAAGGCGGATGGGCTGGAACAAATGCGGATATTTCAGTTCGTTCATTGCATTTCGAGCACGCCGCAGGGGGCACGCTCTGCTCCTTTCCTTTCAAATCGATGTACATAGTGCTGAAAAAGCAACAAAAAAATTATAAAACCATGTTTATTTTGCGTCAATGGATTCGGCCGTAAAAACGGCGCTGGTTTCATAGTTATTTCGCTGCATGGGAATAAGAAAATACAATGGAAAAAGAAAAGCGCTCCCCGCATGATGCGGGAGCGCTTTCTTGCTTTTAAATTAGGTTGGCATCCGTAAGGGCCGCTTTCAGACAGCGAAGATTTGACTCCGACATTTCACACAGGGGGAGCCGCAATCCGCCCGCCGGGAAGCCGGTCAGGTTGAGCGCCGTTTTGATGGGGATGGGGTTCACCTCTAAAAACAGCGCGTCAATGAGATTGGAATAGGCGATCTGCAATTCGGCCGCCTGAGCAAATTCGCCCTCCAGACAGAGGTGCGTCATCCGTGCTATCCGCTCAGGAAGCAGGTTGGCCGCCACAGAGATAACTCCTTTGGCGCCCAGGGCCATCATGGGGACCACCAGATCGTCGCTGCCGGACCAGATGAAAAAATCATCGCCGCAGAGACGGCGGGTGTGGGTGATCAGGGAGAAATTCCCAGATGCTTCCTTGACGCCGTTGATCTTCGGATTTTGGGAAAGGATCTCATAGGTCTCCGCCGTGAAGGAAACGCCGGTGCGGGAGGGAACATTATAAAGGATAATGGGAAGGTCGACCCGGTCGGCAAGATAGGTGTAGTGCCGGATGAGCCCATCCTGAGACGCTTTGTTATAATACGGGGTGGTGACCAGCAAAGCGTCCGCCCCCAAGTCCTGGACGTGCTGTGCAAGATAGACCGCGGCGGAGGTGTCGTTGCTGCCGGCCCCGGCGATGACCTTGCAGCGGTGGTCCACGTGCCGGATACAGAATTCCACGGCTGCAAGGTGTTCCCGGGTACTTAAGGTGGCGGCTTCGCCCGTTGTGCCGCAGACGCAGACAGCGTCCGCGCCGGAGGCGATCTGAGAGTCAATGAGGTTGGCAAACGCTTCGTAATGGATGCTGCCGTTATCGTGGAATGGGGTGATCAGTGCGGGACAGACGCCGGTAAAGACTGGTGTCCGCATGAAAGAGACCTCCTTCTTCCAAATGAGAACTTACAGCTTGGGAATATATCCCTCCGCGCAGAGCAGCTCTGCCAGCAGAACGCCGCCGCCGGCCGCGCCGCGCAGGGTGTTGTGAGAGAGACCGACAAATTTATAGTCGTACTGCGTGTCCGGGCGCAGGCGGCCCAGAGAGATGGCCATGCCGCCCTCCAGATCGCGGTCCAGCTTGGCCTGGGGGCGGTCCGGCTCCTCAAAATAGTGAAGGAACTGCTTGGGCGCGCTGGGCAAATCAAGCTCCTGCGCACGGCCGCGGAATTCGGCCCAGCGGGATTTGATCTCGTCCATGGTGGGCTTCTTGCGGAAGGTAGCG
This sequence comes from uncultured Oscillospiraceae bacterium, assembly GCA_934646175.1. GTDB lineage: Bacteria > Bacillota > Clostridia > Oscillospirales > Oscillospiraceae > CAKUEI01. The sequence continues at coordinate 3,189 of CAKUEI010000030.1, forward strand.
AACACCGCGGCAGTGTGGCCGTTGGAAACGGGCACACGCAGGCACTGTGCCGTGATAGCGATATCCGAGGCGGCGACGATCTCGCCGTTTTCCACCCTGCCCCAGACCTTCAGCGGCTCCCGCTCGCTCTTTTCCTCTTCTCCGCCGATATAGGGGATCACATTATCCACCATTTCAGGCCAGCGCTCAAAGGTCTTACCCGCGCCGGAAATGGCCTGATACGTGCACACCAGCACCTTTTCAAGACCAAAGTCCAGCAGGGGATGCAGGGCGGGCACATAGCTCTGAATGGAGCAGTTGGATTTTACGGCGATAAAGCCGCGATTGGTGCCGAGACGCTTCTTCTGTGCCCCGATCACCTCCAGGTGTTGGGGGTTGAGCTCCGGAATGACCATGGGCACGTCGGGGGTCCAGCGGTTGGCGGAGTTATTGGAGATGACGGGGCACTCGTACTTGGCGTAAGTCTCCTCCAACGCGCGGATCTCGTCCTTCTTCATATCCACGGCGCAGAAGACAAAGTCCACCTGACCGGCGATCTTTTCCGCGTCCGCCACCGCGTCCAGAACGACCATATCCCGGCATTTCGCGGGAATGGGTTCCTCCATGGCCCAGCGATTGGCCACCGCGTCTTCATAGCGCTTTCCCGCGCTGCGGGCGCTGGCCGCCAGCAGCGTCAGCTGGAACCACGGATGGCCGCTCAGCAGCGTGATAAACCGCTGGCCAACCATTCCCGTGCCGCCTAAAATCCCGACTTTCCACTTTTCCATCTTGAAGGCCTCCCTGATCTGTACTATAATGAAACCATATGCTGAGGAGTAAATGAACTTTTTTATGATATTAAAGTATATTATCATGCGACGGAAATGGTGTCAACGAAACTGGCTTTGGAAGAAAAAGAGAAATGAGGGCCCGGATGAAACAGAGATTCATGCAATTTGCGGCGGCGGTATTGGCGGCGGTGCTGATGGCATCTGCCGTACCCCTTGCCGTCTTCGCCGCGGGGGAGGATAATGACTCCGTGGTGCGCATCGGCATCGCCTACGGCAGCAGCGCCGTATACGCGGCGAATCTGCGCAATGTGACCGGGAGCGGTTATCAGTTGGGCTATTATGACAGCGACAGGAACTTCGTTTCCGTGGCCGAAACGGGGACGACCGCGATTACCGTTCTGAAAACGCAGAATATCTATCTGGCAAACGGCGTCTACACCACCTCCGCGCCGCAGAGCGACTATAGCGTCATCGGCTGCTATCACGTGGACCTGCCTGGGACGTTTGACAGCTTTGCCGCGGCGCAGAAGGAAGCCGCAGCATGGAAAGACGGCTTCCCGGCTTGGATCTCCGGGGAATACCATGTCCGCGTGGGGGCCTTTGCCACCCGGGCGGAGGCGGAGGAGCGGCTTCAGACCATCGCCGTGGGCGGCGCTTCCATCAAGGGCACCAGCACCAACGGCGTCTCCGTGGTGGAAACGGGAAGCACCTCCATTCTGCTGCAGTTCGACGGGGGCGGGGGGCGCTCCTTCGCGGTGCAGCCCAAAAGCATAAGCGGCGAGAAGACCGTGACCGCCTACGGCGGAAATCAGTATTACGGCGGGTTCCAGTTCCAGCGGCTGAGCAGCAACATGAACGTAGTCAACTTCGTGGAGTTGGAGGACTATATCAAGGGTGTACTTCCTTATGAGATGAGCGCCTCCTGGCCGCTGGAGGCGTTGAAGGCACAGGCCGTGTGCGCCCGGAATTATGCCTTGCTGAACCTTAATAAGCACAAAAGCTACGGCTTTGACCTCTGCAGCAGTGTGGACTGCCAGACCTATTACGGTCTGGGTCGGGCCAACGACAACAGCGACCGCGCGGCAGAGAAGACGCAGGGCGTTTACCTGAACTATGACGGGAAACCGGCCCAAGTGTTCTACTACGCCAGCAATGGCGGCGCCAGTGAGGATGTTTACAATGTGTGGGGGTCCCAATACCCGTACCTGAAGGGCGTAGAGGACCCCTATGAGGCGTCGGTGGCCGGGAACATTTCCGGCTATAACTGGACCGTGACCTATACGGCCGACCAGCTGACGCAGCAGCTGAATAAAAAAGGCTATGCCTGCGGGACCATCGTACGCTTTGAGGTGACGGAGCGTTCCGCCACAGGCAATGTCATTGCGATCACCTTTACAGATGAAAACGGAAAAAACGTCTATCTCACCCGGGAACGGGTCCGGACAGTGCTGGGGCTCCGCTCTCAGCGCTACAGCGTGACAGCTGCCGGAGGGACGGAGGAGACGGGCTATTCCGTCATTGGAGGGGGAACCCTTCCCGCGTTGTCCGGTCGCTATGCCGCTCAGGGCTCCGGCACGGTATCCGCCGTTTCGGGGGAGAATGTCTATGTGGTGACCGGCAGCGGCGTGCAGCCCATTGAGAAGAACGACGGCACGGAAAGCGCCACGGGAACTTCCTTTACCCTTTCCGGCAGCGGATACGGTCACCATGTGGGAATGAGCCAGTGGGGGGCCTACGCCATGGCGAAACAGGGCCTTACCTATGACAAAATCCTGCAATTCTACTTTGCGGGGACCACACTGGGATAAAATTTGACTTTGATAGATAAAGAGAGCGAAGAGAAATGAAAACATCGGATTTTAATTTTGAACTGCCGCAGGAACTGATCGCCCAGACGCCGCTGGAGCGCCGGGACAGCTCACGGCTGATGGTTCTGAATAAGACGACGGGGGCTTGGCGTCATCAGCATTTTTACGAGCTGCCCGGCCTTTTGAAGCCGGGGGACTGCCTGATCTTAAACGACTCCCGGGTGCTGCCCGCCCGGCTGATCGGCCACCGCCTGCCTGGCGGAGGTGCCTGCGAGGTGCTTCTGCTCATCGACAGAGGGAACAAGACGTGGGAATGCCTGGTGCGCCCCGGGAAAAAAATGCACACCGGGGCCAAACTCTCCTTCGGCGACGGTGAGCTGACCGCCGAGGTCGTGGACGAGGTAGAGGGTGGCAACCGCCTGGTGCGCTTTGACTATGAGGGCATCTTCCTTGAAAAGCTGGAGCGGTTGGGGAAAATGCCCCTGCCGCCCTACATCAAGGCGGAGCTGATGGACCCGGAGCGCTATCAGACCGTCTATTCCCGCGAGGTGGGCTCCGCCGCAGCCCCTACGGCGGGCCTGCATTTCACTAAAGAGCTGCTGCAGCAGATCCGGGACATGGGTGTGAGCATCGGCTATGTGACACTTCACGTGGGCCTTGGTACCTTCCGGCCGGTGAAGGAAGACGAGATCACAGACCACGAGATGCACAGCGAATACTGCACCATCCCCCAGGAGACAGCAGACCTCATCAACCGCACCAAACAGACGGGCGGCCGGGTGATCTGCGTGGGCACTACCTCCTGCCGCACGGTGGAAAGCTGGGCCGCCGAGGATGGCACCATGACGGCAAAGTCCGGCTGGACCAATATTTTCATCTATCCGGGGTACCGGTTCAAGGTGCTGGACGGACTGATCACCAATTTCCATCTGCCGGAGAGCACTTTGATCATGCTGGTCTCCGCTCTGGCGGGCAGAGAGCATGTCCTGGCCGCCTATGAGGAAGCCGTCCGGGAGCGTTATCGCTTCTTCTCTTTTGGCGATGCCATGGCCATTCTTTGACGGCTTTGACCCCATAATAACGGAGACAAGTGAGGAATCATCATGTTTGAAGTGATCAAGAAAGAAGGCCGCGCCCGCCGCGGCGTGTTTACCTGCGCCCACGGGACGGCGCAGACGCCGGTCTTCATGAACGTCGGCACCCAGGGCGCCATCAAGGGCGCGGTCTCGGCCCACGATTTGAAGGAGATCGGCTGCCAGATCGAGCTTTCCAACACCTATCATCTGCATCTGCGCCCTGGCGACGACGTGGTGCGGCAGATGGGCGGCCTGCACCGCTTTATGGACTGGGATGGTCCTATGCTGACTGACAGCGGCGGCTTTCAGGTGTTTTCCCTTTCCGGACTGCGGAAAATCACGGAGGAGGGGGTCACCTTCGCTTCCCACATTGACGGCCGCCGCATTTTTATGGGGCCGGAGGAGTCCATGCGTATCCAGTCCCATCTGGGCAGCGACATCGCCATGGCCTTTGATGAGTGCGTGGAGAACCCCTCGCCCTATGAGTATGTGAAGGACTCCTGCGAGCGCACCCTGCGCTGGCTTCAGCGCTGCAAGACCGAGCATGACCGGCTCAACGCCCTGCCTGATACGGTGAATCCGCAGCAGATGCTGTTCGGCATCAATCAGGGCGGCACCTATCCGGACCTGCGCATCTGGCACATGCAGGAAACAGCGAAGATCCCCTGTGACGGCTACGCCATCGGCGGCCTTGCCGTGGGGGAGGATACCCAGACCATGTACGACATCATCGATGCGGTGGAGCCGTACATGCCCGCGGATAAGCCGCGTTACCTCATGGGTGTGGGCACGCCGGGGAACATCATCGAGGGCGTCTGGCGGGGCGTGGACTTTTTCGACTGCGTCATGCCCGCCCGCAACGCCCGCCACGGGAAGCTCTACACCTGGGAGGGCACCATCAACATCAAAAACGAAAAGTACAAGCTGGACGACGGTCCCATTGACAGCACCTGCCAGTGCCCAGCCTGCCGCAGCTTTTCCAGAGGGTATCTTCGCCACTTGTTCGCGGCAGGGGAGATGCTGGCCATGCGCCTTGCAGTGATGCATAACCTCTATTTCTATAATACGCTTATGGCACGCATCCGCACCGCGCTGGATGAGGGGAATTTCGAGGCGTTCCGCGCGGAGTATTCGCAAAAGCTGGATCAGCGCCTGTAAATGCGAAGAAAATCCAAAATTCTCTTGCAAAAAGGACAGGCCCACGATATAATAATATCATTCTGATTTTGGGGGTTATTCCATGCAGCAGGCGATTCAGTTTGTCATTCCTCTTGTAGTTATCATCGCTGTTTTTTATTTCCTGATGATCCGTCCGGAGAACAAGAAGAAAAAAGAAGCGGAAAATATGCGCAACCAGCTGGCCGTGGGTGACGAGATCACCACCATCGGCGGCATCATCGGCACCGTGTGCGCCGTGAAAGAAGAATCTCTCGTGATCGAGACCGGCGCCGACCGCGTCCGCATCGAGATCACCAAGTGGGCCATTTCCACCAAGAACGAGCCCGCCGCAAACGCCAAGAAGTAATTTTACCGAATGAACAGGCCCCTCTTTGCATACGGTGCATTAGCCGGATGTGAGGAGGGGCCTTTTATGCACGGAAAAGAAGAGAAGAAAAAAGCACCGCCCGGTGCGGGCTGGAAACGGGTCTTGACCGGCGCCGCCTGCGCAGCGGCGGCATATCTTGCACTGCTGTTCCTGCTGGCGGTTCTGATCTCTTTCGGCAGAGTACCGGAGGAGGGAACGAGCTGGCTTGCCGCCGGGTGCTGCACCGCTGCCTGCTTTTTCGGCGGACGGATGGCATCGCGGGGCGAGGGAAGAAACGAGCGCTGGAACGGATTTTGGAGCAGTATGCTGTTTTGTGCTGCCTTCTGGGTGGCGGGACGGATGCTGGGCCTTCCGCTTTCCACAGTGGGGGAGAGCCTTGTGAATACGGCCGCGGCCCTGCTGGGCGGCCTTCTTTCCTGCCTTTTTGGGGGAAGAAAGAAGAAAAAACGCCGGAAATGATTGAAATCCACGGAAAGCTGTGCTATACTTCTAAAGAATTCATTCGCATAGGGGGGATTCCATTATGAAGCATATTCAGACGCTGAACGGCGCTACGCTGAAGAACAGCGCTGCCAAGGGCGGCTGCGGTGAGTGCCAGACCTCCTGCCAGTCTGCCTGCAAGACTTCTTGCACGGTCGCAAACCAGAAATGCGAGAATACCGGGAAGTAAACTGTTCCCGCAGGGAAAAGGGTGGGGGCTCCCCCACCCTTTTTCTATGGAAACGGGTTAGGAAAGGACGAACAAAGGAATGATACATACGTTTACGGCTCTGGGCTGTAAGATCGTGGTGGATGTAAACAGCGGCGCCGTGCACGTTCTGGATGATATCAGCTATGACATCCTGAACGCGGTGGATGGCCCCTTGGGGGAAGAGATCCCGGCGGCGGTTCTGCAGTTGCCCTATGAGCAGCAGGCGCTGCGTGAAGCGTGGGAAGAACTGCGCAGTCTTCAGGAAGCGGGACTTCTGTTTACGGAGGATGACTATGTCGACCCGGAGATGGCTATGCGCCTTCCCAAGTCAGCGCAGATCAAGGCGCTGTGCCTGCATGTATCCCACGACTGCAACCTGCGGTGCAAATATTGCTTCGCCTCCACCGGCGATTTCGGGACCGGTCACCGCATGACCATGGATTTTGAAACAGCGAAAAAAGCCATCGACTTTGTCATTGCCCGCTCTGGAAAGCGCCGCAATATCGAGGTGGACTTTTTCGGCGGCGAGCCGCTGATGGCCATGGACACCGTGAAGCGCACGGTGGAGTATGCCCGCTCCATCGAGGAAAAGGCTGGCAAGTGCTTCCGCTTTACCATTACGACCAACGGAATGCTCTTAAACGATGAAAACATCGAGTACATCAACCGGGAGATGTCCAACGCGGTCCTCTCGCTGGACGGCCGGAAGGAGATCAACGACGACCTCCGCCCGACGGTGGGGGGCAAGGGAAGCTATGACGTCATCGTTCCCAAGTTTGAAAAGCTGATCGCCGGGCGGGGCACCAAGGACTATTACCTCCGCGGTACCTTCACCCGCTTCCACAAGGATTTTGCCGACGATGTCAAGGTGCTGGCCTCTATCGGAAAGAACGTCTCTGTGGAGCCGGTGGTAGGAAAGGAAGAGGACCCTTACGCCCTGCAGGAAAGCGACCTTCCGGAACTGAAGGCGGAGTACGAGCGCCTGGCCGAGTACCTGCGGGAGCACCGAAACGTGAACTTCTTCCATTTCAATGTGGACCTCAGCCAGGGCCCCTGCGTGATCAAGCGCCTGCGGGGATGCGGCGCCGGGTGCGAGTATGTGGCCATCACGCCGGACGGGGATATTTATCCCTGCCATCAGTTCGTGGGGAACGAGGAGTACAAGCTGGGCAGCCTGAACGACGGTAGCTTTGATATGGAGAAATCCGGCCGCTTTGCCGAGCTGAACGTCTACACCCGGGAAGCGTGCAGAAGCTGCTGGGCACGGTTCTACTGCAGCGGCGGATGCAGCGCCTCCAACCTGCTTGTCAACGGAGACATAAAAGAACCACACAAGGTGGGCTGTGAACTAGAGCGGAAGCGCCTGGAGTGCGCCATCGCCCTGAAGGCCATCGACGCGGGCATGGCCGACTAAACCCGAACAGGCACAATACGCACTGTAATCGAACGGAGCAAAACCGGGAGATTACAGTGCGTATTTCTATATCTGCGGCAAAGTGTTGAGAATGATACAAGATATAGTGGGAGAGCATGGTTGAGGCGAGAACTGGTTTTATGAGTTTACATAATATAATTTACATAACAAATATACATAATGAACAAAAATGCGCGTTTTTTCAAAAATTCCTTGAAAGCGGGGAAAAAGTGGACTATCATTAGAAAAAAGCAAACGGAGTTGACCAAACCATGGAACTGACATTGGGCCTGATTGGCGCCGGGAATATGGCCGGCGCTATTTTAAACGGAATTTTGACCAAAGATATTTTGCCCGCCGGCCGCATTTACCTCTCCAACCGGCACGAGAATAAGCTGGAGCAGTGGAAGCAGCGCGGCATCCACACCACCACAGATAACCGCGAGGTGGCCCGGCAGGCGGATCTTCTCATTCTGGCGGTGAAGCCCCAGATGCTGGGGGATGTGCTGCCGCAGATCGCGGAGTTTACAAAGGACAAGTGCGTGATCTCCATTGCCGCCGGGATTTCTTCTGCCTACCTGCGCCGGGAGCTGCCGGGGTGCCATCCGATCCTGGTCATGCCCAATACGCCGCTGCTCCTCGGGAAAGGGGCCACCGCCATCGTAAAACGGGCGGAGGATGTGCCTCAGGAGGAGTATGACGCAGTGACCGCCATTTTCTCTGCCGCGGGCACCGTTGCCTTCGTGACGGAAGAGCAGCTCAACACGGTTATCCCCGTGAACGGTTCCAGCCCCGCCTTTTTCTTCCGACTGGCGGAAGCCATGGTGGCGGAAGCGGAAAAGCGCGGCATAGACGGAGCAACTGCCTTGGAACTGACCGCCCGCACCATGGAGGGTGCAGCCGCTATGCTGCTGCAGAGCGGGAAGACCGCTGCGGAGCTGACCCGTCAGGTCTGCTCTCCTGGTGGAACGACCCTGGCCGCTCTCACCGCCTGGGATGAATTCAGGTTTGACGACATGATGGATAAGGCCTTTACGCGCTGCATCCGCCGGGCGGAAGAACTGGGGAAGTGACCCTTCCGCTTCTATTGTGGGACAAGGGCGCATAGACTGCTTCAGAGGTGAATGCCTGTGGAGCGGCGAATACAAAAGCGAAGAGAAAAAACGGAGCAGACCGGGGCCTGTCTTGCCTGTATCAGCATTGCCTTTTTGCTGGGCGGAGTGCTGGGCTGTGCAGCGGCGCTACGCTTTGGGAGGAGCGGGACAGATGCCCTTGCGGCATATATCCGTCAGTATCTGAGCGCGGTGCAGAGCGGCGCGGCGGGAACGGCTTCGCTCTCGCTTGTGGTGTGGGAAGCGGTCCGCTTTCCGATGATGGCCGTTTTACTGGGCTTTACCGTTTTCGGGATGATTGGGATCCCGGCGCTGCTGTTTGTGCGCGGATTTCTGTTATCTTTTTCTGCTGCCTGCTTTGTCGGCATGTTCGGGAGAACGGGCGGCATTCTGGCTTTCCTGTTGTTGGGCGCTTCCGGCGCGGCGGCGATCCCGGTGCTGTTTCTTCTTGCCGTTCAGGGCATGGAGACGGGACGGAGTATCTGGGTGCGGCTGCGCACGGGGAAACAGGAGGGACGGATCGTTCCGCAGCGGTCGATTGTCTGCCTGATCGTCTGTGGGGCCGCATTAGCGGCCTGTGTGTTGTTTGACTGGCTTTTTTCTCCGGCACTGCTGCGCGCAGCGGCGGAGATGCTGTAAGAATGAGAGAAGGGAGGGCGAGGCGTTGGAGGATTATCTGCAAAAGTTCAAGATCTATCTGAAAGAGGTGCGGAAGGCGTCGGCCAACACCTGCAGCTCTTACCTCCGGGATATGCACCAGTTCGCCGCGTACATAGAGGGGCATGACCTTTCCCTGCTTCAGGTGATCCGGAACGATATCGATCAATACGCGCACCATCTGACGGCGTCCGGAAAATCGCCTGCCACCGTCACCCGGTCGATTGCGTCCATCAAGTCGTTTTATTCCTTCCTGAGCACGGAGGGATACATTCAGACCAACCCGGCCCGGGGCTGCACCACCGTCAAGGCGGAACGCAAGCTGCCCCAGATTCTGACCGGCAAGGAAGTGGAGCTGTTCCTTGAACAGCCGGAATGCGTGGACTTCAAGGGCTACCGCGACCGGGCCATGCTGGAACTTCTGTACGCCACCGGTATCCGGGTCAGCGAGCTCATTAACCTTGACGTAGATGACCTCAACCTGGACGGCGGTTTTCTCCGCTGCACCAGCAAGGGAAAGGAGCGGGTGATCCCGCTATACCCGGCGGCCATCCGTGCCCTGTCCGACTATGTGAGTGAGATCCGCCCCCAACTGGTGGAAAGTGAGGAGGAGGCCGCCCTGTTCGTCAACATGAACGGCGAACGCATGTCCCGCCAGGGCTTCTGGAAGCTAATCAAACACTATCAGGAAAAGGCGGGCATCCAGAAGGAGATCACCCCCCACACCCTGCGCCATTCCTTCGCCGCCCATCTACTGGAAAACGGTGCGGACCTGCGCTCCATTCAGGAAATGCTGGGCCATGCGGATATTTCCTCCACCCAGATCTACACCCAACTGGTGAACCAGAAGCTGAAGCGCGTATACAACAAGGCCCATCCGCGGGCTTGAATGCATGAAAAAGCCCGGGCGCCGGAGCATTTGCTCCGGCGCCCGGGTTTTCTGCTTTCTTACTTGTGCGCGACCAGTTCGATCTCCAGCTTGGCGCCCTTGGGCAGGGCCGCCACCTGTACGCAGGAGCGGGCAGGCGGGGCGCTGGGGAAACGGGTGCCGTAGATCTCATTCACCTTGCCGAAGTCGGCAAGATCGGTGAGAAAGACTGTAGTCTTCACCACGTGGGAGAAGTCAAGCCCGGCGGCGGACAGGACTGCCTCCAGATTCTTCAGCACCTGCTCCGTCTGGACCTCGATGGTGCTGCCGGACATTTCGCCGGTCTCCGGAACCAGGGGAATCTGGCCGGAGGTGAACAGCAGATCACCTGCCCATACGGCGTGAGAGTAGGGGCCGATGGCGGCGGGGGCATTCTGCGCGGAAACGATGGAATTCATGTGACACATCTCCAATCTTTTATGCTACAAAAGGGGAACGGGTTATTCCTGCCTGCGGCGCTCTTCCGCCAGCTCGCGGGATTCCTTGCCGGACATATGGTCCACGGTCAGCTCCACCATGTGAAGACGCCGGAAACCGTCCTCGATCTCCCTGGTGCGTCCGGCAATGTCGCCGGGGCAGTAACGGTCGGAAAGAGCCTCCAGCGCGCGCATTTTCTCCGACGGGTCAGTGAGAACGCGGGCGGTGCCGAACAAAATCACGCTGCGGTAATGGGTGGTGAAGCGCTCGGGCACCACCTCGTCCTGCTGGATGACGCAGAAGGACACCTTGGGGTTTGCCGCGATGGCGTCCAGCTTGTGCCCGGTGGTGGCGCAGTGGAAATAAACCTTTCCGCCGGTATAGACATAGCTGAGGGGAACGGCATAGGGATAGCCGTCGTCGCCGGATACGGCGAGCACGCCGCTGGTGGCCTCGTGCAGGATCTCCTCGCAGACCGCGCGGGAAAGCTCCTGCTTTGCACGGCGCATGGGACGAAACATAAGATCACTTCTTTCTGACTCGAAACCGATTTCCCAAAAGATTATGGGCAAATTTTATCACAACCTTCCGGAAAGAGCAAGACGAGGAATTACAGGTTGCGTCCTTCTCTGCTCCGTGGTAAAATGATACGATAACATGGGAGGGGACTGAATGTGATCATTCTCGGCATTGACCCCGGCTATGCCATCGTGGGCTTCGGCATCGTCTCGTCGGAAAAGGGAAGGCAGACGGCAATCCAGTGCGGCGCCATCAATACGCCTGCTGGCATCCCATTGCCGAAGCGCCTGCTTCAGATCGGGGACGACCTGGAGCTGCTGCTTCATCGGTTCCATCCAGATGCGGTGGCAATCGAAAAGCTGTACTTCGGGAATAATGTCACCACCGGGATCGGCGTGGCGCAGGCCCGCGGCGTGATTTTGATGACTGTGGAGCGGGCCGGTATCCCCATCTTTGAATATGACCCGTCGCAGGTCAAGCAGGCCGTGGTGGGGTACGGAAAGGCGGAAAAACGGCAGGTCATGGACATGACGCGGCGCATCCTTCATCTGAAGGCATTGCCCCGTCCGGATGACGCCGCCGATGCGCTGGCCATCGCATTGTGCCATGCCCGCTCGGCCACTTCGCTTTTACCCCACAGCACCTGATATAAAGGGGAAATCAATCATGTTTTATTATTTGAGCGGCACCGTGGCGCACAAGGCGCCCTATCTTGCCGTGATCGACTGCGGTGGGGTGGGATACGCCTGCCGGACCACAGTGTACACCCTCTCTGCCCTGAACGTGGGAGAGAAGGCAAAGCTGTATACCTATCTCAACGTGCGGGAAGACGCCATGGAGCTTTACGGCTTTTCCACCGAGCAGGAGAAAAACTGCTTTGAAATGCTGATCGGCGTTTCCGGCGTAGGGCCGAAGGCGGCGCTTTCCATCCTGTCCGCCACCACGCCGGAGCGGCTGGCACTTTCCATCATCAGCGGCGATGAAAAGGCGCTGACCGTGGCGCCGGGGATCGGGAAAAAGATCGCTCAGCGGGTGATCTTGGAGCTGAAGGACAAGCTGGCCAAGGAACAGTCAGCCTATGCAGGGGAAGCTTATGCCGGAAGCGGCGTGACCGCCATTCCGGAGAACAAGGCCAGCGAGGCGTCCGCCGCTCTGGCCGTTCTGGGCTATGGCCAGAGTGAGATTGCCGCGGCCCTGAAGGGAATCGACTTGGAGCAGCTTTCCCTGGAGACCGTGATCAAGCAGGCGCTGAAAAATATGATGAAGGGAAGGGCGTGAACCGGTGAGTATTGATTTTTCCGATTCCGTGCTGGAGCAGGAAGAGCAGCCCCTGGTCACCACATCCCATATCCGGGAGGACGACGGGGAATACTCCCTGCGGCCCAAGACCTTGTCGGAGTATATCGGGCAGGAAAAAGCGAAAAATAACCTCTCGGTCTTCATCCAGGCGGCGAAAATGCGAAATGAACCGCTGGACCATGTGCTGCTCCACGGCCCCCCGGGACTGGGCAAGACCACCCTGTCCAACATCATTGCCAACGAGATGGGGGTCAATATCCGCATTACCTCCGGCCCCGCCATTGAAAAGGCCGGGGATCTGGCGGCCCTGCTCACCAATCTGAATGAAAACGACATTCTCTTTGTGGATGAGATCCACCGCCTGAACCGTTCGGTGGAAGAGATCCTATATCCCGCCATGGAGGATTACGCCATCGACATTATCATTGGCAAAGGCCCCTCGGCAAACTCCATCCGCCTGGACCTCCCGAAGTTCACCCTGATTGGTGCAACCACTCGGGCGGGGCAGCTTTCCGCTCCCCTGCGGGACCGATTCGGCGTCACCCTCCGGCTGGAGCTTTATACGCCGGAGGAACTTTCCCTGATCGTCAGCCGTTCCGCCCAGATTTTGGAGGTGCCCATCGAAGCGGCAGGCGCCACGGAGATCGCGCGCCGCTCCCGGGGAACGCCGCGTATCGCCAACCGGATGCTCCGCAGGGTGCGGGATTTCGCGCAGGTGCGGGCCGGGGGCGTCATCACGCGGGAAGTGGCGGATGCGGCCCTTTCCGCGCTGGAAGTGGACGAGTTGGGCCTTGATCAGGTGGACCGGCGGATGCTGCGCAGCATCATTGAGCATTACGGCGGCGGCCCCGTGGGCCTGGAGACCCTGGCCGCCACCATCAATGAAGAAACCGTCACGCTGGAAGATGTATATGAGCCCTATCTCATGCAGCTGGGCTTTTTGACCAGAACCCCCCGCGGCCGGTGCGTCACGCCGAAGGCGTATACCCATCTCGGCATTGCGCTGCCAGGTGGTGCCCCGCCGGAGCAGCTGCACCTGTGACCGCTGGGCGGAAAGAAAACCATGATTTGAATTTTGAGGTGTTTCCAAAATGGGAAAATTATTTGGTACCGATGGCATCCGCGGCGTGGTGAACGCAGGACTCAACGCGGAGCTTGCCTATCGCGTGGGTCTTGCGGCAGCGGCCGTACTGTCTGAGGAAAAGGGAAAAAGCGGCGGCGGGAAGCCTCTGTTCACCATCGGAAAGGATACCCGCATCTCCGGCGACCTGCTGAAGGGTGCGCTGATCGCGGGGCTGTGCTCCGCCGGGGCGGATGTGATGGATCTGGGCACCATCCCCACGCCAGCGGTGGCCTGGGTCACCGTGCACGAAAAAGCGGATGCCGGCATTGTGATCTCTGCATCTCACAACCCCTTTGAGCACAACGGCATCAAGATCTTCAACGGGCAGGGCTTCAAGCTATCCGACGAGCTGGAAGAGAAGGTGGAGGCCATTGTCCTCGCTGGTGCGCAGGATGTGGCGCGCCGGACCCATGGCGACCTGGGACAGGTCCACTATGCCGCTGTCTCGGCCTCCGAGGACTATATCGACCATCTGGAGGAGACCGTGGACTCCGATCTTGCGGGACTGCGCATTCTGGTGGACTGCGCCAACGGTGCCTCCTACACAACGGCGGCCCGGGTGTTCGACAGGTTCCCCAAGCTGCGTACCGACGTCATCAACGCCGACCCGGACGGCGTGAACATCAACGCCAACTGCGGTTCCACCCATCTGGAAAGCCTGCAGGCCATGGTGCTGGCCGGTGGATATGATTTGGGCCTTGCCTTTGACGGCGATGCCGACCGCTGCTTGGCGGTGGACGACACCGGCGCCGTGCTGGACGGCGACCAGATCATGGCCATCTGCGGCTCCGCCCTGAAGGAGGAGGGGAAGCTGGCCGGAAACACCATCGTGGCCACCGTTATGTCCAACCTGGGCCTTCACGAGTTTGCCCGGGAAAACGGCATTCAGCTGGTCTGCACCAATGTGGGCGACCGCAACGTGCTGGAGAAAATGGAGGCGGAGGGCTTTGTCCTCGGCGGCGAGCAGTCGGGTCATATGATCTTCCGGCAGTACGCCACCACCGGCGACGGCCAGTTGGCCGCCCTGCAGCTGCTGCAGATCATCCGCCGCAGCGGGAAAAAGGCCTCGGAGCTGGCCCGGTGCTGCAAGCGCTATCCCCAGGAGCTGATCAACGTCCCCGTGGCCGATAAGGCCCGGAAGGAAGCCGTTATGGCCTCGGAGAAGCTGAAGGACGCCATCGCCCGGAAAGAGGAGGAACTGGGCGGCAGCGGCCGCATCCTCGTTCGCCCTTCGGGCACGGAAGCACTTATCCGCGTCATGGTGGAAGCAAAAGAAAATGAGACCGCGAAGCAGTGCGCGCAGGAATTGGCGGATTTCATAAAAAATCTGTTCTGACGGCGGAACCCATAAAATAATTTGCATAATCCCTTGAC
>CAKUEI010000031.1 GCA_934646175.1 uncultured Oscillospiraceae bacterium
GGGTATAATGTATAAGGAAAGCAATATGGATGTATTTTCCGATTTTGATCATAGGCTCACGGACGAGGCACTTTGTAAGCTGGCCGCAGGCGGCGACCGCATCGCAGAGGAAACGCTTGTGATGCGGTATCAACGCTTTGTGCGAGCATGTGCCCGTCCGTATTTTTTGGCCGGCGGGGACACGGAAGATCTGCTTCAGGAAGGAATGCTTGGTCTGCTGACCGCCATCCGCGAATATGATGAACAGCGTGGGGCGGCATTTTCCACCTACGCCGCCGCCTGTATCCGTAGCCGGCTGTTCTCCGCCCTGAAAATGGCCTCCCGCAAAAAGCACGCGCCCCTCAATCAGGCCATGTCGCTGGATTCATCCTTTTCGGACGGCGGCGGGGAAGAGACGGAAGGGCGGCCGAGCGTGCTGCCCCAGACCTCCGGCCCGGAGGACCTGTTCCTCGATCGGGAAGCCTATGAAGAGCGGATCGAGCGCCTGAAAGCGGGCCTTTCCAGTATGGAGACCGGGATCCTGCCCCTGTATCTGCGCGGCCTTTCCTATGGAGAGATCGCCGCGGTGATCGGAAAACCATCCAAATCGGTGGACAATGCGGTGCAGCGCATCCGAAAGAAGGCTGCACAGATTTTTTCCAACGGCGTTACCAGCGAAAGCTGATCGCAATATTTTTGACCCAGCATTTTCGGTAGAAATCCGGACCTGGGCAACAAGTCAAAGAGAGGGAAATATCATGTACGAAGACAAGACTCTGGTATGTAAGGAATGCGGCGCTGAGTTCGTGTTCACCGCTGGTGAGCAGGAGTTCTACGCTGAGCGCGGCTTCCAGAACGAGCCCCAGCGCTGCAAGGCCTGCCGTGATGCTCGCAAGGCCGCTGCCCGTGGTCCCCGTGAGTATTTCACTGCCACCTGCGCAGCCTGCGGCGGTGAGGCGAAGGTTCCCTTCGAGCCCAAGTCCGATCGTCCCGTGTACTGCAGCGAGTGCTTCGCTCGCATCCGTGAGCAGCAGGGCTAATTGCCTTCACAGCACAAACGGGCGCGCCATATGGCGCGCCCGTTTTGCGTATTCCACGAAAAATGCGCTCCTTTCCCCGATTTCTTCATATTTTCGTTGAAATTGAAAGGGGAATAGGGTATAATAACCCAAACAGCATCTGTTTCATCGAATTTTACAGTTGGAGGGTTCATTCCATGACTACCATCACCAAAGATACCATCATCGGCGATATTCTGGACATCGCGCCGGAGACGGCCCCCGTCTTCATGGCCATCGGGATGCACTGCCTGGGCTGCCCCGCTTCCCGCGGCGAGACCGTGGAAGAAGCGTGCGAGGTCCACGGTGTGGATGTGGACGAGCTTCTGGAAGAGGTAAACCGCATCGTCGCCGGCAGCGCACAGTAATTTTCTTTGGATGCAACGAGCAGGAGCGGCCTGAGCTGCCCCTGCTCGTTCTCGTTGAGGAGGAACGGAGAAGTGAGACTCTTTTTACTCTCTCCCAGACTGTCTGTCCTGGCGGACTGGGTGCCTCAGGGGGCGAAAATCGCGGATGTGGGGACCGATCACGCCCACCTTCCGGTCTGGCTTTTGAAGCAGGGGAGGATCGACCGCGCCATTGCCTCGGATGTGCGCTCCGGACCCCTTGCCCGGGCCAGAGAGACGGCGGAACGGTTTGACGTGACGGAGCAGATCTCGTTCCGCCTGTGCGACGGTCTTGCCGCCGTTTCGCCGGATGAAGCGGATACCGTCATCTTGGCCGGTATGGGGGGCGAGACGATTCTGCAGATCCTTGGTGCAGCGCCCTGGCTGCAAAGCATGGGCTGCACGCTGCTGCTGCAGCCCATGAGCTCGTTGCCGGACCTGAGAAAATGGCTTTCCGCCCACCAGTGCAGGATCGAAAAAGAACAAATTATCCGTGACGGGAATTCACTTTACATTATCATGCTGGTAAAGGCTGGAGAGGAGCAGAAGCTCTCCCTTTCCCAGCAATGGCTGGGCGTTGGTCTGGAGCGGGACCCGCTCAGAAAGGAATACCTTGCCATCTTGCAGCGCCGCTATGAAAAGGCGCTGAAGGGCCTTACAGCCTCGCAGCTTCCGGGCGATGTGCCCCGCAGGGTGGAAATGGAGCAGGTCTGCGCCGCCATCCGGGAAGAACAACAGAGAATGGGAGGAGAAGCGGAATGACAACCGCACAGCTGGTTTACGAGGCATTGGACCGAAAGGCACCGTTTTCCCTGCAAATGGATTTTGACAACGCGGGGTTTCTGGTTGGATACGGCGACGCGCCGGTCTCCCGCATTCTGGTCGCGCTGGACATTACGATGCCGGTGATCGAAGAGGCGGCTGCCTGGGGTGCGCAGCTGATCGTTTCCCACCATCCGGTTATTTTTCACCCGGTCCGCAGCCTGCGGGACAATGACCCCACTGGGCGGAAGCTGCTGGCTCTGGCGGAGCGGAAAATGGCGGTGATTTGCGCCCACACCAATCTGGACGCGGTGCAAGATGGCGTGAACGATCAGCTGGCGAAAGCACTGGGGCTCAGCAATGTGGAGCAGCTGCACCAGGACGGCGTGGACATAAGCGGCGCGCCTTATGGCATCGGAAGAGTGGGCGAAGTGGAGCCATGCACCCTTGCGCAATTTGCCGAAAAGGTGAAGAAAGCCCTGCATACGGGCGGTGTCCGCGTGGCCAACGGCGGGAAGAGCGTCCGCCGCGTGGCGGTGGGCGGCGGATCCTGTGGGAGTATGCTTGGCGACGTATTGGAAAAGGGCTGCGATACCTTTGTAACCTCGGATGTAAAGTATGATACCTTTCTGGACGCTGCGGCGCAGGGCATCAACCTGATCGATGCAGGACATTTTTCCACTGAGGACGTGGTCTGCCCCATGCTGGTGCAGGAACTTTCCGCGGCATTCCCGGATGTGGAGGTGCGGAAGTCGCAGGTGCATTCCGAGGTGTTTTCTTATACTTAAAATATAGAATACCGGAAATACTTGCAAACCGGGAAATGCCATGATAAAATAAAATGCGATTTTTCGAGAAGGGGCAGATAATATGTCAGGACATTCCAAGTGGCACAATATTCAGAAAACTAAAGGAGCGGCTGACGCAAAGCGGTCTCAGGCCTTTACCAAGGTGGCCCGTGAGATTATCGTGGCGGTGAAGACCGGCGGCAGCGGAGACCCCAACAATAACTCCCGTCTGGCAACAGTCATTGCCAAGGCAAAGGCAGTGAACATGCCGAACGACAACATCAAGCGCACCATCGACAAGGCGCTCGGCTCCGGCAACACGGACAACTACGAAAGCGCGACATACGAGGGCTACGGCCCTAACGGCGTTGCCGTGATCGTCGAAGCGCTGACCGACAACCGCAACCGCACCGCACCGGAAATGCGGCACTATTTCGACAAGTTCGGAAAGGGCTTGGGTGCTACGGGCTGCGTCTCCTGGTGCTTTGATAAGAAGGGCGTTCTGGTCATCGAGAAGGACGACCTGGACGAGGACACTATGCTGATGGACGCGCTGGACGCCGGTGCGGACGACATGCAGACCGAAGAGAACGTGTTTGAAATCTACACCGATCCCGATGCGTTCAACGATGTTTTCTCCGCGCTGGAGCAGAAGGGGTACACCTTCCTTTCCGCTCAGGTGGAGCTGGTCCCCCAGAACTACGTCAAGCTGGAGTCAGAAGAGGATATCAAGAACATGGAAAAGCTGCTTGATATGCTGGAGGATAATGACGACGTCCAGAACGTGTACCATAACTGGGATCAGGACTAAGTGCAGCATACTTAATGGGCCGCGCCAACTTGGCGCGGCCCATTTTTGCTTCTATGAAAGAAGGCAGCGGAAAGGAAAGAACCTTTCCGCTGCCTTTTGGTGCAAGTAAGCCTGTAAGCCGGGTTCTGTCATTGAAGACAGCCATCTATCTTGGCGCACCGTTGCCGGTACGCTCGAGCCACCTCCCCGGAGCGGCCGGGCCGACCTATATGCTCCTCCACGGTGTTGCTCCGAATAGAGTTTACAGCGATGGGCAGTTTCCAGCCATCGGGCGGGCGCTTATCTCCGCCTTTCCACCCTTACTTCGTCCTGTATAGGAGCAAAGCGGTATCTCTCTGTTGCACTTTTCCTGAAGTCGCCTTCGGCGGGTGTTACCCGTTATTCTTGCCCTGTGGAGCCCGGACTTTCCTCATGCGGGGCCTTTCGGCCTTCGCAAGCGGCTGTCCAGCTTGCTTGCATAGGTTATTGTACAGGACTTCCGGAAAGTTGTCAAATCGGAAATCACAATGCCGGTTTCGATTGAAATTCATTTCCGGATGAGATATAATATATATACTATTGCCTATAGAAAAAAGGAGGACATATTCATGTCCCGAATGGAAGAATATTTGCAGAGCTTGAACGGAAAACGGGTCACCGTGATCGGCATCGGCATTTCCAATACGCCCCTGATCCACCTGCTGGCCGGGAGGGGAATCTCCGTCACAGCCTGCGACAAAAGCAGCCGGGAAAAGCTCGGCGCTCTGGCGGACGAACTGGAGCAGCTGGGCGTAGAGCTGCATCTGGGGGAGGGCTATCTGGATGGCCTGGACGGAGACGTTATTTTCCGCACGCCCGGCATGCGGCCCGACCTTCCGCAGCTTTTGGCGGCGGTGGAGCGGGGGAGCGTCCTCACGTCGGAGATGGAGGTGTTTTTTCAGGTCTGCCCCTGCAAAAAGATCGCCGTGACCGGCAGCGACGGAAAGACCACCACCACCACGATCATTGCCGGGCTTCTCGAAAGGGCGGGTTATCACGTTCATGTGGGCGGCAACATCGGAAAACCCCTTCTGCCGGAGGCGGCGGCCATGCAGCCTGACGATGTCGCGGTACTGGAGCTTTCCTCCTTCCAGCTGATGACCATGAAGCAAAGCCCCGAGATCGCGGTGATGACCAATCTGGCCCCCAATCATCTGGACGTTCACAAGTCCATGGAAGAGTACTGCGAGGCCAAGGAAAACATCTTCCTGCATCAGTCGGCGCAGGATAAGGCGGTGTTCAACGCAGACAACGCGGTGACGCTGGAGCTTTCCCAGAAAGCAGTGGGGAAGTGCGTCCTCTTCAGCCGCCAAAATCAGCTGGATGCGGGCGTATTCGTCCGCGACGGCGCCATCTGGGTTGCAAATGAAAGCGGGACTAGGCGGGTCCTGCCACTGGACGGCATCCTCCTGCCCGGAACGCACAATATCGAGAACTATATGGCCGCCATCGCCGCCGTGGACGGCATGGTGCCCGACGAGGTGATCCGGGACTACGCCGCCTCTTTCGGCGGCGTGGAGCACCGGATCGAGCTGGTGCGCACCCTGAACGGCGTCCGCTATTATAACGACTCCATTGCCTCAAGCCCCAGCCGGACCATTGCGGGCCTTCACTCCTTTGACCAGAAGGTCATTCTCATTGCGGGGGGATATGATAAGCACATCCCCTTTGACGTGCTTGGGCCGGAGATTCTCAAGCATGTAAAGGTGCTCGCTCTGTCCGGCGTGACGGCGGAGAAGATTGAAAAAGCCGTGAAGCAGGCCCCGGGGTACGCAGAGGGCACGCCGGAGATCATTCGCTGTTCCGGCTTTGAAGAGGCGGTTCTGGCGGCCCATGGTGCCGCCAGGGAAGGCGACGTGGTACTGATGTCGCCGGCCTGCGCCTCCTTTGACCAGTTCAAAAATTTTGCTGAGCGGGGCAAGGCGTTCAAGAAGATCGTTCTTGCACTTTGATCTGCTCAAGTTGGAAAGAAGGAAATGAACGTGGAGATCATGGAAACCATTCAGACCCTGACCGCGCTGTATGGCCCCTCCGGCTTTGAGCACGCGGCCGCGGACAAAGCGGTGGAGTTGATGCGCCCATGGGTGGACGAGGTGTCGATCACCCGGCTGGGCAGCGTGATCGGCGTGCGCCGCTGCGGAAAGGAAAACGCGAAAAAGCTGCTTCTGGACGCTCATCTGGACGAAGTGGGATTGATCGTGACCGGTGTGGAAGAAGGCTTTCTGCGCTTCCGCTCCATCGGCGGGGTGGACCCGCGCATGCTGCCGGACGCCGAAGTGCTGCTGATGACCAGAACGCCCTCACTTGGCGTCATCACCTGCCTTCCGCCCCATGTGCAGAGCGCGGCGGATCACAATAAGGCGGTGCCCATTTCCGACCTGCGCATCGATGTGGGCATGACCCAGGAAGAGGCGGAAAAGGCGTTCCCCATCGGAACGCCCATCGGATACCGAAGCCGCTGCTTTGCCGTGGGGGAAAACCAGCTGTGCGGCAAGACCATGGACGATCGCTCCTGCTTTGCCATCCTGCTGCGCACACTGGAGCTGCTGCATGATACAGAACTGGACGTGGACCTTTATGTGATGGGCAGTACCCGGGAAGAGGTCGGCGGAGAGGGTGCTCAGGCCGGGACCTTTGCCATCCATCCGGATTACTGCGTCGCCGTGGACGTGACCCATGGCAATACACCGGACGCGCCGAATGACAAGACCCTGAAAATGGGCGGCGGCCCCGCTATCGGCATCGGCCCCAACATGACCCGCTGGATGACCAATCGCATGGTGGAGAAGGCGAAGGAAAAGGGCATCCCCTATCAGATGGAAGTGATGTCCGGCTGCACGGGGACCAACGGATGGGACATGCAAATCAGCCGGGAGGGCGTTGCGACGTCGGTGCTCTCTCTGCCGCTGAAGTATATGCACTCTCCCATTGAGACCTTGAATCTGGAAGACGCGGAGCAGGTGGCACGCCTGCTTGCCGCCTTTACGGAACATCTCGGCGCGGAGGGCACCCCGGCGGATGTGGAACCGCGGCTGTCCGACTTCGTGTTCCGACCGATCCGCAAGCCGGTGGAGCAGAAGCCTTACATCCCGGCCCTACCGGAGAGCGGGATCGGCCGCCTGACGGCGCAGTTGTGCGCGCTGGACGGCGTTTCCAGTGCGGAGGATGCGGTGCGGGATTACCTGATGGAGCAGGTGAAGCCCTACGCTGACAAGATCCGCATCGACCACATGGGCAACCTGATTGTCTGGAAGAAGGGCGAAAAGGCCGCGGAGAACAAGCTGATGTTCACGGCCCACATGGACGAGGTAGGCATGATGGTGCGCCATATCACGGAGGACGGCTATCTGAAATTCTCCTTCGTAGGCGGGGTGGACCGCCGTGTGGTGATTGGGAAGCGGGTCTTTGTGGGCCCGAAGCGCATCCCCGGCGTGGTGGGGCTGAAGGCATATCATCTGGTCAGCGCGGAAGAGGAAAAAAGCGTCCCCAAGCTGGACGAATTTTATATCGATATCGGCGCCAAGGATAAGAAAACGGCGGAAGAGCGCGTCTCCCTGGGCGATGTAGCGGTGTTTGATTCCGATGCTGCGGTGTTCGGCGACGGGATGCTGAAGGCGAAGGCCATTGACGACCGGATCGGATGCGCCGTTATGCTGGAGCTGATCCGCCAGCCCCTGCCCATGGACTGCGTATTCGCCTTCACCACCCAGGAAGAGGTGGGGACCCGGGGCGCATTCGGCGCGGCCTTCTCCGTAGAGCCGGAGATTGCAGTGGTGCTGGAGGGCACCACTGCGGCGGACAGCCCGATGATGGCGGACCATCGCAAGGTCTGCCGCCCCGGAAACGGGCCGGTGATTTCCCTGATGGACGGCGGAACGATCTATGACCGGGCGCTGTTCGAGCGCCTGCGCGCCATCGCGGAGGAAAAGCAGGTCCCCTGGCAGGTCAAGCACTATATTTCCGGCGGAACGGATGCAAAGGCCATCCAGCGCACGAAAAAGGGCGTCCGCGTGACCGGGCTCTCCGCTGCCGTGCGCTACCTGCACGCGCCGGCCAGCGTGGCCAGCCTTGCCGATATGGAACAGATCTACGTGCTTGCAAAAGCGCTGATTGATTCGCTCGCAAAAGCGTGTGATTGAGGAGGAGAGAAACATGGAATTTTTTGATATTCTCAAGCAGATGAACGGCCAGCACGGCCCCTCCGGAGACGAGAGCGCCGTAGCGGAGGTGATCCGCAGCATCGCCGCGCCGTACGCGGACGAGATCACGACGGACACTATGGGCAACCTGATCGTTCATAAGAAAGGAAACGGCCCCAAGGTCATGTTTGCCGCGCACATGGATTCCATCGGCTTTATTGTGACCCATGTGGAGAAAGAGGGCTACCTGCGAATCGGAAAAGTGGGCGGTATTTCGCCCAAAGACGTGCTGAACACCCCGGTGCGCTTCAAAAACGGCGTGCGCGGCCTGATCACCATGGATCAAAAGGCCGGGGAAAAGGGCCCGAAGATGGATGATCTGGTGCTTGACATCGGCGCCAAGAGCGCGGACGAGGTCAAGAAGATGGGTGTTCAGGTGGGGGACACGGTGATCTACGACACTCCCTCGTTCCAGGCGGGCGACCGCGTGGCGTCCCCCTATCTCGATAACCGCAGCTGCTGCGCAGCACTTCTGATGGCGTTGGAGCAGGTGAAGGAAAGCGAGAATGACCTCTACTTCGTCTTCACCGTTCAGGAGGAAGTGGGCCTGCGTGGGGCCAAGACGGCGGCCTATGCTATCGACCCCGATTACGCCGTAGTGACCGATGTGACCGTGGCGGATGACGAGGTCGGCACCGACCACACCGGGAACAGCACCCTGGGCGGCGGCGCGGCCATCAAGATCATGGACCACTCCGTCATTTGCCACCCCGAGATGGTAAAAAAGCTGGAGACGCTGGCGCAGGAAAAGAACATCAAGGCCCAGCGGGACATCATCTGCTCCGGCGGAACGGACGCTGGCGTCATCCACGTCAGCCGCGCGGGGGTCTATACCGGCGGCGTTTCGGTGCCCTGCCGCTATGTGCATTCCCCGTTGGAAATGGTGGACGAAAATGATGTGATTGCGACGGCAAAACTGCTGGCCGTCTTCGCGGAAACCAAGCTGGAACAGGAGCTGTAAATTGAAATGGCATTACAGATAAGCGAACAGGTCAGAGCACTGGGAAGACAGGCGCAGGCGGATATTCTGCCCCAGCTGGAGCGCATCGACGCCGTGGCAGAAGAGAATACGCAGAAGGTGCTGGCGGCATTCCAGAAATACCGCGTGGCCGAGGGCTATTTTGCGGGCACCACGGGCTACGGCTATGACGACATCGGCCGGGACAAACTGGATGAGATTTATGCGGAGCTGTTTGGCACCGAAGCGGCGCTGGTGCGCATCGGCTTTGTGAACGGCACCCATGCCATCAGCTGTGCCCTGTTCGGTGCTCTGCGCCCGGGGGACACCCTGGTCTCCGCCGTCGGTGCGCCGTACGATACCCTGTTGGGCGTGATCGGCGTGGTGGACAAAGGCCCCGGCTCCTTAAAAGACTACGGCGTTCATTACCGTCAGGTGGACCTGACGCCGGAGCATACGCCGGACATTCCCGGCATGGTAGAAGCGGTGAAGGACCCGACGGTGAAGGCGGTCCTCATCCAGCGCTCGAAGGGGTACTCCACTCGGGCATCTCTGTCCGTGGACGAGATCGGCGAAATGTGTGCGGCTATCCGCAGCGCGAACCCAAAGGTCTGGATCCTGGTGGACAACTGCTACGGCGAATTTGTAGAGACGAAGGAGCCGACCCAGGTGGGCGCGGATCTGGTGGTTGGCAGCCTCATCAAAAATCCCGGCGGCGGACTGGCCCCCACCGGCGGCTATATCGCGGGAAAGCAGGAGCTGATCGAGGCTGCCTCCATGCGGCTGACCGCCCCCGGTATCGGCGGCGAGTGCGGCTCTACCTTGGGCAATAACCGGCTTTTGTATCAGGGCCTTTTCCTTGCACCTCATACGGTGGCGCAGGCGGTGAAGACCGCAGTTTTCGGCGCCCGGGTCATGGAGCTGCTAGGGTATCAGACGGAGCCCGCATCCACCGATGTGCGCCACGACATCATCCAGATGTTCCACTTCGGCGCGCCGGAGCCTTTGAAAAAGTTCTGCAAGGGCATCCAGTTCGGCTCTCCCGTGGACTCCTATGTGACGCCGGAGCCGTGGGATATGCCCGGCTATGACTGTCAGGTCATTATGGCAGCGGGAGCGTTCATTCAGGGCGCGTCCATCGAGCTTTCCTGCGATGCCCCCATGCGGGAGCCGTACACCGCCTACATGCAGGGCGGATTGACCTATGAATCCGGCAAGACCGGCATCCTGCTTGCGGTGGAAGAGCTACTGCGGGGAGAAGGCCGGTAATCAGAACATACGGCGGCGGCATAAGTATGACCCGCGGGGGGTGATACCATTGCTGCACCGGCAAAGAACTACAAAACGAACGGTTGAGGCACTCCGGCGCCGCTGGCGGAAATACGGCGCCGGAGGTCCTGCTGTCTGGATCATTTTGGGCATAGGATGCGCGTTTTTGCTGATCGGCTTTCTGGACAGACAGATGCGCCCGATGGTGTCCGAGCTGGCCGCCGTAGAGGCCCATAACCGTGTGAACGAGGCTGTGACCAGGGCAGTTACGGAGACGCTGAACAGCGAAGCGTGGTCCTATGAAGAAATGGTCACCATTCAGCGGGATGAGACCGGCCGGGTGACGGCGCTTCAAAGCAATGTGGCGGCGGGAAACCGGCTGCGCACTCAGGTGGTGGAGGCGGTTTTGGAACAGGTCTCCGCCCTGCGTGCGCAGGATTTTGAAATTCATCTGGGAAGTCTGATCGGGCTGGATGCCTTTTCGGGCCGGGGGCCGCGGCTGCGGGTGCGGACCTGGTCGGTGGGCGAGATCGACGCGGAGTTGGGAAGCGTCTTTACCTCGGCAGGGATCAACCAGACGCGGCATCAGATCATGCTGCGCATCACTGTTCCGGTCACGGTTTTTCTCGCCTCCGGAACGGTGAAGACCGAGGTGACCGTGCCGGTCTGCGCGGCGGAGACCGTGATCGTGGGCATGGTGCCGGAGACCTATCTGGAGCTTCAGAAAACAGGGGAGGAAAAGGAGCGTGAGGAGCTTGAACCCGAAGGAGGAAGTCAGGGAGCTTCGGCAGAGGCTGGAGACGTATAACTACCAATATTATGTGCTGGACGCCCCGACGGTCAGCGATTTCGTCTATGACAAGCTGCTGCGCCGCCTGGAGGAACTGGAGGAGGAAAACCCGGAGCTGAAAAGCCCGGACTCCCCGACTCAGCGTGTGGGCGGCGCGGCCCTTACCACCTTCGCTCCCGTGGAGCATCCGGTGCCGCTGGAGAGCCTGCAGGACGTGTTTTCCTTTGAAGAGCTGGAGGAATTTGACCGCCGTCTGCGGGAGACGGTGCCAGACGCGCAGTATTCCGTAGAGCCGAAGATCGACGGGCTGTCGGTGGCACTGGAATATGAAAACGGCGTTTTCGTCCGCGGGGCCACCCGCGGCGACGGACGGATCGGGGAAGACGTAACGGAAAATCTGAAAACCATCCGTTCCATCCCCCTGCACCTGCCGGAAAGCGCGCCGGAACACCTGATCGTGCGGGGCGAGGTCTTCATGCCGAAGCCGGTTTTCGCCGCGCTGAACGAAGAGCGGGAGATGCGGGGGGAGAATCTTTTCGCCAATCCCCGCAACGCCGCCGCAGGCTCTCTGCGGCAGCAGGACCCCAAGGTGGCGGCGGCCAGAAAACTGGACATTCTGCTGTTCAACATTCAGCTTGCGGACGGTGTGGAGTTCGGGACCCATCTGGAAACCCTCGAATTCATGGAGCGGATGCACATGAAAGTGATCCCCCGGTTCCTCTGCGGTACCGTGCAGGAGGCGGAGGAGCGTATCAGGCAGATCGGTGACGGGCGGGAGGCATATCCCTTTGATATCGACGGCGCGGTGGTCAAACTGAATTCTCTTGCTGGGCGGGAAACGCTGGGCAGCACGGCGAAATTCCCCCGCTGGGCCGCAGCGTATAAGTACCCGCCAGAGCAGAAGGAGTCGGTGCTGAAGGGTATCGTCATTCAGGTGGGCCGAACCGGCGTGTTGACGCCCAAAGCGGTCATTGCCCCCGTCCGGCTGGCAGGGACCACCGTGACCAACGCCACGCTGCACAATCAGGACTTCATCACGGAAAAGGACATTCGGATCGGAGATACCGTTTTGGTACAGAAGGCGGGGGAGATCATTCCGGAGATCGTCTCCGTCTGCCGGGAGAAACGCCCGGAGGGTGCGGAGCCTTATGTGTTCCCCAGCGTATGCCCTGTCTGCGGCGCGCCGGTGGAACGGGATGAGGACGGGGCCGCCATCCGCTGCACCGGCGCGGAATGTCCGGCCCAGTTGATGCGGCATCTGGTGCATTTTGCCTCCCGGGACGCTATGGACATCGAGGGCCTCGGCCCGGCGCTGATCCAGTCGCTGGTGCAGGCGGGATTCGTGAAAACGCCCGGAGACTTATATCGCATTACGGCGCAGGATGTGGAGCAGCTGGAGCGCATGGGGAAAAAATCCGCGGAGAACCTCATCGCCGCGGTGGAGAAGTCAAAGGGGAACGACCTTTCCCGGCTGCTGTTTGCCTTCGGCATCCGTCAGGTGGGGCAGAAGGCGGCAAAGAGCCTGGCTGCACGCTTCGGCAGTCTGGAAAAGCTGAGAGATGCCGGGTTGGAAGAACTGACTGCCGTTCCCGACATCGGCGAGATCACGGCCCAAAGCCTGATCTCCTGGATGAATGCGCCCCAGAGCATTCACCTGATCGAAACGCTGAAGGAAGCGGGGGTCAATACGGAAAGCCTCGCTGCCCCCGTCGGGGACCGCTTTGCCGGAATGACCTTTGTCCTGACCGGCGAGTTGGAGCACTTCACCCGGAAAGAGGCAGGGGAGCAGATCGAACAGCTGGGCGGAAAGGTTTCCGGCTCGGTATCGAAAAAAACCACCTATGTTGTGGCCGGAGAGGCGGCCGGCTCTAAGCTGAAAAAGGCGCAGGAGCTTCAAATCCCGATCCTCAGCGAACAGGACCTGATAGACATGATGCAGGAAGCATAACGAAACGGGAGCCCGGCAGATTTTCTGCCAGGCTCCCGTTTTCTTGTATCGCACGGTAAATTACTGTGCGTCAAAGGCCGGGTTGGTGAAGTAGACATTCTTCTGGTCCATTTTCTCCTTCGCCAGCCGGATGGCCTCGCCGAAGCGCTGGAAGTGGACGATCTCCCGTTCGCGCAGGAAGCGGATCACATCGTTGACGTCGGGATCGTCCGACAGGCGGAGAATGTTATCATAGGTAACGCGGGCTTTCTGCTCTGCTGCGATGGCGTAAGAACAACATTCCAAATGTCGAATTGTGTCTGACTAAAATCTTTTATTCTTTCCATTTTTGTGCTATAATAAACAGATATTGGCGACTTGTCAACCACTTTGACAGGATCTAACGGATAATCAATTATAAGGGAGGGTTTCCATGAGTACTGAGTGCAAAAGAGAGCGCAAAGAGGAAAAGCCTGTACTGGCAATTTGCTATGACTTTGATAAAACGCTGTCACCGGACGATATGCAGGCACAGGGCTTTATTCAGTCGGTCGGATACGATGTAGGGGAGTTTTGGAAGCAGTCAAATGGATTAGCCAGCGGCAATGACATGGATCAAAACCTCGCCTATATGTTGATGATGCAGCAGGCAGCGGAAGGGAAGAAACTCTTTACTCGTGGAGAACTAATGAAATGCGGAAAAGAGGTAGCGCTTTTCCCTGGTGTCAAGGATTGGTTCAAGCGAATTTGTACATATGGAGAAGAACACGGCGTACTTGTCGAACATTATATCATTTCTTCCGGGCTGAAGGAGATGATCGAGGGAACCGACGTTGCCGGTGAATTCAAGAAGATATATGCCAGTTCATTTTTCTACAATGAAAAAGGCGTAGCGATTTGGCCGGCCCAAGTAGTCAACTACACGAATAAGACACAGTTCCTATTCCGTATCGAAAAGGGCGTTTTGGATATCAATGACCCCGGTGTAAATGATTCTTTTGCACCGGATGAGATGCGTGTCCCGTTCCGCAATATGGTCTATATTGGGGACAGCGATACAGACGTTCCCTGTATGAAGCTGGTCAATGTCAACGGTGGATATTCCATCGGCGTCTACAACGCGGATACCAGGGACAAAACCAAGGTCTACAAGATGATGCGGGAAAATCGTATCAAGTATTATGCCCCCGCGGATTACTCTGAGGGTAAAGAGCTTGATATCCTGCTCAAGGCAATCATTGACCGTACGGCAGAAAATGAAGCTCTGGAGTCCCGGTTCTATGCTTATAAGAGAGAGCAGACCGATGCAGACAAGCAGACGAATGAAACCGAACGCGAAAAGGTTGATCTGCTTATCAAGCTGGAGAACAGCCGCAGCTTTGCCACCACACATGCCGTCATTGAAAAAATGCGGCAGATCACAGTATGGACGAAAGACGAAACAGAAAGCCTCTTTACTATTGCAGTAAACAACAGTCAAGTGTTCTATATTCTGGGTGATATGGACGTCAAAGCATTCTACCAAAAGCTGCTAAACGGATGTAAAGTGCCGTCAGAGAATGCAGAGAAAATCAAGGCGCGAATCGAAGAAACGGATAGATTATGAAAAAACAGTAAGCAAGCACTCTGCTTGCTTACTGTTTTCTTTTCAGAAATTCCAATAAATTTCAATGGGAACGTCCTGCGTTCCGGGAACTCGTTTGCCAACGGTGATATAGTCAATCAAAATTTCCACCATCTCGCGGGTCAGGTGTTCCACATGGGTGTAGCGCTGGATGATCTCTTTTCGTTGATCTCCGGCAAGCATCTGGGCCTCCAATTCTTCCAAATGGCGGTCAGCTTCCTTGATCTGATATTCTGTGCGTTCCCGCTCTTTGGAAAAGTCATTTGCCATAGTAAAATAGTCCTTTTCACCGACAAGGCCTTTTACTTTATCCTTATAGAGCGCAAGCAAATAATTGCTGTTATCTTCCAATTGCTTTTGGAGTTTTGCCTTGGCCTTCAGACAGGCCTCTTTTTGCTGCTCTAAATTCTGGTTGAACTCTACGCTGCGTTCCAATTCGTCCTGATCCAGATACCGCTGTGAGAGGGTATTCAGCTCCTGGATCACGATTTTTTCCAATTTATCAACCGCAATGAAAGACCCAATACAGGCGTCCTTTGCCACATGCCGGTTGGAGCATTGCAGATAATGCTTACCGCGATTTTTGGATGAACGCATCGTATAGCCGCAGTTGGCACAGCGTACCTTGCGGGCAAACAGGCCAACAGTCCCCACATCAAAAGGCTTTGCGCGGGCGGCAATGATCGACTGCACCCGATCCCACAAATCCCGGTTGATGATGGCCTCATGGGTTCCTTCCACACGATACCAGTCATCCTTGGGACGGGGTTTATTCTGCTTTGTTTTATAGGAAACGCTGCCATACTTGCCCTGCACCATATTTCCTATGTAAATTTCATTGGTCAGCATATCGGAAATGGCAAAATACTTCCAAAGTGTGCTGTTCCTGCACTTTGGCTGCTGATACCGCAGACCGTGCTGCCGCTTGTATTCTGTGGGATTCGGTACGCCGCGCTCATTGAGCATCCGGGCAATGGCAGTTTTTCCATACCCTTGCGAAAAGAGGGTGAATACCTCCCGCACAATTGCGGCTGCCTCTTCATCAATGATGAGGTGTCCCTTTTGCTCCGGATCTTTCTGGTAGCCGTAGAGTGCAAAAGCGCCGATATGAAAGCCGTTTTTGCGGCGATTGGTGAGAACGGCACGGATATTTTCAGACATGTCCTCCAGATACCATTCATTGACCAGACCATTGATCTGCCGGGACTTTTTGTTTCCCTTGTTCGCCGTATCAGCATTGTCAACCAGACTGATGAAGCGAATACCCCAGAGGGGAAGAAGCCCATTGATATACTTTTCTACCAGTTCCAATTCGCGGGTAAAACGGGACTGGCTCTTGCAAAGAACGATGTCAAACTTATGTGCTTCGGCATCGTCCAACAGACGCTTGAATTCAGGCCGATTCCGGTCAGAACCGGTGTAATTATCATCGCTGTAAATGTTATATACTTCCCAGCCTTGCTGAATGGAATATTCCAGCAGCATGGCCTTTTGATTTTGGATGCTGTTGCTGTCATCCGTTTCCTGTTTCTTGTTGCGGTCTTCTTCAGACAGTCGGCAATAAATCGCAACCTTTTCCATTTGCTCTGCCTCCAATCATATGAATCAACAGATAAAAAGACCCGCTTTCATCACAGTTTGAGCGCGATGAAAGCGGGTTTATGTATTTGCACCGATATTCAGTTATCTGGCACCGGACAGAATCACCTTGGAGCGTTCCAGCTGATTGATCAGCTGAATCCAAATGTTGGTATAGTTCTGAACGGTGGTGCAGTCCTCGCCGCTTTTAAAGTAGCTCTTGCAATGAGAGTCATTCATAATAAAATTCCTCCTTAATTGAGAGTATGCCGGTATCCGGCTGGGCAGAAGTAAAATTTTTGCTGCCCTTATAGAGTTATTGGGGTGAAATTAAAATTTAAACAGTGGGTTTAATTGTGATAATGTAATAGACTATCAAAAATTGGAACCATATTACTATTAATAATATATATGATTGTTGAATTAGCGGTATTAATAATGCAATGTTGAAATGACGTACTATCCGCATGGTACAATGTCTGAAAAATTACACGTGTGTTCCTACTTCAAAAATTATCGAGGGAATACTCGAAGAGATATCTTTTAAATTTAATATGTAGGCAGTGTGCATTTTTTAAAGATACTCATTTACTGCTATCAGACTGTTACAGTCAGAATAAAAAATAAAACACTGCTTTTCGCAGTGAATTGTATTGATTCCGTATGCGATGCAGCATATGTGTAAGAGATTTTGGGATAATTTTCTGCTGTTCGAAATAGGATGTGGCTTATTTAAAACATTCTAATTTGAAATTATATATTGCTTTTTTGTAATTAAAGTGGTATTTAGTGTAGAGAAAGGAGTAAGCGGATGATGAAAAAGCAGAATTGGGCTGATGCTGTGGGGGCAATTTACCATCAAAGAGAACTGCTCGATAGGGCCATATGCAGCTATGGAGAGAATGTCTATGACGAGATCATGAAGCGTTCCTTTCGATGTTCGCTCGCCCCGATTGAACAGGGAAAAATTGAAGTTCATCTTCTGTTTTTGCGCAACATATCATCGAAGATGAATATGAAAATCAAGTAATTCATGAAAAGTATAGGCAATATGCACTAGAGAAAGTGGATGATTTTTCGATAAATGCCAAGGCGTTTATGCGGGATCAGCAGATGACAGCTGATAATTCCTTTGTAAACTCGTTCTTTAATATAAGACAAATCAGAACCCAGCATCCGTTAAAAAAAGAGGCAAATCTACATATTGCACTTTTCGTATTTCATAAGTTTGCACAGGCAAATCCAGCATATTCCAATGTGGAGCTTCCTCGTCCATGGGAAGAATATTTAGCGTTCAATCATCCATCCGATCAAAATGATGTCAAACTGTTCTTTGAATTTCTATCACTTAAAATTGTGAACGGAGAGATTATCCCATTCAGAGCAGAAAGAACTATGGATTGTTACGGGTGGTACGATTAGTTCAATAGAGTTTTAGTAGATCTGCCTTCCTTACCCTCCATTGCTTCCCAACACGGAAGGCTGGTAGT
>CAKUEI010000032.1 GCA_934646175.1 uncultured Oscillospiraceae bacterium
AGGGTAGAAAATCTTTTCCCGATGTGCTACCTTAAAAAAGAAAAGGAGGCAGGAAGAATGGAAGGATTTCGCCCCGGGCGGTACCGCCATTTCAAGGGGAAGGAATATGAGCTGATCGGCCTTGCCCGCCATTCGGAGACCATGGAGGAGATGGTGGTATACCGCCCGCTGTACGGCGAGGGCGGGCTTTGGGTGCGCCCTGCCTCCATGTGGAATGAGCAGGTGGAGCGGGACGGCTACAAAGGGCCGCGCTTTGCCTATGCGGGGGAAATGTGAAAAAGCGGGCGCCGCTCCCTGTGGGAGCAACGCCCGCTCTTTACGCTTCTGAAGCTATTGTACCAGCCGATATGTGAAAAGAAAAGCAAGGATTTTTTTGCAATCTACAACTATTTGTGATACAATATCGGCGTTTTCTTATGCTACAATGAGGTTCAAAACGGGAGGAGGGCTTTTGCGATGGATGTGCGGCAGCTGAAATACTTTATCGCGGTGTGCGACGCGGGCAGTTTTTCCGCGGCGGCGGAAAAGCTCTTCATCTCTCAGCAGGGCCTTTCCATGGCGGTGCTGCGGCTGGAAAAGGAGCTTTCCTGTACGCTGCTGAAGCGGACGGCCGCCGGGGTAGAACTGACGGAGCAGGGGGAGTACCTTCTGCCCCGGGCCAAGGAGATCGTGGCGGCGGTAGTGGCCTGCGAGGGCCATTTTGAAGAGCTGCGCCGCAGAAAGACCACGGTGGAGGTAGCCTGCGCCTACGGCGTTATGGGTGAATTCGCCGGGCAGGTCATCCGGGACTTCCGGAAAGAATTCCCTCAATACTCCATCACGGTGGCGGAATATCCCGACCGGCTGTGCGAACAGGCGGTGGCCGAAGGACAGGCCGAGGTGGGCTTTGCCATTGCGCCGGTGGACAGCCGCAACTTTGACGCGCGGGAGCTGTTCTGCTCGAAAAGCTGCCTTGCTGTTCACCGGGACAGCCCCCTGGCCGGGCGGAAGAGCATTGCCATCGCCGACCTGAAGCGGGTCCCCCTTATGGTGATGAACGAATCCTTCAAGGTGTACCGCAATCTGCTGTCCTGCTGCCGGGAGGCTGGGTTTGAGCCCACGATCTCCTTCAAAGCGGGGGAGGCGTCGGTGATGCAGAAGCTGGTGGCCGACGGGGGTGACCCGGCGGTCAGCGTGGATTTTATCTGCAAGGAATTTCAGCGGCCGGAGGTGGTGGCCGTTCCGCTGGAAGGCGGGGCGCTGGACTGGCGGCCCACCCTGATCCGCAGGCGGGGGGAGGACCTGTCCGCCCCGGCGGCGGCCTTCTGGCGTTTTATGGGGAAACAGTTCCCCACCGAAAAGGCGGAAGGGAAAAAGTGAGGCCCGATCGCCCCATGTTAAAGTTGCAAGAGCCCCTTTCGCGCAGAATAGCGCGGGAGGGGCTTTTTGTTTGCCGAACGGCGGGGGGAGTGCGGACTTTTCCCGACGGAATGCCGCGGCGCGCTTTACATCGGGGCGGGAATCTCGTATAATGAAGAAAATTCGGAAAGGAGGGCGCGTATGCTGAAAGAGGTTCTGGAACTTTACCGCACCAGGGGCGATTTCTTTCTTCAGCTGCTGGGGCAGCATATCCGCCTTTCCTTGACGGCCATTGTGGTGGCCGGATGCATCGGGCTTTTGCTGGGCATTCTGGTCAGCGAGCACCGGAAAGCAGCCCCTGTGGTGATCGGCGTGATCAACGTGGCCTACACCATTCCGTCCATTTCCCTGCTGGGCATTCTGCTGCCCCTGACCGGCATTGGGGATAAGACAGCCCTTATCGCCCTTACCATTTACGCCCTGATGCCCATGGTACGCAATACCTATACGGGTATCATCTCCATCGACCCCGCCATGATCGAAGCGGCCCGGGGCATGGGCTGCACCAATGGGCAGATGATCTGGAAGATCAAGCTGCCTCTTGCTTTCCCGGTGATTTTATCAGGCCTTCGCAGCATGGTGGTCATGGTGGTGGCCATGACGGGCATCGCCTCGTTCATCGGGGCGGGCGGACTGGGCGTTGCCGTGTTCCGCGGCATCACCATCAACAATTTTGCCATGACCGTGGCGGGCAGTATCCTGATCGCCGCCTTCGCGCTGCTCTGTGACTTTGTGCTGGGACGCGTGGAGCATCATTATAAGAAGAAAAGGAGAATGGTTTGAATGAAACGCAACCGATGGATCGCACTGGCGCTGACCCTTGCCCTCGGACTTACCATGCTGGCGGGCTGCGCCGGTGGAGAGGGGAAGGAGACCACTCTGCCCACACCCACGGAAAGCCAGACCCCCGAGGCCGACGGCGGCACCATCCGCATTGCCACCAAGCCCATGACCGAGCAGTACATTCTGGGGGAGATGCTGGCCGTCCTCATTGAGGAGAACACCGACCTTACGGTGGAGATCACCAAGGGCATCGGAGGCGGCACCACCAACATCCACCCCGCCCTGCTGAAGGGCGACTTTGACCTCTATCCCGAGTATACGGGCACGGCCTGGGCCTCTGTCTACAAAAAAGACGAGATCCCCACGGACGACGACGCCCTGTTTGCCGAGCTGAAGGACTATTATGCCACCCTGGGCCTTGCCTGGAGCGACCTTTACGGCTTTAACAACACCTTCGCCTTGGCAGTACGCAGTGAGATCGCCGACCAGTACCAGCTGGAGACCTATTCCGACCTTGCCCGGGTATCCGACCAGATCGTGTTCGGTGCAAACCCCGACTTTTTCGAAAAGCAGGACGGCTACATCGCCCTGTGCGACGCCTACAACATGAACTTCAAGGATAACCGCGACATTGACATCGGCCTCAAATATCAGGCCTTGGCTCAGAAGCAGGTGGACGTGATCAACGCCTTCACCACCGACGCACAGTTGGCTGTTGCCGATGTGAAGGTGCTGAAGGACGACCTGCATGTGTTCAAAAATTACTACTGCGGCACCGTAGTGCGTCAGGCTACGCTGGACGCCCATCCGGAACTGATGGACGTTCTGAACCAGATGAGCGGCATTCTCACCGATCAGGAGATGGCAAAGCTCAACTACGAGCTGGAGGTGAACGGCAAGGACGAGCGGGAGCTGGCCGTCAGCTTCCTTCAGGAGAAGGGCCTCCTGCCGGAGGATTATCATGCCGCAGGCTGAGGTCGAGGACGTCATCCGGTTTGACCGCGTGAGCCTTTCTTATGGCGGGAACATCGTGCTGAAGGACTTCAGCTTCTCCGTCCACAGGGGAGAATTTCTGACGGTGATTGGGAGCTCCGGCTGCGGCAAGACCACCATGCTGAAGCTGATCAACGGCCTTCTGGCCGCGGACAGCGGCGAGGTGTGGGTGGACGGGCAGCAGGTATCCCGGTGCGACCAGATCACCCTGCGGCGCAGCATCGGCTACGTGATCCAGGAGGTTGGGCTGTTCCCCCATTTGAATGTGGAGCAGAACATCACCTTTGTCCCCCGGCTGAAAGGGCGGCAGGACGGGGAAAAGCTGCATCAAAGGGCCAAGGAGCTGTGCGGCACCGTGGGCCTTCCAGAGGAGTTTCTGCACCGCTACCCCAACGAACTGTCCGGCGGGCAGCGGCAGCGGGTGGGCATTGCACGGGCGCTGATGGCCCGGCCGAAGATCATTCTCATGGATGAACCCTTCGGCGCGGTGGACGAGATCACGCGGCGCAGCCTGCAGGACGAGATATTGAAGATCCACCGCCAGATCGGCGGCACCATCGTCTTCATCACCCATGATATTAAAGAAGCGCTGAAGCTGGGTGACCGGGTCCTGGTCATGGACAAGGGCGCGGTGGTGCAGTGCGATGCGCCGGAAACATTGAAAGCGGCGCCAAACAGCCCCTTCGTTCGGGAGCTGATCGGCGGAGAGAAAAATTCATGAGCTCAAATGAGACACATTTGAATGCGCAAGATCCCCCTGCAGATTTTCTGCGGGGGGATTTTTATAGGATTCGCCACTTTTACAAGGGGGGAGAAAAGGGAAAACAAAAGTTTTTGTGAAGAAAAACAAAATCGGGAAAGAGGGTTGAC
Source organism: uncultured Oscillospiraceae bacterium (assembly GCA_934646175.1). Taxonomy (GTDB): domain Bacteria; phylum Bacillota; class Clostridia; order Oscillospirales; family Oscillospiraceae; genus CAKUEI01. The sequence continues at coordinate 4,045 of CAKUEI010000032.1, forward strand.
AAGGGGGGGACACCCTGTTATAGTATGGATACAGAAAAAAGGTTAGCAGGTGCTAACCTTATCCTTTGAACATGGGTTAGAGAATTCTAACCTGGAAAGGTCGGGTGAGGCATATTATGCCGCTTTCATTGGCATCCACCGGGACGGAAAACACAGTCAAAAAGATCAAGGGGAAAGACGAAGTGCGCCGCCATCTCGAAAGCCTTGGCTTTGTTGAGGGTGGAAAGGTCACAGTGATCTCTCAGGTGGGAGGCAACCTGATCGTCAATGTAAAAGATGCCCGGGTGGCTGTTAGCCGGGAAATGGCAAACCGCATCCTGATCTGAGGGACGGAGAGAAAATACGGGCAAACGGGGCTGCATGGCCCTTTTTGCCGTATGCAAAGGGAGGAATATTAGATGAAGACGCTTCGCGATGTCAAGCCGGGTGAGACCATTCGCGTGGTGAAGATCAACGGCGTTGGTGCGGTCCGTCGCCGCATCATGGACATGGGCGTGACCAAGGGCGCTGAGATCACCGTGCGCAAAGTGGCCCCTTTGGGCGACCCCGTGGAAGTTACCGTGCGTGGCTATGAGCTGTCCATCCGGAAGGAAGACGCCCAGAGCATCGAGGTGGAGTAAAAGCCGCCTTTTTTATTGTAAATGGGTTAGCAAGTGCTAACCAAGAGGAGGAAACAGAATGCAAGTGAAAGTGGCCCTGGCCGGCAACCCCAACTGCGGCAAGACGACCATGTTCAATGCGCTGACCGGTTCCAACCAGCGAGTGGGCAACTGGCCCGGCGTTACCGTAGAAAAGAAGGAAGGCCGCCTGAAGGCGGACAAAGATGTTATCGTGACCGACCTTCCCGGTATCTATTCCCTGTCCCCGTACACTCTGGAAGAAGTGGTGGCCCGTACTTACCTGACCGAAGAGGCGCCTGACGCCATCATCAACCTGGTGGACGCCACCAACATCGAACGTAACCTGTACCTGACCACCCAGATCATGGAGCTGGGCATCCCCGTGATCATTGCCCTGAATATGATGGATATCGTCAAGAAGAACGGCGATAAGATCGACTCCAAAAAGCTGGGCAAGGAACTGGGCTGCGAAGTGGTCGAGGTCTCCGCCCTGAAGGGCGAGGGCCTTGCCGAGCTGATGCAGAAGGCCGCCGCCCTGGCCCGTTCCGGTGCAAAGGCTCCCGCGCCTCAGACCTACACCCGTCCGGTGGAGGACGCCCTGTCCGCCATTCAGGGCGCTGCCGGCAGCGCCCTGCCCCAGCACAACAGGCGCTGGTACACCATTAAGCTGTTCGAGCGCGACGCGAAGGTGCTGGAGAAGCTGAACCTCTCCGCCGATGCCTGCGCGGCCATTGAGAAGGCTTCCGCCGACTGCGAGAAGGAGCTGGACGACGACACCGAGAGTATCATCACCGACCAGCGTTACAATCTGATCGCCGATCTGGTGCAGGACTGCGTGAAGAAGCACTCCAAGGGCCTGTCCACTTCCGATAAGATCGACCGCATCGTGACCAACCGCGTGCTGGCTCTGCCCATCTTCGCTGTGGTCATGTTCCTCATTTACGCCATCGCCATGGGTGGCTGGAGCTTCTCCATCGGCACCCGCGGCACCGACTGGGCTAACGACGGCCTGTTCGGCGACGGCTGGTTCATCGCCGGCGGCGGCGACGAGTGGGACGACGCCTCCGGCGCCTTTGAAGAGGCCAACGGCGTGGTCACCGCCTTCCTGGATGCCGCCGAAGAAAACGGCATCGATGTGGAAGCGTTCCGCACCGCCTATGAAGAGGGCGAGCTGACCGACGGCATGATCGCCGCCATGGTCGCCCAGACCGGCGACCTGACTGCGGACGCCTACTTCTACGACGATGAGAGCGGCGAGACCACCACGGAAGAGGTCGGCGTTGCCGAGTTTGAAGACGCCCTCACCGTGGAAGAACCCGATCCCCACGATTACGGCACCTGGGTGCCCGGCATCCCCGTGCTGGTGGAGAACGGCCTGAACGCCATCAACTGCAACGAAGTGGTCTCCTCCCTGATCCTGGACGGCATCGTGGGCGGTGTCGGCGCGGTCCTGGGCTTCGTGCCTCAGATGCTGGTGCTGTTTCTGCTGCTGGCCATTCTGGAAGACATCGGCTATATGTCCCGTGTGGCCTTTATTATGGACCGGATCTTCCGCCGCTTCGGCCTTTCCGGCAAGAGCTTCATCCCCATGCTGATCGGCACCGGCTGCGGCGTGCCGGGCGTCATGGCCTCCCGTACTATCGAGCAGGATCGTGACCGTAAGATGACCATTATGACAACGACCTTCATGCCCTGCGGCGCCAAGATGCCCATCATCGCCCTGTTCGCAGGCGCACTGTTCGGCGGCTCCGCCTGGGTGGCCACCTCTGCTTTCTTCATCGGCATTGCGGCCATCATCATCTCCGGCATCATGCTGAAGAAGCTGAAGGCCTTCGCCGGCGAGCCCGCTCCCTTTGTGATGGAGCTGCCCGCTTACCACGCCCCCTCTGTGGGCAACGTTCTGCGCGCCATGTGGGAGCGCGGCTGGTCCTTCATCAAGCGCGCCGGTACCATCATTCTGCTGTCCTCCATCGTGCTGTGGTTCCTGCAGGGCTTCGGCGTTGTGGACGGCGCGCTGCAGATGGTGAGCGACAATAACGACTCCCTGCTGGCCGCTGTGGGCCACGCCATTTCCTTCATCTTCATCCCTCTGGGCTTTGGCAACTGGCAGGCCACCGTGGCCACTATCACCGGCCTCATCGCCAAGGAGGAAGTGGTCAGCACCTTCGGCGTTCTGTATCCGGGCAACCTGAGTGTGGAGATCGCCAAGGCCTATACCCCCATTGCGGCTTACGGCTTCATGATCTTCAACCTGCTGTGCGCGCCCTGCTTCGCGGCCATGGGTGCCATCAAGCGCGAAATGAACAACGCCAAGTGGACCTGGGCAGCCATCGGCTATATGTGCGGCTTTGCCTATCTGATCTCCCTGATTGTGTATCAGATCGGCGGCCTGATCCTGGGCGAGGTTTCCTTCAGCGCTGCCACCGTCGTGGCGATCATCGGCGTGATCTTCCTGGTCTACATGCTCGTCCGCAAGGGCTATCGCGGCGAGGGCGACCAGTCCCGCGCGGTGGACGTTGTGACCCTGAAGACCTGAGCATTAGAAGGAGCGAATTTTTATGGGTACTGTGATCATAGTTGCCATTGTCATTGTGGCGGCGGCAGCGGCCGCACGCTCGCTGTACAAAGAGAGAAAGAGCGGGAAGAGCAGCTGCGGCTGCGACTGCGGCAGCTGCGGCGCCCACTGCCATGAAAAGTCCCGCGGCAAGTTCTGAAAAAGACTTCCGCTAAGAAACCAGCCCCACCGGAATTCCGGCGTGGGCTGGTTTCTGTCTAAAACGCGGGAAGGGGAGAAGAAATTTTGTAGGTTTGTCAAACATATTGGACAGGGAACTTAGTGGGAGACATCCAGCGGAGGGGCCTCATGGGCAAGTTGTTAGAGCGACGGTTGTGGACAGCAAGCTGCTTTGCAAAGTCATCCAAGGAATAGAACGAGTGGCAAGAGTAGAAGCGTTTCTGATCCTCACGGTGGCTGCGCTCGACCTTGCCGTTGTGCCGCGGCGTATAGGGACGAATCAGTTTATGCCGGATGCCAAGCTCGGCGGCAGTTTTTTAAACAGAGTCGGCATATCACGTTTACTATTAGAGAACCGATTGGTAAACTCAAAGCCGTTGTCCGTTTGTACACATTCCACTTGTATACTTCTGAGGGCGTACCACGCCCTCAGCTTCCGCAAGAAGTCCGCGGAGGAATAGGTAGATTGCTCCGGATCTGCGATGCACTTACGAGGCACGACCTTCACATCCACCTGAACGCGCTCACCGGGACGTGCCATCTGCTCGTAAGGCTTCGGTTTGTATGTATTTTTCGGCTTTTCAGCAGGGAACAGTCCCATTTTTGCGCATGACTCGGAACAGGCTTTCCAGACGGCGCGTATAGCCCCGCAGATTCAAACGGTGCCACAGCTCGATCATGCCCAGTTTGGGATTTCTGCGGCGCATGTCGCGGATGAGCTTCAGCTCGGCCTCCGTGTGCTGGTTGGGGTGGCTGTGGGGCCGTTTGGACTGGCAGGCCAGGGACGCCACACTTCCGTCCCAGCGCTGCTTCCAAAAATAGATGTACGACCGGCTTTTGTTGTACTTCCGGCTGGCGCGGCTGACACCGTATTTCTCCGCATATTTCATAGGAATTGCCGATATGCCATGTCTTGTGTTATACTCTTGCTCATGAGGGATATGGTCTCCTTTCGGGCTGGTTTGGTGTGACAACTTAACTATAACCCATGAGACCATATTCCTCATATCTTTTTTTCAATTGTCCGATATGTATTGTAGTCCTACAAACGCGGGAAGGGGAGAAGAAATTTTCCCTTTACAACGGCGGGAAACCCTGCTATAATAATTGAGCACTTAATAGAGGTATGCGCCCGTAGTTCAATGGATAGAGCGTCAGATTCCGGTTCTGAATGTTGGGGGTTCGAGTCCCTTCGGGCGTACCACGTCGGAGCAAGCTTTGTATCGCTTGCTCCGACTTTTTTCAAACGTCAGAGCGCGCTCACGCCGCTGCTCCTCCTTTTCAAACCGCAAACGCTGCGCTGGTTTGCGGTTTGATGAAACGGAGGCTTCGGCGTGGGTGCGTCTTTTTTGCTGGTCATAGGCCTGACGAAATGGAAACGCATAACAAACGACAGACACAGCGAAAACTGTGTCTGCCGTTTTGCATTTGGCCATATCCCCGTTTTATCTCCCTCGCTTTTCCTCCGGAAGGGTGGTAAGCACACCGGTACGGCGGGTGGCGTTCAGGTCGATGAGGCGCTGGTTGGAGCTGCCGCGGAAACGCAGGGAGATGTCCTTCAGCTCCTCCACAAAGCGGCCGTCCACCAGCACATCTAATAGGTCCAGCAGGTCATCCGTCACCTCACAGCGGGGATGGCTGCCGTCTGTTAGCAGTTCTTCGTAGGTAAATCCGGAAAAGCACCAGATGGTTTTCTGCGGGTAGGCCCCCCGCACACGGCGGAGGAAGGGGAGCAGGGCACGCTGATTTTCCGGTTCGAAGGGCTCGCCGCCCAGCACAGTGAGCCCGTTCACATAAGAGGGCGCCAGCAGGTCCAGAATATCCCGCTCCGTCTCCGGGGTAAAGGGTTTTCCGTAGCAGAAATCCCAGGTCTGGGGCTGAAAGCAGTTCTTGCAATGGTTGGTGCAGCCGGAGACGAACAGGGTAACCCGCACCCCTTCGCCGTTGGCGATGTCACAGTTTTTGATCTCACCGTAGTACATAGTAAATTCTCCTGTATGAAAGACGGCTCCGCCTTTTCAAAAGGCGGAGCCGCTTGTTTGCCTCTTCTTAGAGATGCAGAACGCGGTCGCGGATCTCCTGGGTGCGGCCTTGGTTCCAGAACTGAGTGCCGATATAGCCGCAGGTGCGGCGGGCCACATTCATCTTGTCCTGATCGGTGTTGCCGCACTTGGGGCAGCGCCAGATGAGCTTGCCGTTATCCTCTACGATCTGGATCTCGCCGTCCCAGCCGCAGACCTGGCAGTAGTCGCTCTTGGTGTTCAGCTCGGCGTAGATGATGTTGTCGTAGATGAACTTCATGATCTGCAGCACAGCAGGGAGGTTATTCTGCATGTCGGGCACTTCCACATAGCTGATGGCGCCGCCGGGGGAGAGGGCCTGGAACTGGGCCTCGAACTTCAGTTTGCTGAAGGCATCGATATTCTCCGTGACGTGAACATGGTAGCTGTTGGTGATATAGCCCTTGTCCGTGATGTCCTCAATGACGCCGAAACGCTTCTGCAGACACTTGGCGAACTTATAGGTGGTGGATTCCAGCGGTGTTCCGTACAGGGAATAGTCGATGTTTTCCGCTGCCTTCCACTCGGCGCACTTGTCGTTCATCTTCTGCATAATCTGCAGGGCGAAGGGGGTGGCGGAGGGGTCCGTGTGGCTCTTGCCGGTCATGTACTTCACACACTCGTAAAGGCCGGCGTAGCCGAGGGAGATGGTGGAGTAGCCGTTATAAAGGAGCTTGTCGATGACCTCGCCCTTTTTCAGGCGGGCCAGAGCGCCGTACTGCCACAGGATGGGGGCCGCGTCAGAGGTGGTGCCCTTCAGACGGTTATGGCGGCACTGAAGGGCTCGGTGGCACAGCTCCAGTCGGTCCTCGAAAATATTCCAGAACTTTTCGATGTTCCCGCCGGAGGAAAGGGCCACGTCGGGCAGGTTGATGGTGACCACGCCCTGGTTGAAGCGGCCGTAATACTTGTGCTTGCCTGGCTCATAGTTCCCGGCATTGGCGATGTTGCCGATACCGGCGTCGGTGAAACGGTCCGGTGTCAGGAAGCTGCGGCAGCCCATGCAGGTGTAAACGTCGCCCTTCAACTCCTTCATCTTCTTTTCGGAGATGTAATCGGGCACCATGCGGCGGGCGGTACACTTGGCGGCCAGCTCGGTCAGATACCAGTAGGGGGAGTCCTCGTGAATGTTGTCCTCCTCCAGCGTATAGATGAGCTTGGGGAAGGCGGGGGTGACCCACACGCCGTCCTCATTTTTCACGCCCTGATAGCGCTGCAGCAGCATTTCCTCGATGATGAGGGCAAGATCCTTCTTCTCGCGCTCGTTCCGGGCCTCGTTGAGGTACATGAACACGGTGATGAACGGGGCCTGCCCGTTGGTGGTCAGCAGGGTGACCACCTGATACTGGATAGTCTGCACGCCCTTTTTGATCTCGTCCCGCAGGCGGGTCTCCACCAGACGGGAGAGAGCCTCTTCCCCAGGGTCGGCGCCGATCTCGGCCATCTCCGCTTCCACCAGCTTCCGGATCTTTTTTCGGGAGATGTCCACGAAGGGGGCCAGATGGGTGAGGGAGATGGACTGCCCGCCGTACTGGTTGCTGGCCACCTGAGCGATGATCTGGGTGGCGATGTTGCAGGCGGTGGAGAAGCTGTGGGGCCGCTCGATCATGGTGCCTGTGATGACGGTGCCGTTCTGCAGCATGTCTTCCAGATTTACCAGGTCGCAGTTGTGCATATGCTGGGCGAAATAGTCCGCGTCATGGAAATGGATGATGCCCTCCCGATGGGCATCCACGATCTCCTGGGGCAGCAGGATGCGCTCAGTGATGTCGCGGCTGACCTCGCCGGCCATGTAGTCCCGCTGGGTGGAGTTGACCACGGGGTTCTTGTTGGCGTTTTCCTGCTTGGCCTCTTCGTTGGAGCACTCGATGAGGCTGAGGATCTTATCGTCCGTGGTGTTGCTGCGGCGCACCAGCGAGCGGGTGTACCGGTAAGTGATATAGTTCTTGGCCACTTCGAACGCGCCGTGGGCCATGATCTGATGCTCCACCAGGTCTTGGATCTCCTCCACGGAGGAGGCACGGTTGAGCTTCTGACAGGCCAACTCCACCGATTCGGCGATGCGGCGAATCTGAAGAGGAGTCAGGCGGGAATGCTCCTCCACCGTGTCGTTTGCCTTGGTGATGGCGGCGATGATCTTAATAATGTCGAAATCGACCTCGGTGCCGTTGCGCTTGATGACTATCATGCTGACTCCTGCCTTTCCTCTATCTCTTTCTGTTGCAGATATGAAACACCATATCTCGTATCGGATGCGGCTTATTTAGTGCCACAACCATGATACCACAACAAGATATAGTACCGCAAGGGGAAATTATGCATTTTTTCCGCCAGAACGGCGGAAGCGTTGACAGCCTAAGGAAAGGGGGGACAGAAAAAATTTTGTCCCCCCACTTCCTGCCTCAAAATGGAGGAAAAAGGAAGAAGAAGGAAGAAGAAGGGAACGCTTTGCAGGAAGGTATCGAAAGAGATGCAGGATGAAGCGCCGAAAAAAAGAACTTTGAAAACCACCTCTGCCCACCACCGCGGTGGAACCGCACCGGAAGGCTGGAACGGGGAAAAGCCAGACGTCCCAAGACATTCCGCAGAAATGAGAAAAATTCGGAGTGGGTGTTTTTCATAAAAAAATAGGGCAAAATTTGTTTTGGATATAGAAAATTCCAGATTAAAATTGATATTTCTGAAATTATTTTGTATAATAACATTTAAACATTGAAAGAGGGACCCAACCATACCATAAAAACGCAAGGGCATGCCCTTGGTTTCCTTTTCCGCAAAAGGAAACCGGGTGCTTTTCTTACACCCTTTGCGGGAAACGAGGCGGAATAAGTGTGAATTCAAAAACGTTGCTTTACATCCTGAAACGAATCGTGCTGGCGATCCTGACCGTTTGGGTCGTCATCACGATTACGTTCTTTGTCATGCGCGCGGTGCCCGGCGGCCCGTTCATGAGCGAAAAGGCTACCACCCCTGCGGTGCAGGCTGCCATGGAGGCCAAATACGGCCTGGACAAGCCGCTGCATGTGCAGTACTTCACCTATTTGAGAGATATCGTCACCAAGCTGGACTTCGGCCCCTCCTTAAAGCAGCGCGGCCGCAACGTGATCGACATCATCGCCACCGGTATGAAGACCTCGGCCAAGCTGGGTGTGATCGCGGCCTGCTGCGCCGCCGTGGTGGGTATCGTTCTCGGCTCCGTCGCCGCCCTGCGGCGGAATAAGGTGATCGACAAGGTCATTATGGTTATCACCACGGCCTTTGTCTCCATGCCCTCGTTCATTATGGGATCACTTTTATTGGTCCTATTCGCCATTAAGCTGAGCATTCTGCCGGCAAACGGCTCCACCCCGGCGGGCCTTGTGCTGCCGGTGGTCACCCTGGCCCTTTACCCCATGGCCTATATCACCCGTCTGACTCGCTCCTCCATGCTGGATGTGCTGGGACAGGACTATATCCGTACGGCCCGGGCCAAGGGCGTTCCCGGCCGCCGCGTCATTTTCGGCCATGCGCTGAAAAACTCCCTGATTCCCGTGGTCACCTATTTTGGCCCCATGCTGGCTTACATTGTGACCGGTTCTCTGGTTGTGGAGCAGATTTTCGCGGTGCCCGGCATCGGCCGCGCTTTCGTGAACAGCATCACGGGCCGTGACTACACGTTGGTCATGGGCACCACCATTGTACTGGCTACCCTGATCGTGGTCATGAACCTCATCACGGATATCCTTTACAAGGTGATCGACCCGCGGATCACGCTGGAGTAAGAAAGGAGATAACCATGCAGAAGAAAAAGAAACTGTTCAGCTTCCATGTGGATGTGGACTCCTTTCTGCCCGCCAGCGACGAAGAAAAAAGATATCTGGTGCAGATGCGCCCCTCCTCCACATTCTTTAAGGACGGCATCCGGCGACTGGTGAAGAACAAGGTGGCTCTGGTCAGCTTTATCGTCATCGTGGTCATCGCACTGGCCTCCATCGTCCTGCCCATGTTCTGGCCCTATGCCTACGATACCCAGCTGGGCATCACCCCCGGCCAGCCCGTGGACAACAGCTACAATAACCTGTCCCCCTTTGAATACGGCGCCACCGAGCAGCGGCGGATGGAGGCCGGGGAGAAGATCTTCCCCCACGTGTTCGGCACCGATTCCGCCGGCCGCGACTACTTCATCCGCGTGGTGTACGGCACCCGCATTTCGTTGGCGGTGGGCTTTTTCGCCAGCATAATCGTGCTCATCATCGGCGTCACCGTGGGCTCCATCGCAGGCTACTGCGGCGGAAAGGTAGACATGGTGATCATGCGCATTGTAGACGTGATCTACTCTCTACCGGATATGCTCATGGTCATCCTGCTGGCCACGGTGCTGAAGGTGGCCATCGGCACCTCGCTGGAGGGGACGGTGTTTGCTAAGATCGGCAGCAACATCATCAGCTTGTTCATCGTGTTCGCCATCCTCTACTGGGTGTCCATGGCCCGTCTGATCCGCGGCCAGATCCTGTCCCTGAGAGAGCAGGAGTACGTTCTGGCAGCACAGGCCACCGGGGCCAAGGGCAGCTGGATCATCACCAAGCACCTGATCCCCAACTGCATCAGCGTGGTCATTATCTCCACAGCCCTGCAGATCCCCAGCGCCATCTTCACCGAAAGCTACCTGTCCTTTCTGGGTCTGGGCGTCAACGCCCCCATGCCCTCCCTCGGCTCGCTGGCTTCCGACGCGCTGAACGGCCTTTCCTCCTACCCCTACCGTCTGGTTATTCCCGCCATCGTCATCTCGCTGATCGTGCTGTCCTTGAACCTGTTCGGTGACGGTCTGCGCGATGCCTTTGACCCGAAACTGAACGGCTGAGAAAGGAGCGTGGAGAGACAAAATGGCAATGCTTGAAGTAAACGATCTGCACACCTCTTTCTTCACCGATGCCGGCGAGGTGCAGGCGGTCAATGGCGTGAGCTTTTCCCTGGATCGGGGGAAGGTGCTGGGCATCGTGGGCGAGTCCGGCTCCGGCAAATCGGTCACTGCGTACTCCATCATGCAGATCCTGGCCTCCACTGGCAAGATTGTATCCGGCTCCATCAAACTGGACGGGCAGGAGCTGGTGGGCGCCGGGGAAAAGGTGATGCACACCGTTCGCGGCAACAAAATTTCAATCATCTTTCAGGATCCCATGACTTCCCTGAACCCCACCTATACCATCGGCCACCAGCTCATCGAGGCCATCACCCTGCACACCAACCGCGACAAGAAGCAGGCGTGGGACCGGGCGGTGGAGATGCTGCGGCTGGTCAACGTGAACGAGCCGGAAAAACGCATGAAGCAGTATCCCTTCGAATTCTCCGGCGGTATGCGCCAGCGCGTTATGATCGCCATGGCCCTGGCCTGCGAACCGGACATCCTCATTGCGGACGAACCCACCACCGCTCTGGACGTGACTATTCAGGCCCAGATTTTGGAGCTGATGAAGTCCCTGCAGGAAGAGCTGGGCATGGCCATCATCATGATCACCCACGACCTGGGCGTCGTGGCCCAGATGTGCGACGAGGTCATCGTCATGTACGCCGGCTCCGTCTGCGAGCAGGGCACCGCCGACGAGATCTTTTACAACCCCTGCCACGAGTACACCAAGGGCCTGCTGCGCTCCATCCCCACGGCGGACACCGCCGGAGCCCGGCTTCAGCCCATCACCGGCACCCCCATCGACCTTCTGAACATGCCAGAGGGATGTCCTTTTGCACCCCGGTGCGACGCGGCCATGAAGATCTGCATCCACGAGCGCTGCCCCCGGATGCAGATCAATGCCGACCATGCGGCGGCCTGCTGGGTGAATGTAAAGGCAGGCATCGAAAACGGCACCATCTCGCCGGACGGCGAAGTGGATGATACGGCCGGGGAAGGAGAGGACGCCCAGTGAGCGAAGAGAAAAAACAGCCTCTTCTTGAGGTAAAGGACCTGAAGGAATACTTCAATATTTCCGTGGGTATGTTCAAGACGAAGCCGCTGAAGGCGGTGGACGGCGTCAGCTTTTCCGTCAATCAGGGCGAGACCCTCGGCCTGGTGGGCGAGTCCGGCTGCGGTAAGACCACCGTGGGCCGCACCATCCTGAACCTCTATAAGCCCACCGGAGGCGAGATCTGGTTCAAAGGCAAGCAGATCAAGACCCAGAACGACATCAACGAGTTCCGGAAAAAGGCCACCATGGTGTTTCAGGACCCGTATTCTTCCCTGAACCCCCGCATGACGGTGTCCGACATCATCGGCGAGCCGCTGGACGTCCACAAAATGTACAAGACGAAGGAAGAGCGCGAAGCGCGCATTCTAGAGTTGATGGGGCAGGTGGGCTTGAACAGTGAGCACGCCTCCCGCTACGCCCACGAATTCTCCGGCGGCCAGCGCCAGCGCATCGGCATTGCCCGTGCCCTGGCGGTGAACCCGGAATTCATCGTCTGCGACGAGCCGGTGTCCGCCCTGGACGTGTCCATTCAGGCGCAGGTCATCAACATGTTTGAAGAACTGCAGGACCGGCTGGGCCTTACCTATCTGTTCATCGCCCATGACCTTTTGGTGGTGCGCCATATCAGCGACCGCATCGCCGTCATGTACCTCGGGCGGATGGTGGAGCTGGCGGACGCGGCGGACATCTGCGACCGGCCGCTGCACCCCTATTCCAAGTCCCTGCTTTCCGCTGTCCCGGTGCCCGACCCCAAGACCGCCCGGGCCAATAAGCGTATCGTCCTGAAGGGTGACATCCCCAGCCCCTTGAACGCTCCTTCCGGCTGCCCCTTCCGCACCCGCTGCCCCTATGCGCAGGAGCGCTGCGCGGAGGAGATGCCCCCCTTCCGCGAGATTGAAAAGGGCCGCTTCGTGGCATGCCACCGGGTGGAGGAGATCAACTGATCTCCCGCAAAATCAGTCAATATGTGTGCCAAGGGGGCCTTGCCCGCAAGGCGCATATTGAAAAATGTTGAGAAAGGAAGAATGAAATGAAAAAGAGAATCCTGTCCCTTGCTCTTGCAGGCGCCATGATCCTGGCGCTGGCCTCCTGCGGCAAGGAGACGCCGAAGAACAGCGATAACGGCGGCACCTCTGCCACCTCTATCGCGGTTTGCCTGGCGTCCGAGCCGGATACCGTGGATCCTGCTCTGAACTCCTCCGTGGACGGCGCTACCATGCTGACTCACCTGTTCGCCGGCCTGGCCAAGTGGGCCCAGACCGACGACGGCAAGCTGGAGATCGTCCCCGACTGCGCCGAGGAGCTGGTGGAGGGCGTCGAGAATGAAGACGGCACCGTCACCTACACCTACACCCTGCGCGACGGCCTGGTCTGGTCCGACGGTCAGCCCGTCACTGCCGGCGACTTCGAGTTTGCCTGGCAGCGCGCCGCTTCCACCGCTCTGGCTGCCGACTACGGCTACATGTATGAAGTGGTCGACGGCTACAACGACATCTGGGAGACCGATGCCGACGGCAACTATGTGAACCCCGACGCCAAGCTGAATGTCAAGGCGCTGGACGAAAAAACCCTGGAGGTCACCTTGGCCAACCACGTTGCCTACTGGAACGAGCTGCTGGCTTTCCCCACCTACTTCCCCGTGCGTGAGGATGTGGTCGCCAACGAGTCCTGGGCCACCGATCCCTCCACCTATGTCTGCAACGGCCCCTACAAGATGACCGGCTGGGAGCATAACAGCGTCATCACCCTGGAGAAGAACCCCGACTTCGTCGATGCCGATTCCATCACCATGGACAAGATCGAGTTCTATCTGTCTGACGACGCCAACAACATGCTCACCAACTTCGAGAACGGCTCCTGGCAGCTGATCGACGACGTGCCCACCAATGAGATCGCCAACCTGAAGGTCGAGTATCCCACTGAGTTCGTCGTGGCCGGCCAGATCGGCACCTATTACGTCTGCTGGAACATCAACGAGGAGATCCTGCCCTGACCGGCAGCCGCGTTGAATCGGCAGTCAACAGA
>CAKUEI010000033.1 GCA_934646175.1 uncultured Oscillospiraceae bacterium
GACAGCACGAACATCACATAGCGCAGAACGCCCAGCTTTTCCTTTCGCGGCTTCTGCGGCTGCTTGTAGGGCAGAAAATCCAGCACCATCGCTGTCCAGCAGGCATAGCCGCACCAGCCGCGCTCGAACAGCAGCGGGCCGAAGATCTTTGCCACGGCGTAGTGAATGGTCGCCGCCTCAAAAACGCCGAGGAACAGATAGTACCAGAAGCCCTCGATCTGCATATTCTCGTGGGAGATGACGCCGAGGTACAGCAGCATATAGCTGCCCACTGCCAGCTGCACAAAATGCCGGGCATATCGCTTTCCGGCAGTAAAGAGCGCCGTTCCCAATGCGAGGCAGCCGCCGATGTAGCTGAAATTCAGCAGATAAAACAGATTGTCCTTTGTGAGCCACAGCGTGACCGCCACTACCTCAAACAGCAGAAACAGCAGCAACGACATGAGATATTTTGAAAACCCTCGGCCATTTTTCGTCGTTTTTCTTTTCTTCATCACTTGTCGCCTTCTTCTTTTCTTTCAGCGCACCGGAAGTCAAACCGACGCGCCATGCAATCCCATCGATGAGGATCTCGCCTGTTCTGCCACAGGAGAAGTCCACGCGGTCATCGCCGTGGCCCAGATAAGCGTAGAGCCAAAAACCTGCGTGATTGCCCTCTATATTGTTTGCGCGCATCAGCATCCGGAAAGAACAATGATAGGTGCAGCGGAAGAGAATGTCCATGACTTTCCTGAACTCTGCGGAATCTGCCGAATAAGTTTCCTCTGCGCTTGTGAGCGAGTAGTCCTTGGCAGTATCGCCACGGAATATTATAACAGAGTCGCAGTCTGGCTGCAAACCAAAGAGGCAGGCACGACATTCGTCGTGCCTGCCTCTTTTCATTTTAATCCACCAATCCGTATTTGACCTTGATGCGGTCGAGCTTTTCCAGCATGGGTTCCCCGGCAAACCAGAGGAAGATCCATGTGGCCGCGGCCTGAATGCAGTCCATGGGGAAGCCGGAGATATAGTAGCTCAGGATGATCTTTCCGTTTAAGTCGCTGGACCACATGAGGGCGGAGGCGGGGTTCATAATGCCGCCGTAAATCACAATGGCCGCCAGCGCGCCGAACACACACAGGGAGAGCCGGGACCGGCGCAGCAGCCCCTTCCGGAACAAAACCCCCGCCAGGAAGCCGATGATGCCCATGCAGAACATCTGCCACGGCGTCCACGGTCCCTGAGAGAACATGACATTGGAGGCCAGCATGATCATGGCCCCCACCAGAAAGCCCGTCTCCCCGCCGAAGGCCACTCCGGCGATGATGGTGATGGCCATAATCGGCTTGAACTGGGGCAGCATGAAGAACACTGCCCGTCCGGCCACGCCCAGAGCGCACAGCACCGCGATGATGACCAGTTCCCGGGCCTGGGGCTTCCGCCCTTCAAATACCAGGAAGAAGGGCAGCATGGTCTCCAACAAAATCAGGAGAGAGATGAAATAGTACTTCTTCCCGCCCAGATAGTAGATGCCGATAAACAGCGTCAGGGGGATGAGCAGCAGGATCATCACGGCAGCCGCTACCGTGCGCTTCCGCAGCTTTCGCTGCTCCTTCGGCGTCTGCACCAAATAGCCCGGACGATTGGACTTGCGGCTGACGGCGGCGGCCAGAACGAGCAGCGCTGCGATAAATCCGCCGTACAGCAGAAGCTGGGCGGTGCTCATACCCGTCAAACCATCCGGCGAAATGATGGAGGAAAGGTCGGTAATGCCGATGGCGTATAGGAACAGCACCACAGCTACGGCACCGGAGGCGGCGGCCAGTGCCTTCCGCCACAGGGGCAACTTGGGCGGCTTCCAGTCCGCCGAATTCTCCTGTGGCTCCGGCAGGGGCGGAATGTTCTCCGGCAGGGCCGGTTCCGGCGGCAGGACGCCGCCGCAGGCGGAGATCACATCCTCCGCCGTCACCGCCTCCGGACTCAGGCTGCGGGCCATGCGGTTGGCGGAGGTCGTATAGAAGTTATTCCCGGAGAAGAAAACCCGGGGGGGCGCCTCTGTGACGATATTCCCGTCAAAAAACAGGGCGCAGCGGTGGGCATACCGGGCGCAGAATTCAATGTCATGGCTGACCATGAGAATGGTCACGCCCCGGCGGAGCAGGGTCTCCAGAATGCCCGCGATGGTCCGCTTGAACTCCGCGTCCAGCCCCTTGGTGGGCTCGTCCATCAGCAGAATGTCCGGCTTTAGCAGCAGCACCTTCGCCAGCGCGGCCCGCTGCTGTTCACCGCCGGAAAGGTCATAGGGATGCCGGTCCAGCAGATTTTCCAGCTGGCACAGGGCGGTCACATAGGCCACCAGCCCGTCCTGCTCCGTCCGGTTCTTTTTCTTCCCCTTCAAAATTTCGTAAAGGTCCTCCCGGACGGTCTTTTTCACAAACAGCGCCTGGGGGTTCTGGGGCAGCACCCCCACGCTGCCGTGAAGCCGGATGTCCCCGCGATAGGGCTTGCACAGGCCGGACAGCAGCTTCAGCGTGGTGGTCTTGCCGGTGCCGTTTCCGCCCAGCAGGGCGAGGAATTCCCCTTTCCGGACTTTCAGGGAAAGTCCCTTCACCACATCCGGCAGGTCTTTTTCGTACTTAAACCAGAGGTCAGAAGCCTCAATGGCCGCCTCCTCCGGGTAGGTATGCTTCGGCTCCGGAGGCAGGGCATTCAGGGGATGCTCTGCGGCATAGGCGTGAAGCCAGTCCCGCCCTTCCCGGACGGTGACCGGGCAGGCATCGTCGTTTTCCACCGCCGCCCAGATGCGCATGGCGGTGGGCATGGCAAGGAACATGGCGTGGCCCTGCTCCTTGAGCGTCATGCCCACCTCCTCCGGCGTGCCGGTGCAGAGAAGACTTCCCTGGTCCATGACCGCCACTGTGGTGGCCAGCGGGAACGCCTCCTCCAGCCGGTGCTCCGTCAGGATGATGGTGGTGCCCAGCTCCCGATTGATCTTTCCCAAAGTGGCCAGAAAATCGCTGGCGGCGATGGGGTCCAGCTGGCTTGTGGGTTCGTCCAGAATCAGGACGGAGGGCTGCATGGCCATGACAGAGGCCAGATTCAAAAGCTGCTTCTGCCCGCCGGAAAGCTCCGTCACATTTTTATAAAACCAGGTCTGAATGCCGAAAAAGCTGGCCATCTCCGCCACTCTGCGGCGGATGGTGGGGGTGTCGCACCCGAGGCTTTCCAGCCCGAAGGCCAGCTCGTGCCACACCTTATCGGTGACGATCTGGTTGTCCGGGGACTGCTGCACAAAGCCGATCTTCTGGCTCTGGGTGCGCTGATCCAGTTCATCCAGAGGGGTTCCCTCGAACAAAATCTCCCCCACGCGCGTCCCGTGGGGGGCAAGGACGGTCTTCAGCTGCCGCAGCAGGGTGCTTTTTCCGCAGCCGGACGGTCCGCACAAAACGAGAAATTCCCCCGCCTCCACCGTCAGGTTAAGCTCCCGGAGCGTCCGTTTCTCCTGCTCCGGGTAGGAGAAGTTCAGGTCCCGGATCGCAAAAGTTTCCACTTTTTATCCTCCCAACGGTTCAGAATCACAGGGGTCAGGCACAAGGCCAGATAGACGATCTGGAAGCTGACGGTGAACGGCGTCACCGCCGCGCCCCGGATCGTTGGATAGTAGCGCCAGGAAAAGCCGCCCGCAGCCCAGCCGCTCAACAGATACACGCCGCAGAACGAAAGCCACAGCAGGGCCGTTTTGTCCCGCTCATCAAAGCGGTAGATGGAAAAGGCCGTCCGCCCCGGCAGGCCGTAGCCCCGGCTTTTCATGCTGTCCGCCGTCTCGATGGCGTTTTCCAGCGCCCAGGTGACCATGATGGAAAAGATCGTAATGGCGTTTTTCGCCCGCTGCAGAAGGGAGCCTTCCGAGGTATCCCGGCCGATGCAGCGCTGGGCCTCGCTGACCACCTGCAGCTGGGCCTTGAACTTGGGGACAAAGCGCAAGGTCATGCTGAGCACCAGGCTGAGCGCCGGGATCACCCGGCCGAAGAGATAGACGAACTTATCTGAGGTCATCACCGCATTGTAGCAGGAAAACCAGGTGATGACGGCGGCCAGCATGAGGGCTGCCGTGAGGCCGTAGAGCATACTCTCCATGGTCAAAGGGTTCCCGGAGGGCAGGTAGGTCAAAACGGTCGCGCCCTCGTGGTTAAAGGCCGGGTTCAGGACCGCTGCCAGCAGCATCATGGGCAGCAGGAGCCGAAGGCTGAACCGTACCGCCTTCCGCCCGTTGAGGTAGATGGCGTAGCGCAGCCCAGGGAAATGAGCAGGCTGACCGGATGCAGCAGGAACATGGTGAACAGAAACACCAGCCCGAAATATAGAAAATTGATCCCGGGATGATAGCCGGAAAAGGTATCTCGGTTCTGCAACAGATCACTTCACTTTCAAAAGAGGGGCGCAGAATCTGCGCCCCTCAGGCTGTCGGAAAAGCTCTTTTCTTTCAACCGCCGACAGAGTTGGAGCCGCCCACGTCCGCGCCGAGGTCGCAGGTATAGACCCAGCAGATCGTGTCGCCGTCCTTCAGCTGATAACGGCTGCACCCGTAGTTGGGGAACCAGTCGTTGACCTTGTACATCCAGCCGGACAGTTCTCCGCAGTCGAATTCGTACAGGTTATGAATGCCCTCAATATAAGCGGAGTTATACATGGGGGTATTTTCAAATTCCATATGGATCTTCTTCTGCTTGCAGGTGCGCTGGAGCACATTGAACACGCTCTCACCTTCGTAGAAGGTGACGGTGGTGGGTTTTAAGATCCAGCCGTCCTCCGGCACCAGCTCCGCCTTCTCCTCGGCCAGCCAGTCCATATGGTCCAGAATCGTGGCACAGGAGATGGAGATGGTACAGGTATATGTTTTGTCGGTGATGTCAGCGTCCTCCGGCTCCACCGGCTTCGGCTTTCCGGAAGGAGTCGGGTCAGTCTGATACTTGTCCTTCCCGCTGGCCGGGTTTGTGTTCGTGCTGGAATGGTTCTTGTCCTCGTTGGAATTCCCGCTGGCGCTCTCTTCCGGAGCTGTGCTGTCCGCGGGGGCAGGCGTCTGCGTATCCTCCGGAGAAGCCGTTTCCGTCTCCTCCGGCGCGGCTGTATCCGTCTGGGTGGGCTGCACCGTCTCCGTCTGCTGTGGATCTTCCGTCGGCCAGCCCTGCGAGCCGGGAGAATTCCCACCGAACCAGAAGGCAATGACCAGCACCGCCGCGATCACCACGGGGATGATGACTTTCCACTTATTCTTTTTCCACCACATGATGGTTCTCCTTTACAGCAGGTCGGCTTGTTCCAAGAGGTTATAAAGCATCTGCGCGATCTCGCAGCGCTTGATGGCAACTTTCGGCTGAATATCCAGTGCCGAATCGTCCAGAATTCCGCTTCGATAGCAGAATGCCAGACTTTCCCGCGCATAGGCGCCGGATGTTACATAATCGTTGAACTGCGCCAGCGTATCCCGCACGGCGGCGCTGCCCACCACGGTGTCCATGCCGCAGAGCTTGGCCGCCCGGGCCACCATGACGGCGGCATCCTGCCGGGTGATGGTTCCGTTGGGATTGAAAGTCGTGGCGCTGGTACCGTTGACGATTTTGTAAGTATACGCAGTGCCGACATAAACGGCAAACCAGTCTGCGGATTTGACATCTGTGAAATTGGAGGTGGTTTGCAGCGGCAGGCCAAGGGCGCGGACGACAATGGCGGCAAATTCCGCCCGTGTCATGTTGGCGTCCGGGTCAAAGCGGGTGTCCGTTTTGCCGTTGATAATGCCCCGGACAGCCATGGCCTCGATGGCGGACTGGTTCTTGTGGGCGTGGACGCCGGAGATGTCCGCAAAGGTCTTCCCGGGGGAGACAACGGGCATCACCTTGACCGCCGGGTTCTTTCCGGGCAAGCCCTTGGCACCGTCCAAACCGCCGCCGTCTGAAACGGTGATGGCGTCAGCCATGCGGTAAAGACTGTTCTTCCCCTGCACTGCACGCTGGGCGGCAACCAGAGCGTAAAAGCCCTGCTCGCTGGCCATCTGATTGCTGCCGGAGCCATCCTGAGTGTGCAGAAAGCCCTTGCCGGGGCGGTAGAAGGTCATCAGGCCGTCCAGCAGAGTCTTCCCGTTTTTTACAAACCGGGCGTCATCCATTGAAATGCCCAGTTCACACAGCGCCACGATCATCTGCACGCAGCTTTCGGAGTTGGCCGTGCCCCAGGAAGCAAAGCCGCCGTCGGCGCTCTGCTTTTTGGACATACAATCCAGCGCCTTTTCGCAGGCTTGTTTCACCGCGGGCTGATCCTGATATTTGGCCAGCGCCTGCAGCGTCATGCCGGTCATGTCCGGGTCGGATGTACTGCCGGACAGGTTCCAGCCGCCGTCCGGAAGCTGGTAGGCCAAAATGCGGTCTACATACATCTGCCGGGTGGCCTGGGTCTTGGCCTCCGGGTTCTTGGGCATGGGATAATTGCGGCTGTCCAGCGCGATCAGCGCCCAGATGGGACCGTTCAGGCCCTGCCAGATGGTCTTATCATAGTCGCCCAGGGCTTTGGTCAGGTCATAGCCCGCCACATTCCGGGCGTCCTTGCCGATGGAAGAAAGGGCCACGATCAGGCGGCTGTACTCCGTGTACTTTTTTTCGTGGAGCACGCCTTTGCAGGCGGTGACATACTTTTCCACCGTGGCATAGTAGTTCTGATAATAGCTGTTCGGGACGGCGTAGCCCGACCGGGCCAGACCAATCACCGCCCACTCGCCGCCGATAGAGCCGACCTGGGGGCTTTGCACCGTTTTATAAATATACTGTGCGGTGTCCGTGACGGCGTTTGCCAGTGCGTCGTCCGACACGGCGGCAAAGGCATTGACGGAAAGCCCCAGCACCAGCACTGCGGCCAGCAGAATGCTCAGGCCCTTCTTTTTCCAATGGGTCATCTCTGCGCCCTCCTTCTTGCGATCCCATATGCAGCAGTTCCCCGCCGCAAAACCGATGTTCTACACAAAAATCAAAC
The DNA here is from genome assembly GCA_934646175.1 of uncultured Oscillospiraceae bacterium. Lineage (GTDB taxonomy): Bacteria > Bacillota > Clostridia > Oscillospirales > Oscillospiraceae > CAKUEI01. The sequence continues at coordinate 7,000 of CAKUEI010000033.1, forward strand.
ACCTTTTGAGGCGTTTTTTCAACAAATCAATTTTAGTATATCACGACCTGCCGTCAAGTCAACCAAAACGCCACATTTTCGCCCGTTCCCCGTTGATTTCGGACCGCATCTGCGCTATGATGTGGTTAGCAATCACTAACCTTTCGCGCCATTACAGAAAGAAGGCAGCATACATGACGAAATATACGGTGAAAGTGGACGGAATGCAGTGCAGCATGTGCGAGTCCCATATTAACGACGCCGTCCGCAAGGCATTTAAGGTGAAGAAGGTGACCTCCTCCCGCAACAAGGGCGAGACGGTGGTGATCACGGAAGCCGAGATTGACCAGGAAGCCCTGAAAAGCGCCATCGCCGCCACGGGCTATACCGTGGGCGCGGTGCACAGCGAGCCTTACGTCAAGCACGGCCTGTTCGGCTGAGCCAAACGAAAGCCGCGGCGCTGGGCGAGCCCACCGCCGCGGATAAGCGGGCGGTCTGGACCACCTCCGACGAGACCGTCGCCAAGGTGACGGGGAAGGCGCCGTCACTGCCATGGGCAACGGCCAGGCGACCGTTACCGCCACGGTGGGCACGGACGGCACCTTCCGCATCACTTTCCCCAATAAAGAGACCTATACGGTTGAAATCAGCGGCAAAGCCTGCTATACTGGTAAGGACTTCTCCGGCAATGACGTGGAGTATGCCGAAGCGCCGGTGGTCCCCGTCCGCTGCATCGTGCAGGTGGCGGCCGCTTCCACTGGTGGCGGAAGCTTTGCCGACGACACCATTTCCGTGAAGTTTCGCCTCATCGGCGCCACCCAGTCTGAAAACGGCGTGGACATCGCCGCCGGTGTGGACGACGCCGAGTATGTCACCTGGATCGCCACCAAGACCTGCACCATCAGCGAGGATGCCACGGTGTATGACCTGTTCACCCGTGAGCTGGACAGCGCCGGGCTTGACTACGTCATCCTCAATGGCAGCTGGGTCCAGTCCATCACGGCGCCCCAGGCGCTGGGCGGCTATGAGCTGGCTGAGATGGACAACGGCTCCTACAGCGGCTGGATGTACACGGTGAACGGCATTCATGTGCAGAACACCCTGGACCAGCAGAAGCTGAAGGATGACGACGTGGTCATCTGGCACTATATCAACGACTACCGCTATGAGGACTCCCAGTGGGCCACCGGCTCCCAGGGCAACGAGACCTATTGGGATCGTTGGCTGAAGGCGCCCGATGTGAACCCCGGCTCCGGCAACGGCGGCACTGTTCCCGGTCAGACCACCACCAAGCCCGGCCAGACTACGGAGACCAGCGACGTCTTTGACGACGTGGCCAAGGACGCCTGGTACCGGGCGTCTGCCGAGCGGCTTGCGAAGCTGTGCCTTGTGAAGGGCACCGGCGAAAAAAGTTCTCCCCCGACGTGACGGCGTCCCGCGCCATGTTCGTCACTCTGCTGGGTCGGCTCTATGAGTTGGACGGCAAGACCGCTTCTGGCAGCGGCACTGCGTTCGCGGACGTGGCCGCCGGGCAGTACTACAGCGACTATGTGGCCTGGGGCGCGAAGAACGGCCTTGTTCAGGGCTGTGCCGACGACCGCTTTGCCCCGGACGACGTGGTCACCCGGGAGCAGATGGCCTTGTTCCTCTTCCGCTATGCGAAGCTGGCCGGGCTGGACGTCTCCCAGCGGGCCGACCTTGCAAAGTTTGCCGACGGGGCGGCGGTGTCCGACTATGCCGCGGACGCCATGAGCTGGGCTGTGGCCGCGGGCCTGATGCAGGGCACCGGCTCCAACAAGCTCACCCCCCAGGGCAGCGTCACCCGCAGCCAGCTGGTGGTCCTGCTGGACCGCTTTATGGGTCCGGAAAAGGCGGAGTGAACTTATTAGGTAAATAAGCGCAGGCCTTCCCGCCCGGGGCGCATCTGCCCTGGGCGGGAAAACGTGCTTTTAGAAAAAGCGAAAAAGGAGCGATTTTATGCGTAATTTCCTGAAAAGAGGGCTGACGGCAGTCCTGGCGGCGGCCATGCTGGCCACCTCCGCCCTGGCGGTGGACTGGCCCCAGTTCCTGGGGGACCCGACGGCCCAGGGCGTTTCCGACGGGCGCAGCGCCACGGTGGGCAGCGACCTTGACCTGCGGTGGGAAAGGCTCACCGGCACCTTGGGGGAGGACGGCGTCCTCACCTACACCTGGATCGATGTGCCCGGCACCCCCATCGTGGTGGGAGATTATGTGTATTACTACAGCTCCCAGTACCTGCGCAAGGTGGACCTGGCCACCGGCAAGGAGGTCAAGACCGCCCAGGTCTACGGCGAGCCGGTGAACCAGTTCTTCATCGACATCGCCTACGGTGAGGGGAAGATCTTCGTCCCCTGCCAGGTGAACAATAGGAACGACGGCACCGGGGTGGACGGCTGCTTCTTCCGGGTGTTTGACGCGGACACCCTGGAGCAGCTTTACGTCACGGAGTCCATCGCCAAGGGGCAGATGCAGTCCCCGGTGATGTACCATGACGGCTACTTCGTTACCGGCACCTATGGCCGCAGCGGCGTTTACGCCGGTTTCTCCGCCGAGGACGAGGACCCTTCCCGCCCGGACGAGGTGAAGAAGGCCGCCTGGACCGTGGAGTCCGGCAGCAAGTACGGCTTCAGCTTCAACGGCGCCGCCTTTGTGGGGAAATACTGCTACTTCGGCTGCGGCAGCACCCTGTACGTGGTGGACTATAAGACGGGGGACACCCGTACCTATGAGCTGGGGGAGGGGTACGCAAACCGCTCCACCGTCGTCCACAGCACAGAGACGAACCGGCTTTACGTGGCCTGCAACCACCCCACGGAGGGGGCCAGCGTCTTCTCCTTTGCCCTGGATGACACCGGTATGCCAGTGAAGGAGACCGCCAAGGAGTGGGTGTCCCACACCCAGGGGGGCGGCACCCAGTCCACCCCCATCATTTACCGCGGGCGGCTCTATATCGGCGGCGGCGGGTACACTATGGGCTCCAACGAGCCCTTCCATGTGGTGGACGCCAACACCATGGAGGAGATTTACTCCGTGCCCATCCTGACCAAGGGCTCCGCCGGCATTTCCACCGCCTATGCTGCGGCGGAGAATAACTGGCAGGTTTATATCTACCTTGTGCCCTATGCCCCCAAGGACGAGAAGGTCTCCCAGCTGTGGATTGTGAAGGACAGCCAGGGCCAGACCAAGGCGGACTACGAGGTGGTGGACGGCATCGGCCGCCGGCAGTACTGCTCCCAGAGTGTCATCGTGGCGGAGGATGGCTCCCTCCTTTGGTATAACGACGCGGCGCGGCTTTACTGCTACGAGAATGTGAAGGCCCTGGAGCCCGGTGTGTTCCGGGACACGAAGAACCACTGGGCCAAGGATAAGATCGCCCTGCTGGCCCAGAAGGAAATCTTGAACGGCACTGGGAATGGCCGCTTCTCCCCCGATGCGCCGGTCACCCGCAGCCAGTTCGTCCAGATGCTGGCCAAGCTTTCCGGCGAGGATTACAGCAAATGCACCAGCGCCGCCTTTTCCGACGTGCAGGCCGGGGCCTGGTACGCCCCCGCTGTGGCCTGGGCGGTGGAAAAGGGCATTGCCGCCGGTACAGGCAGCGGCCGGTTCGCCCCCGACGCGGAGATCACCCGCCAGGATATGGCGGTGATGCTCCTGCGGTATGTGGAAAACGCGGCAAAGACCGCCCTGCCGGAAAATGTGGCCCCGGTGACGTTTGCGGATGACGGCGACATTGCCGCCTATGCATCCCAGGCGGTGGGGACCATGCAGCGGGCGGGCATCATCAGCGGCATCGCTGCGGGCAGCGGCTACCGCTTCGCCCCCAAGGACAAGGCCAACCGGGCCCAGGCCGCCGCCATGGTGGCGGGGCTCTATCAGGCACTGAACGGACAGAATTGAGGGACCCATGAAGAAAAAGCAGATACGTACCTTTATCATTGTCGCTATTATCATTGCCTTTGTGGGCATCAGCCTGTGGCGGCTGAAGATCGAACCCGCCCACCCGGCCCAGACGCCGGACAGCGGCTACAGCCAGCAGGACGGCACGGACAATAAGACGCCCCAGGACGGGGACCCGGCGGAGAATACCGACGCCCCCGCCGGGGAGACCCAGGCGGAGCTCCCCGCAGACACCACGGCGGAAGCGCCGCTGCCGGCCCAGCCCTATCCCGCGGAGCCCACCCGGCAGCCCGCCTATCCAAAGGCCCCCACCCAGAAGCCGAAGGAGGACCCGGCGGAGGAGGTCACCGTCCACACCTGCACCCTGGAGATTCGCTGCGACACCCTGCTGGACACCTCCAAGGTGGAGAACGAGGCCATTCTGCCCTATATCCCCTCCGACGGGGTGATTTTGGCCACCACTGAGGTGACCTACACCCCGGGGGAGAGCGTCTTTGACATTCTGAAGCGAGTCACCCGGGACCAGGACATCCAGATGGAGTTCCGGGAGGACGCCCTTTACAACGGCGCGTATATCGAAGGCATCCACTACCTTTATGAATTCGACGGCGGCACCCTCAGCGGCTGGATGTACAAGGTGAACGGCCAGTTCCCCAACTATGGATGCAGCAAGTACTATGTCTCCGACGGGGACGAGATCGTCTGGATGTACACCTGCGACCTGGGCCGGGACGTGGGGGATAACTCCGTATGGTGATGCGGGAGTTCTGGGGAAACGGCCTGGGGGAGTCGGCAAACTTCTACCGGGCCCACCCATTGGTGAATTTTGCGTATTTCGCCTTTGTGATTGGGGTGACCATGTTTTCCAATCACCCGGCGTTCCTTCTGGTTTCCTTCGCAGCGGGGTGGTTTTATTCCGTCCTGCTCCAGGGGAAGAAGGCTGTGAAGTTCAACTGCATCATTCTGCTGCCCACCCTTGTGATCATGACCCTCATCAACACCCTGAACGTGCACAACGGCGTGACGGTGCTCTTTTATCTGAACGACAACCGCATCACTCTGGAGGCCATTGTGTACGGCGTGGTGTCCGCGGTGCTGCTCACCAGCGTCATCATCTGGTTCCGCTGCTTCAACGCGGTGTTCACGGCGGATAAATTCATTTATCTCTTCGGCCGGGTGGCGCCGGTGCTGGCCCTCACCCTCTCCATGATCCTGCGGTATATCCCCATGCTGAAGACCCGGTTCCACCAGGTGGCGGAGGGCCAGCGGTGCATGGGGCGGGGGCTGAAGGGGGGCGGCCTTATCAGCCGGGTGAAGGTGTTCAGCAAGGAGCTTTCCATCCTCATCGCCTGGTCCCTGGAGGCGTCCATCGAGTCGGCAGACTCCATGGAGGCCAGGGGCTACGGCCTTCATGGCCGCACCAGCTTCCACCTCTTCCGCTTTGCCGGGGGGGAACGGAGCGAGCTTGCGGTGATGCTTGCCCTGGGCGGCATTGCCGCCTGGGCCTGCGCCACGGGCAGGACCTCCGTTTATTATTACCCGGCTATCCTTCTGCCGGGTCTTTCCGCTGCCCAGGCCGTCAGCCTGGCGGCCTATACGGCGCTGATGCTGCTGCCACCGATTCTGGATATAAAGGGGGCGAGAGAGTGGAAGTCCTTACGTGCGAAAATTTAAGCTTTACCTATCCCGGCTGCGACGCGCCCGCCCTGCGGAACATCAGCTTCACCGTGGGCCGGTCGGAATTCGTGGTGCTGTGCGGCAAGTCCGGCTGCGGCAAGAGCACCCTGCTGCGGCAGATGAAGAAAAATCTGATGCCCTATGGGCGTCTGGAGGGCAGTCTGCGCTACTGCGGCACGGAGATCGGCGGCTTGGACGACCGGGTCAGCGCCGCGGATATCGGCTTTGTCCGCCAGGACCCGGACAACCAGATCGTGACGGACAAGGTGTTCCACGAGCTGGCCTTCGGGCTGGAAAGCCTGGGCGTGGATAACCGCACCATGAAGCAGCGTGTGGCGGAAATGGCCAGCTTTTTCGGCATCCAGACCTGGTTCCGCAGCAGCGTCAGCCAGCTGTCCGGCGGGCAGAAGCAGCTTTTGAACCTGGCCTCTATTATGGTCATGCACCCCAAGCTCCTCATTCTGGACGAGCCCACCAGCCAGCTGGACCCCATCGCCGCCGCGGACTTTCTGGCCACGCTGAAAAAGATCAACACGGAGCTGGGTACCACCATCCTTATCTCCGAGCACCGCTTGGAGGAGCTCTTCCCCCTGGCGGACCGGGTGCTGGTCATGGACAAGGGGGAGCTGCGCCTGAACGGCGGGCCCCGGGAGACGGCGGAAAAAATGGCCGCCGGGGTCTGCGGGGATATGTTCTGCGGCCTGCCCGCCGTGGTGAAAATTGCAAGCCGGGTGGCCCCCGGGGCGGACTGCCCCCTCACCGTGCGGGAGGGGCGCCTTTGGATGGAGGCGCGCCTGGGCCCGCCCGCCCCCACCCAGCCGGAGGGGCGGCGGCGCGGTCTTGACCTGCGCCGGGAAAAGCGGACGGCGGAGAAGATCGACCACCCCGTCCTGGAGGTAAAGGATGTCTGGTTCCGCTACTCCAAGGCCGGGGCGGACGTGCTGCGGGGCGTGGACCTGCAGGTGCGTCGAGGGGAGCTTTTTGCCGTCCTCGGCGGAAACGGCGTGGGCAAATCCACCACGCTGAAGGCCATGACCCGGGCTGTCAAGCCTTATCGGGGCAAAATTCTGGTGAACGGCACCCCCATCGACAGCCTGTCCGACGTGGAGCTTTTCCAGAACGGCCTTTCCATGCTGCCCCAGAACCCCCAGGCTTTGTTCACGGAGATCACCGCCCGGGAGGAGCTTTTGGAGGCCCTGTCCGACCAGAAGCTACCGGAGGAGGAGATGGAGCGCCGGGCGGCGGACATGATGACCCAGATGGACCTTTCCGGCCTGGAGGCCACCCATCCCTATGACCTTTCCGGCGGGGAGCAGCAGCGCCTGGCCCTGGGCAAGCTGCTGCTGCGCCAGCCGAAGATCCTGCTGCTGGACGAGCCCACCAAGGGTCTGGACCCCTACTTCAAAAAGACCCTGGCGGGGATATTCAAGGGCCTGCTGGCCAAGGACATTACCATCCTGATGGTCACCCACGATATTGAGTTCTGCGCCGAGTACGCCGACCGCTGCGCCCTGTTCTTTGACGGAGAGGCGGTGTCCTGTGCCCCGACCAAGGAATTTTTCGCCGGCAACCGGTTTTACACCACCGCGGCCAACCGCGTGGCGGGGCAGTGGTTCCCCGCGGCGGTCACATGGGAGGAGGTGGCGGCCCGATGCGAAGAGGCTATGACGTAAGCCAGATCGAGGCCGCCCACCGCAAGCGCACCGCCATGGCCGCCGCCCTCATTTTTATCGCTATCCCGGCGGTCATCATCATGGGCTTCACCCTTCTGAACGACCGGAGCTACATCCTAGTCAGCTGGATCATTCTGTTCCTCACCATGGCGCCCTTTTTTATGGTGTTCGAGCGGCGGCGGCCCAAGGCCCGGGAGATCGTCCTCATCGCCATGATGTGCGCCCTGACGGTTTGCGTCCAGCTCATCTGCAATGTGACCGTCCCCTTTAAGGCGGGCACGGCCATCATCATCGTCAGCGGCGTGGCCTTGGGGCCGGAGGCGGGGTTCCTCATCGGGGCCCTGGCCCGGTTCGTGCTGAATTTTTACGAGGGGCAGGGGCCGTGGACCCCGTGGCAGATGTTCTGCTGGGGCCTTCTCGGCTTTCTGGCGGGCCTTGCCTTCAACCGGGCCACGGTGGAAAAGGTCAAGTCCCGGAACTTCCGGGTCATTATGGGGCCACTGCTGTGCATCCTCTTCGCGGAGCTGGCGGCGTACCTTGTGTATCTCTTCTTCCCCCCGGCGGACGGGGGCACGTTCTTCGGCTGGCGGCTCTATATCTTCGGCGGGGCCGGGCTGCTGCTGGGCGTGCTGGTCCAGCGCAAGCGTCTGCCGGTGGACGGGGTCACCCTGACCCTTTTCACGTTTTTCGTCACCTTCATCATTTACGGCGGCCTGATGAACATCTGCGCCATGATCACGGCGGCGGGCATTCCCGGCGCCAACGAGGTCAGCTGGGACACCCTGAAGCTCCTTTATATCTCCGGCGTGTCCTATGACGCGGCCCATGCTTTCTTCGCGGCGCTGTTCAATTTTTTCTTCGGCGATATGCTGATCAGAAAGCTGGAGCGCATCAAGCTGAAATACGGCATTTACCGGTGAGGGCGGGGCTATGACGGTTTTCATCACCGGGGGCTGCAAAAACGGCAAGTCCACCTTCGCCCTTGGCCAGGCCCTGGCCCTGTCGGGGGACGGGCCGCAGTACTATGTGGCCACCATGGACCCCTGCGACGACCACGAGCGCCAATGCATCCGCCGCCACCGGGCGGCCCGGGCGGGTATGGGCTTTGTCACCCTGGAGCAGCCCCGCCGTCTGGCGGAGGTGCTGGACCGGGCAGACCGGGCGGGCACCTTCCTTCTGGACAGCGTCACCGCCCTGCTGGCAAATGAGATGTTTGCCGGGGGCTTTGACCCCCGCGCCCCGGCCCGGGTGGCGGAGGAGCTGGCGGCGTTTCTGGACGGCGTCCGGAACTGCGTTGTGGTCAGCGACTATATTTATGCCGACGGGGCGGACTACGGCCCCCGGTCGGAGGCGTTCCGCCGGGGCCTTGCGGCGCTGGACCGCCTGCTGGCGGAGCGGTGCGGCTGCGTGGTGGAGGTGTGCGCCGGGCTGCCCATCGTGCAGAAGGGCCGCCTGCCCGGGGCAGACAGAAAATAAATGGAGTTCTATTTGGGTGCGCTTCTGCGGAAGCGCACCTTTTTGCGGCATTGCGCCGGGGGTAAAAACGTGGTAAGGTAAAGAAAAACGGCGGGAGGTCATCCTCAGCCACGACTATTTTGAAGAGCATACCCAGGCGTTTTACCGCTTTTACCGGGACAAAATGCTCTATCCCCAGGCAAAGTCCAACCCCGCCTACCTGAAGCTGGCGGAGCTGGAGCGGGTGGGCAAGCTGCGGGCGGTGGACGCCATCAGCCAGGCAGACGTGCTCATCGTGGGGGGAACCTGTACCCCGCCGCCGGGCTCCTGCGGTATTACCGGGGACACCGGCTGGCCTTGGTGAATCTCAGCGCCACGGACGCGGACCGGCGGGCGGACCTGGTCATCCACGCCCCCATCGGCCAGGTACTGGGACAGCTGCGGGTGTGAAAACGCCCCAACTGCCAGCGCTCCCTTGAAAGGACAGCGGCCCGCGGGTGCGCCCTGCGGGTCGAAAATGGATTTGCTTTGGGAGCAACCGCTGTGAAACGTTCCGGGCTGCAAAGAGGCTCCCTGACCGGTGTATAGACCGGCCAGGGAGCCTCTTTTTATATAAATGGTGATTGTAACCCAAAAAACAACGCATGAATATCTACCGAATTGTACAAGAACTTGATTGGCAGATTGGGTGTTCGCCTGTATAATCCGCATAAACCTATAAATAGAGTAAGTTGTTGGTTTAATAGGAAAAGAAAAGAGAGACCGGTTTGCTGTGCCTTCTTTTTTGACTTGTGTTGACAGAGAAGATGCACCCACGCCGAAGCATCCGTTTCATCAAACCGCGAACCAGCGCAGCGTTTACGGTTTGAAAAGGAGGAGCAGCGGCGTGAGCGCGCTCTGACGTTTGAAAAAGTCGGAGCAAGCGATATAATGCTTGCTC
>CAKUEI010000034.1 GCA_934646175.1 uncultured Oscillospiraceae bacterium
GTCCTCAAAAGCTTTCTGCACCCGCTCGTCCTCGATGACCACCTGATCGATATGGGTGCCGAAGGTGGTGTGACGGCAGTGGTCGGACCAGTAGGTGTCTACCAACCGCAGCTCGGTCACCGTGGGATTGCGGCGCTCCTCCTCCCGGAAATAGGTCTGCAAAAAGGTAAGGTCCGCAAGGTCCATGGCAAGGCCGTACTCCCGCAGCATGGCGGCAAGACCCGCTTCGTCAAGGGCAGTGAAGCCCTCCAGCGTCTTCACCGGCTGCGGCTCCGGGAAGCTCTGGTGCAGTGTCTCCGGCTTCTCCATGGCAGCGCGGCGGCTCTCCACGGGGTTGATGAGGTAATGCTCCACTCGCTGCCGCTCGTCCTCCGTAAAGGTGCCGGAGAGAACATACACCCGGGCGCAGGCGGCCCGGGGCCGCTCACCGCCAGTGAGCAGCTGGATGCACTGAGCGGCGGAATCCGCCCGCTGATCGTACTGTCCGGGCAGAGCCTCCACCGCCAGCACAAAGGCGGGGCCGTCAGGCGCCGGCATCTCTTCATCGTATACCAGGTCCACCTGCAGCTCGGCAAGGACGTTGGTGCGGGCGGCCAGGTATTCCTCTCCGCTCACGCCCTCTACGTCATAGCGGTTCAGTACCCGCACGCCAGTGAGGCCGGAAAGGCCCAGCTGCTCGCGCAGCTCCCGCTCCAGGTTCTTCGCCTCACCGTCAAAGCCGGGCTTTTTCTCCACAAAACAACGAAATACGGTCTTCATCTCTCTTGTTCCTCCCATAGTCTCTTCATCCGTCAGGAAAAGCTCCACTGCTCCATGCCGTGGAACGCATTGCCCCATATGGGCGTAAGGCCGCTCATGCGGTTCCACTGGGTCAGGACCGAGCCGGTCTTGAAGCACAGCGGCGCAATGGGCGTTTTTTCCGTAAGGTCCGCGTACAAGGCTTTGGCCGCCGTCGGGCGGGTCACCTCGTCCGAGGCCCGAAAGGCTGCCAGCAGCTGATCGGTCGTCCCGTCGGCATAGCCGCCGAAGTTCAGGCTGCGGCCGCTGGCCGTCAGGGCGGTGGGGTCAAAGTCTGCGGTCATGGCCACCTCGGCCAGATACAGGTCAAAGCTGCCGTTTGATAGGGCGGCGGCGTAATCGTCATAGGGGAGCTTTTCCACCGAAACGTTCAGGCCGTACTCCTCCAGCCGGGCGGCAATGCGGTCCGCCGCGCTGACCTTGAAGGTGTTCTCGCTGCACACCAGCAGCTTTAAGGTCCGGATCCGGCTTTTCCCGATGAGTTCCTTCAGGGCCGCACCGTTGTCCGACGCCGTACTGCCGAATTCCGCGTCATAGAGGGGCGACGCGGGGGACACCGGCAGGGCCGCCGCCTTCCCGTGGTGGGCAAAGCAGCTGCTGACCAGCGCGGCGCGGTCGATGGCCAACGAAATTGCCTTCCGCAGGGTCTGGTCGGCACAGGGGCTGTCCCCCGCGGCGCGAAATCCCAGATAAATGAGGTTGGTGGTGTCAAATTCCCACACGGCGTAATCGCTGGAAAAGCCCGGTGCGCTGCTGCCGGTAAAATCGGTGACCACCAGATCCGCCTCCCGGGTGTCAAAGGCGTACATCAGGTCTTCGTCCGCCGTGATCTCCATCAGCGCGATGGGGTCTACGCCGATCCGGCGCTCCCCCGCCTGCCACCAGTCATCCCGCAGACTGAGGACGCTGCCCGCGTCTCCCTCCACCAGACAGTATGGTCCTGTACCCGCCGGACGGCTGTCCGTTCCCTTGGCAAGGGGCACATCCAGCAGGGCGGGCAGGGCGCCGTTCCCGGAGGAAAGCGTCACCACAACGGTGTCCTCCCCCTCCGCGGTCACCGACTGAATGGCGGACAGCCGCTTTTGAAAGCGGGAAGAACTGCCCCGGGCGGTGTTTAGGGCCGCCGCCGCGTCCGCCGCGGTCAGCACCGTTCCGTCCGACCATGTAACGTCGCTGCGCAGGGTGAAGGTCCACTTTGTGGCGTCTTCATTGCAGGTATAGCTGCGGCAGAGCACCATCTGGGGCGTAAAGCTCTCATCCAGTTCGAACAGCCCTTCATATAAAAGAGGGGCCAGCGTCAGGTTGCTTTTGTTCTGACTGAGGGCGGGGTGCATACTCTCCCGGCTGTCCACCGGCAGGGTGAGCTGGCCGCTCTGCTCCTGCGGGTGCGTACTCTCCTCCGTGGGAGAGGGCGACGGCGTGTCCTTTCCGTTTCCGCAGCCTGCCAGCAGGGCAAGCAGCAGACAGAATACGGAAAGGAGGCAAACAGTCCGTCTTTTCATGCGGCGCTGCGCCTCCTTCCCTGTTATAACGTGGCTTCCGATTCCTTCAGCATGATGATGGACGCGCCGCTGCCCCGTTTCCCCTCGGTGGCCCGGTGGGACCAGTAGCGGTCGCACCGGCAGACAGTGCACGCCTCCGAGCAGTCGATCTGCCTTTCCGGCACACCGGCCTTCTTCAGCCAGGCGGCGTTCAGGCCCTTCAGATCCACCCGGAATTTTCCCGCGGGCAGGCTCTGGATAAAGGGCAGGGCCGCCGCGCCCAGCTTTTCGGTCATGGCGTTGGGCACGTCCTCATGGGTCTCAAAGCAGCACCGGCCGATGCCCGGGCCGATGGCCGCCACCATGTCCTCCGGCCGGCAGCCGAAGGTCAGGCTCATTTTCTCCACGGTCTTGGCGGCAATGCCCGCCGCAGTGCCCCGCCATCCGGCGTGGGCCGCGCCGATGACCCGGCGCACCGGGTCGTAAAGCAGCACCGGAATGCAGTCCGCCGCGAACACCACCAGGGCAAGGCCCGGGATATCGGTGATCAGCCCGTCGGTCTCGTACCGCTCCGGGTCATAAAGGTCCTTTTTCACGTCCGCCGTGGTCACCAGACGCACCTGGGCACTGTGGACCTGATTGCTCATGACGATGCGCTTCACATCCGCCCCGATGGCAGCGCAGAAACGGCGGTAATTCTCCCGCACATGCTCCGGCTCGTCCCCCCGGGTGGTGCCCAGGTTCATGGAGCTCCAGATGCCCTCGGACACGCCGCCCAGCCGGGTAGAGAACCCGTGGCAGATACCCCCGGCCTCTTCCAGCAGGGTGGAGGAATCGTAGCTCACGCCGCCGTTTGTTTTTTCGCAGACACTCATGACTGTCTCCTTTGAACGTTTCCCCTTCGGTTACTGCTCATACTCATGCATGATCCAAATCACTGCTGATCCAGATGGTACCTCCCCCACGTGCCTTCCGGCCCGTGGGGGGGCCCGCTTCCTTTGCGCGGCGGAAGTCAATTCCGCCTTGCGCCAGGATTTTGCTTTGCAAAATGCCTGTTTACGTCGTCCGCATCCGGCTCAGCGTTTTACTGCTGATCCGGATGGTACTCCTTGCAGGTGCATTTTTTCCACTTCAGGCCGCTGCCGCAGGGGCAGGGATCGTTGCGGCCGATCTTGGTGACCTTTTTCACCGGCTGTTTCTTCACGCTGCCGTCGCTGGCGCCGGACTCGCCGGTGACCTTGGCCACCCGCTCGCGCTGGATGGTTGCGGCGGGCTGCACCCGGGCGATGAAGATGCGGCGCAGGGTCTCCTCCTGAATGGCGGACACCATCTGCTCGAACATATCATAGCCCTCGCGCTTATACTCCACCACAGGGTCGCTCTGGCCGTATGCCCGCAGGCCGATACCCTGCTTGAGCTCGTTCATGGCGTCGATGTGGTCCATCCAGTATTCGTCCACCACCCGCAGCATCATCACGCGCTCCAGTTCGCGCATGAGGGGGCTGCCCAGCTCCTGCTCCTTGTGGTCGTAAACCGTCTCGGCCTTTTCGATCAGAAGGTCCGTCAGTTCCTCCGCGCTCTTTCCGGAAAGCTCTTCGTCGGAAAGCCGCAGCTCCCCATCGGTGAGGAACACGCCGCGGAAGGGCGCAGTGGCCTCCCGGAAGCCCTCGCCCGTCATGCTGCCCTCTTCCGGCAGATGGCTCTGCACGGCGTTCTGCACTACCGTGTGCAGCATGCCGCGGATGGACTGCTGCAGGTCCTCGCCGTCCAGCACCTGGCGGCGCTGCTTGTAGATGATCTCGCGCTGGGTGTTCATGACGTCGTCGTACTCCAGCACGGTCTTACGGGTCTGGAAGTTCTTGGACTCCACCCGCTTCTGGGCGTTCTCGATGGCGCTGGTCAGCAGCTTCTGCTCAATGGGGGTGTCCTCGTCCACGCCGAGGTTCTCCATCATATTCTGCACCCGCTCGCCGCCGAACAGACGGAGAATGTCGTCCTCCAGCGAGAGGTAGAACCGGGTCTCGCCGGGGTCGCCCTGGCGGCCGGCGCGGCCGCGCAGCTGGTTGTCAATGCGGCGGGACTCGTGCCGCTCAGTGCCCAGAATATAGAGACCGCCCGCAGCGCGGACCTTGTCCGCCTCTTCCCGGATCTCATCCTTATACTTGGCCTCTGCCTCGGCAAACATCTTGCGGGCGTTGAGGATCTCCTCGTTGTCGGTCTCGGCAAAGCCAGTGGCCTCCACGATCAGTTCTTCGGAAAGGCCGGCCTTGCGCAGGTCGTTCTTCGCCAAAAATTCCGCGTTGCCGCCCAGCATGATGTCGGTACCACGGCCGGCCATGTTGGTGGCCACGGTGACGGCGCCGAACTTGCCCGCCTGAGCCACGATCTCGGCTTCCTTTTCATGGTTCTTGGCGTTCAAGACATTATGCTTGATGCCGCGCTTTTTCAGCAGGGCGGACACCAGCTCGGACTTTTCGATGGAAACGGTACCCACCAGCACCGGCTGCCCCTTGGCGTGGCACTCCTCCACCTGATGGATGATAGCGCGGTACTTGCCCGCTTCGTTTTTGTACACCACGTCGGACTGGTCCACACGGGCCAGAGGCTTGTTGGTGGGGATCTCCACCACGTCCAGATTATAGATGGTGCCGAATTCCTCTTCCTCCGTCATGGCGGTACCGGTCATGCCGGAGAGCTTATTGTAAAGGCGGAAATAGTTCTGGAAGGTGATGGTGGCCAGGGTCTTGCTCTCCCGGGCGACCTTCACGCCCTCCTTGGCCTCGATGGCCTGATGCAGGCCCTCGGAATAGCGGCGGCCGTACATGATGCGGCCGGTGAACTCGTCGACGATGAGCACCTCGCCATCCTTCACCACATAGTCGATGTCCCGCTTCATAAGGCCCCGGGCGCGGATGGCCTGATTGATGTGGTGGGACAGGGTGGTGTTCTCCGGGTCGGCCAGATTCTCCAGCTGGAAGGCTTCCTCTGCCTTTTTGATGCCCCGGGCCGTCAAGGTGACGGTGCGCGCCTTTTCGTCCACGATGTAGTCGGCGTCGATGTCCGGGTCTTCTTCCTCCTTGGTGTCCACGCTGGCAATGCGCTGGCACTTCAGCTTAGCCACGAAGGCGTCCACCACCTCGTAAAGCTGGGTGGACTTGTCACCCTGACCGGAGATGATCAGGGGGGTGCGGGCCTCGTCGATGAGGATGGAGTCCACCTCGTCCACGATGGCGAAGGAATGCCCCCGCTGCACCAGCTCCTGCTTGTAAATGGCCATGTTGTCCCGCAGGTAGTCAAAGCCGAACTCGTTGTTGGTGCCGTAGGTGATGTCGGCGGCGTAGGCGTTCTTCTTCGCCTGACCGGTAACGCCGTGAATTACCAGACCCACGGAAAGGCCCAGGAAGCGGTACACCTTGCCCATCCATTCGCTGTCGCGCTTGGCCAGATAGTCGTTCACCGTGACGATGTGAACGCCCTTGCCCGCCAAGGCGTTCAGATAGGCAGGCAGGGTGGCCACCAGAGTCTTGCCTTCACCGGTCTTCATCTCGGCGATGCGGCCCTGATGCAGCACCACGCCGCCCACCAGCTGCACCCGGTAAGGGCGCATGCCCAGCACACGCCATGCCGCCTCGCGGCAGGCGGCGAAAGCCTCAGGCAAAATGTCGTCCAATGTTTCGCCGTTTGCAAGGCGCGCCTTGAACTCCGGCGTCTTGGCCTGAAGCTGTTCGTCCGTCAGGGCCTTGTACGGTTCTTCCAGCGCCTCGATCTTATCCACGATGGGGTAGATGCTCTTCAGCTCCCGCTGGGAGGGGGTGCCGAACAGCTTGGAAAACAGTCCCATAGTCTTTGCTCCTTATAGTTTCAGATTACTCTTACCTTTTTAAGAGGGAAATCACAAAAATTCAATTTATCATACCACAAGCTAAGAGAAGAAAAAAGTCCTAAATATGAACAAATTCGCTTCTTCGTCGTTTTCTCTGCCCGAAAAAACGGCGAAGGGGGCTGCAAGCGTCCCATTTCCGTGTCATTTCAAGGCAAAAAGTTCCGATTTCCCTTGACAAGCACCCCTTGCGCTGATATACTATCAAAGCCGCATTGAACGGGTCCCAAGGGTGAGGTGCGTCCTCAACGCCCGGGAGAGCGAGACTCTATGAATAAAGAGAGGTGCAAAAAGCATGCACGCAATCATCGAAACCGGCGGTAAGCAGTACAAGGTCGCAGAGGGCGACGTCATCTATGTGGAGAAGCTGGACGCCGCTGCCGGCGACAACCTGACCTTCGACAAGGTCCTGGCTGTGCTGGACGGCGAGAAGGCCACCTTCGGCACCCCCGTGGTGGAAGGCGCTTCCGTGGAAGCAAGCGTGGTCAAGAACGGCAAGGGCAAGAAGATCCTGGTCTTCAAGTACAAGCCGAAGAAGGGCTATCGCAAGCGTCAGGGCCATCGTCAGCCGTACACCAAGGTGCAGATCGGCAAGATCAATGCCTAAGTTATGATCACGGTATCATTTCATACCGAGGGCACCCGCATCACCGGCTTTGAGGTTCAGGGCCACAGCGGGCTCGCCCCGGCGGGAGAGGACATTCTCTGCGCCGCCGTCACCAGCGCCGTCCGGCTGACCGAATGCGCGGTCAACGAGGTGCTGGGGCTGGGGGCCGCCGTCAAGGTGAATGAGAAAAACGCATCCATCTCCCTCAAGCTCCCCGGCGGACTGGGGCAGACCAATGAGAGCACGTGCCAGACCCTTTTGACCGGGCTGATGGTCTACCTGACAGAGCTGAACGGGGAATATCCCGACAACATCATCGTCTTGGAGGTGTAATTCATGCTGAACATCGGACTTCAATTCTTCGCTCATAAAAAGGGCGTTGGTTCCACCCGTAACGGCCGCGACAGCGAGGCAAAGCGCCTGGGCGTCAAGCGGGCCGACGGCCAGTTCGTTCTGGCGGGCAACATTCTCGTCCGTCAGCGCGGCACCCACATTCACCCGGGCGTCAACGTGGGCAAGGGCAGCGACGATACGCTGTTCGCCCTGAAGGACGGCACGGTCAAGTTCGAGCGTCTGGGCAAGGATCGCAAGCAGGTTTCCATCGTTGAGGCCGCTCAGTAATCCTTCTTCCTGAAGCTCAATCAAGTTGTGGTGAAACCGGCCTTGAACGCCCTGCGTTCGGGGCCGGTTTTTTCGCTCCATACCGGGCATCCTGTCCGGGGAGAGCGCCGCAGCTTTTTCTTCCATTCATTTCTTCCAGGAGGTGCTTTTATGGCCGCACCATTCATTGATACCGCGCGCATCACCGTGCGCGCCGGAAACGGCGGGAACGGTGCCGTTTCCTTCCACCGGGAAAAGTACGTGGCAAACGGCGGGCCGGACGGCGGCGACGGCGGCCGCGGCGGCGACGTGATCCTGACGGTGGACCCCCACATGTCCACCCTGATGGACTTCCGCGTGCGCAAAAAATACGTGGCGGGCAACGGAGCCGACGGCACCGGTAAGCGCTGCACCGGCAAGGACGGCGTCCCTCTGCTGCTGAAAGTGCCCCGGGGCACCGTCATCCGCGATGCCGCCACCCGTGAGATCATCTGCGACATGTCCGGGGACGAGCCCTTCGTCCTGGTCAAAGGCGGCAAGGGTGGTTGGGGCAACCAGCACTTCGCCACCCCCACCCGTCAGGTGCCCCGCTTTGCCAAGGCAGGCCTGCCCGGCGAGGTGCGCGATATCGTGCTGGAGCTGAAGCTGCTGGCCGACGTGGGGCTGGTGGGCTATCCCAACGTGGGCAAGTCCACCCTGCTCAGCGTGGTGACCAAGGCCACCCCCAAGATCGCCAACTATCACTTCACCACTCTGTTCCCCAATCTTGGTGTGGTGTACGTGGAAGAAGGGACCTCCTTCGTGCTGGCCGATATTCCCGGTATCATTGAGGGCGCGGCGGAAGGTGCCGGTCTGGGGCACGATTTCCTGCGGCATGTGGACCGCTGCCGCCTGCTCATCCACGTGGTGGACGTGTCCGGCAGCGAAGGCCGCGACCCGGTGGAGGACTTCAAGACCATCAATGAGGAGCTGAAGCGCTACTCTCCCGAGCTTGCCTCCCGTAAAATGCTGGTGGCCGGGAACAAGGCGGACATCGCCGCCGACCGCTCCGGGCTGGAGGCACTGAAAGCCTATGTGGAGGGCGAGGGAATGCGCTTCTTCGAGCTGTCCGCCGCCACCCATCAGGGCACCCGGGAGCTGATGTATGCCGCTGCGCAGGAGCTGCGTGATCTGCCGCCGGTGATCACCTATGAGCCGACCTATGTCCCCCGCCCGCCGGAGATCGACACCACCGAGGCTCTCTCCATCGAAGAGGTGGACGGCACCTGGATCGTGGAAGGGCCCTGGCTGCAGCGCCTGATGGCCAACGTGAACTTCGGCGATTACGAATCCCGCAACTGGTTCGACCGGGTCCTGCGGGAATCCGGCCTGTTCGACCGGCTGGAGGCCATGGGCATCAAGGACGGCGACATTGTGTCCATGTACAATCTGGAATTTGAATATCAGTCCTGACCCAAACAAGAAGCCCCCGGAGAACCTTCTCCGGGGGCTTCTTTCATGTATAGAACCGGTGACAGCCGATGGTATGGGAATAGGTGCGGTTTTTTACGATCCAACTGCCTGCCGACAGGGCGGGCGCGAAAAAGTAAAGGGCGTCCCCGCCGGTGTTGGCCTCCTCCAGCGCCAGCTTGGCGGCAATGACGCTGCGCTCCGTCGGCTTGTCATAGACGCTTCCGTTGGACACCGGTTCAAACTGGGTGATGCCGTCCCGCTGGTCGAAGACTACCGCCTTCACGCTGTCCGGAAAGTCCGGACTTTTCACCCGGTTCAGCACCACGTTCCCCACGGCGATCTGCCCGGAGAGAGATTCCCCCCGGCTCTCTGCCGAAATAATGCGGGACAGCCAGTACAGGTCCTCTTGATCGTAATAATCCGCCCCGGACAGGGCGCTGCCGCTGCCAGGAAGCACGGTGACCGTCCCTGGCGTCCAATTCACCTGCGCCCCGAAGGCGGCGGCCGCCGCTCGCACGGGCACCCAGATGCGGTCATCCTTCAGCTGTACCCCGTCCGGAACGAAAAAACACCTTCCATTCACCATCAGGTACTGCTCCCCGGGGACGGCGGTCAGGGTCCACCCGTTGGCAGATACCATGGCCGCGCCGCCCTCCCAGCGCACCTTCTCCGCGCCCATGGCTTCGGAAAAGGCCCGCAAGGCCACATAGGTGGTGCCGTTTTGCAGAAAAGCGTCTTTCCCGGAAAGCCGCCAGCTGCCGCTCTGTACCGTCACGTTCCCGGCAAAGACCGATGTGCTCAGGGCCAGCGCGGCTAAGATCAGGGCAAGCCCCCGTTTCCAATGTCGCTGCATAAAAAGCTCCTTTCGGTTTTTTGTAACCGTATTGTAACTTTTTTGCCGCAGCCGCGCAACCCGCAAGTATTGGAAACAGAGGAAAAAGGAGCCGTTCCCCTGTGGGGAACGGCTCCTTTTCGGCACGGGGATTCGGTTTAGAGGACTGTCTCCGCGGCGGACATGTCGTTTGCCACGATCAGCAGCAGGGTGTTGCCCTTCTGGTCCAGCTTGGCGCTTTGCAGCTTGGGCACTTCGCTGGGCAGGTAGTCGGCGTAGGACTCTTCCCGGTCCTGAATGTAAAGGTCGATGGCGGTCTTGGCGTCACCGGCGGCGGCTTCATCCGTGAAGATCAGCACGGCCACCTCTTCGGCGGACGCACCGGCGGAACGGTAGGCTTTCACGTCGGTCAGGGCGTTCCCGTCCACACCGTACACCAGCGCGGCGGTGTCTAGGTCGATCTCCTCCAGTTCTTCGGAGAAGGCACCGCTGTTCAGCACCGCATCGGCCACGGCGGTGTCATAGACATCGGCGGCCTGAGCCGTATCCGTGGGGGCGGGGCTGTCGCTGGTCTTGGCGTCGTTATTTCCGCAGGCGGCCAGCAGGCACAGCACCAGACAGCACAGCAGCGGAAGCAGGAAATATTTCCGGTTTTTCATGTTTGGTTCCTCCTTCAGGTCTCGTTCATTCCCAGCTGCTCCGGCGTCACGGTGTGGCACCGGAGATATTCCATCCATTTCTGGCAGTAGGGCTTTTTCAGGTGGACGCCGTCGTTGCTGGCGTCCTTGGGCAGCTGCCCGTTTTCATCCGCGAAAGCGCTGTAAAGGTCCAGATAGGCCACCTGCTTTTCCTCCGCCACCTGGGCCATCAGGTCGTTATAGGTGCGCAGATGGGTGTTGTTCAGGTAGTCCTTGCTGACCTGGCTTTCGTTTAAGGGGATCAGGTTTTCGATATAGATGACCGCGTTGGGCTGCGCCTCCCGGATGGCGTCGATCACGTCGCAGAAGGTGCTGTAAAAGAGCTTGTCGTTAGAGTACCCCAGCTCATTGACCCCCAGGGCCAGATACACCTTTCCGTACCGCTTTTCCTTCAGGGCCTCCAGCACCGTCTTTTTCTTGTCGCCGGTGCCGATGACCTTTTTCTCCGCCACGCCGAAGATGTTCAGTCCCGTATGGGCCAGACTGTCCGCCCCCTTTACGCCGCTGTAGAGCATGAAGCCCTCGGTACGGGAGTCTCCGATAAATACCGCGTCGGCAAAATAGCTGTCGTCCACATCCTCCGACTGGGGCACCGGCTGCGTAAAGTCATAAGGCTCCGTCTCCGGCGCGGGCGTGGGTGTGGGCGTAGGCGTCGGGGTTGGGGTAGGTGTAGTCGTGGGCGAGGGAGAGACGCTCTCCGTAGGGAGGGCAGGCGTTTCTTCCGGTGTCTTGTCCCCCCGCTGAAGCATCACGGCCAGAATGGCAGCGATCACAGCCGCCGCCACCACGATCAGAAGAAGAATGGGGCCAAGGTTTCTGCGCTTTCCCCGATAAGTTGACATAGCTGTCTTTACTCCTCTCAACGATGCTTTTCATTCCCCAACACAAGGCGCTCTACGTCTGGAAGGGTATGTACCGTATAGGTGGGGACCACTTCCGTCCCGGCTGTTTCCGCGCTCTCCGGTGCAAGCCAGATGGTGTCCAGCCCGAAATTCTGTCCGCCTTTAATGTCGGAAATGAGGTTATCCCCCACCATGACTGTTTGGGGCTTGTCCCCCTCATTAAGGCCCATCTGGGCAAATACCGCCTCAAAAAGCTGCCGCTGGGGCTTCCGCCAGCCCATCTCCTGGGAAATATAAAGTCCGTAGATGTAAGGGGCAAGGCCGCTTTTGGCAAGGCGCTTTTTCTGCACCGCAGTCACGCCGTTTGTTACAATGGCCAGCCGGCACACCTTTGAAAGGTCCCGGCACAGTTCCATGGCCCCGGGCAGCAGGGCGGAGCATTCCGCCACCTTGGCAAGGTAGGCGCGGTTCACCTCCGCCGGGTCGGCGTTCACGCCGGTCTCCTGCAAAAACAGACGGAACCGCTCCACCACCAGTGCATCCTGGGTGATCTCCCCCAGGTCGCCCTTTTTCCACATGGCGCGGTTGATGCGCAGATATCGCACCTTTTCCTCCGGTGGAAGGGACAGGGACGCAAGCAGCCAGTCCACCGCCAGGTCCTCCGCCCGGGTAAAATCGAACAGGGTATTGTCCGCGTCCAGCAGGACGATTTGGTAACGGGGATTCACGGCTTTTCCTCCTCCTTCTCCGTCCGGCGGCGGCTGTCGCGGTAGCTTGTCAGCAGTCGCACGCCGGAGGAGACCAATACGGCCCCCACGGCCAGCGCCCCCGCCACGCCGAAGGTGTGCAGCAGAGACTCCAGAAACCGCTGGGTCTCTCCCTGAATGCAGTATTCCATGGTGTAGTAAATGCCGCCGCCGGGCACCAGCGGGAACAGCGCCACCAGCAAGTACCCCGTCACCGGGAACTTGCGGACCCGGGCCATGATCTCGGCGTACAGGGTGATGACCACCGCGGCGAAAAAGGACTGCACCACCTCGCTGCCCGCGATGGGGGCCAGCAGCAGGTAGATAAACCACCCCAGCGCGCCGCCGACGCAGCAGATCAGGATGCCCTGCCCGTGAATGTTCAGGGTGATGCAGATGCCCGCACAAGCCAGAAAGGCGTAAAGGCACGGGAGAAAATAAATCAGCGTCTCCATCCTCAGCCCCCCCATAAAAACCGTGAAAGGCTCATGGCAACGCCGGTGCCCAGAGCGATGGCGGTGGCGATCAGAACGCCCTCCGCCACCCGGGAAAGACCCGCCACCATGTCGCCTCCCATGATCTCGCGCATGGCGTTGGTGATGGCCACGCCGGGCACCAGCATCATAAGGGCGCCGATGGTGATGCGGTCAATATTCTGCCCAAAGCCCAAAGCCGTCAGTCCCAGGGCGATAACGGCGGACACGGCGGCGGACGCCGCCGTGCGGAAAAAGAGGTTGGTACCCCGCTTTGCCATAAAATCCACGGCCGCCCAGATGGCGATGCCGCAGATCCCGGCGCACAGGGCATCCCGCCAGGTTCCCCCGAAAAAAAGGGAGAAAAACGCCGTGGCGGTGAAATAGGCCAGCATAATCTGCCAACCGGAATAGGTCCGTTTTTCCCCCTCCGTCGCCTTCAGCCGCTTCTTCAGCTCCGGAAGATCGGGCTTGTCCGCACAGATGGCGCGGCAGAGGGCGTTATACTGCTCCAGCCGGTCCACATCGGTGCCGTGGCTGGGCATTCTTCGCATCCGGGTCAGGGTCTTTCCCTCCGGAGTGACCAGGGTGGTGATGATGCAGTTGGGAATGGCGAACACCTCGGCGCTCTGGGGCTCATAGGCCTCCAGAATGCGGCGGATGGATTCCTCCACCCGGTAGATCTCCGCCCCGCTCTGCATCAGGCGGAAGCCGATCTCGCAGCTCAGCTCCAGCAGCGCGTCATAGTCCATTTCCCTCACCTCGTTTTCCCCATTTGCTCCATGTGGATACAGGATAGCTGTTTTTTCTTCGGTTTTCAAGGTAAAACCGCACCTCTTCCCGGCTTATTTTTGCGTTCTGCCGGGAACTCTCAGGTTCCGCAGGGTGCAGGCCCGCCCAACCTGGGGCCAGGCCAGCAGAAGGCACAAAATCAGCGCAAGCGCCGCCGCGGTCATCATGCCGAAGGGCAGCACCCGGAAGACCCCCGTTTTCCCCAGCAGCTTCACCAGAAAGCCGTGCAGCAGAAAGACCGGCAGGGTATTCTCCCCCATGCGGGAAAAGCCGGGGATGCGCCGGGGGGACGAGATCAGAAACAGCAGCGCCGTCCATCCTGCACC
This sequence comes from uncultured Oscillospiraceae bacterium, assembly GCA_934646175.1. Lineage (GTDB taxonomy): Bacteria > Bacillota > Clostridia > Oscillospirales > Oscillospiraceae > CAKUEI01. The sequence continues at coordinate 13,528 of CAKUEI010000034.1, forward strand.
GAAAAGCAGCAACAAGGCGCGAATGCAAAAATCATAGCCCGCCGCCTCATAGGGCCAGCTGTAATATAGCCACCGGCTTTGCATCTGCCCCTCGAATAGCCACAGCAGCAGGGCGGACCCTACCGCCAGCGCGGCGGAAAGCGTGAGTTTCCCCGCAAACTCCCAGCGGGAAACTGGCTTTTTCTCCCTGTGGCCCATGAGATACCCGCCCACGAAAAAGGGCAGCAGGCCCAACGTGCGGCCAAGGCTGAAGGCATAGCCCACATGCTCCATTCCCCCGGCCAGCAATGAAACGATGACCGCCGCGGGAAGAAGCCATTTTTTGTCCTTCCACCGCTGCAAAAGCGGCACCATCAAGCTCCACAGCAGCAGGGAGAAGAGGTACCACATGAGCCAGTAGGGCCGAAGAAACGGGTGCTCCCCCCGGCTATCCAGCACGAAGACGGCAAACAGCTCATAAAGCGTCTGGAACAGCACATAGGGTACCGCAATGCGCCACATGCGATGCAGGGAAAAACGGGCAAAATACCCGGAGCAGAACACAAATGCCGGCATATGGAAGAGGTAGATCACCCGGTAAAGCCAAAGTCTCTCCCCGCCGGGGAGCAGCTCCAGCAGGTGGCCGAACACCACCAGAAAAATGAGCAGCCCCTTCAGGTTGTCCAGCCGGAGGTCCCGGCCGGGCAGTCCGGTCTTTTCCATCTGGCTCGTGCCTCCTTTTCCGGACATACTTTGTTATTGTACCACGCGTTTCCGCTGCTTTCAACGGCTTTCTTTCCCCGAACGCAAAGCAAGGCCCCGCCGGAGCAAGTTCGGCGGGGCCGCAGGAATAAAACGGGGGTCATGTGGCCTTTTGCGCCGTTTCCTTTTTCCGGGCCAGCTTTTTAGCCGGGCGGCATACCAGCAGCGCGATGAGCATCAGCGCCGCCGTGGTGGAAAGGCTGATGGGATAGGCCAGCATGATGGTGCGGAAGGTCCTGCTCATGGGAAACACGAAGTGGATCCACGCAATGCGCACGCCGCACACCCCGGCAATGGTGAGGATGGCCGGTCCGAGGGAGATGCCGAAGCCCCGCAGATAGCCAGATACCATGTCGTAGATCATGGTGAACGTGTAAGAGAGCAGGATGATGAACAGCCGGGTATAGCCAAGCTCGATGACCTGCGGGTCCCGGTTGAAAATGGCCAGCAGGAACCGCCCTGTCAGCAGCACCAGCGCAATGGCCACGCCGGAAATGGCCGCATCCTCCCCCAGACAGATCAGCAGAGTGCGCTTGCAGCGCTTCAAATTGCCCGCGCCGTAATTCTGCCCCACAAAGGTGGTGCAGGCCTGCCCGAAAGAGGCCACCACGTCATAGGCCAGAATTTCGATGTTGTACGCCGCGCTGGAGGCCGCCATGACCACGGTGCCCAAGCTGTTGATGGCCGCTTGAATGACGATGTTGGCCAGTGAGAACACCGCGCTCTGGATCCCGGCGGGCAGGCCGATCTTCAGAATGCGGGCAAGGCTGGGCCCGTCCAAGCGCAGCTTTTTCGCCTTCACCCGGATGTCGTCCTCCTCCGCCTTCAGCAGCCGGCGGTACAGGATTGCGGCGCTGACGGCGTTGGAGATCACCGTGGCAATGGCCACGCCGTTCACCGTCATGTGCAGCACCGCCACGAAAAAGAGGTTCAGGATCACGTTCAGAACGCCGGAGGCCGCCAGGGCGATCAGGGGCACCCTGGTCTCGCCCACGCTGCGGAAAATAGCCGCCTCAAAGTTATAAAGCAGGATCACCGGCATCCCGGCAAAGTAAATGCGCAGGTACAAAAGCGCCAGCGGGAACACATCGTCCGGCACATTCAAAAGGCTCATAAGCGGCGCGGCGATCACCTGCCCCAGCAGGGCCGCCACGGCACCGCCCAGAACGGAAAAGGCCACGGCGGTGTGGACCGCCCGCTGGGCGGCCTCCCGGTCCCCCCGGCCGATGGCATTGGCGATGACCACATTGGCCCCCAGGGCAATGCCGATGAACAGATTCACGATGAGACCGATCACTGCGCTGTTGGCCCCCACGGCGGCGACGGACGCGGTGCTGGCGTCCCCGGCGAAGTTGCCCACCACTGCCACATCCGAGGCGTTGAAGAGCTGCCCCAAAACGGCGGTGGCTGCCACGGGCATGGCAAACTGCGGGATCTTGTTCCAGATCGGCCCGTTCAGCATATCCAGTTTATGGGTCTTGGTTTTCATGTATACATACTTCTTTCCAAAGGTCTGATTTTGAACCAACACAGTATACACCGTCCCCCTTTTCAGGGCAAGAGCCTTCCGCGATCTGGCAGAATCTTTGTCGAAAAGAGCGGGTGCGGCCCAATGGCCGCCCCGCTCTTTGGTTTTCTTGTATGGGACCTTGCGCGCTGTCCGCCCGGTGCTTTGTCGGCCGGTTACTCCGTTTTCTTCGCACTTGGGGCCAGAAGGGCCACCGTCTCCACATGCTCCGTCCGCGGGAACAGATCCACGGCCACCGCTTTTTCTGTCGCATAGCCCAGGGCGGCAAAGCGCTTCACGTCCCGGGCCAGGGTGGCCGGATCGCAGGAGACGTAAACGATGCACCGGGGCGCCATGCCCGCCAGAATGGCGGGCACCTCTTCCTGCAGGCCCTTTCGGGGCGGGTCAACACAGATAACGTCGGGCCGCACCTGCTCCTCCGCAAGGCGGTAGGCCACCTCCCCCGCGTCGCCGCAGAAAAAGCGGGCGTTTTCGATGCCGTTCCGCCGGGCGTTCTCCTCCGCGTCGCGCACCGCCTCGGGCACCACCTCGGCGCCGATGACCTCTTTTGCCTTCCGGGCCATACACAGGCTGATGGTGCCGATGCCGCAATAAAGGTCCAGCACCGTCTCGCTCCCGGTAAGGCCCGCAAACTCCAGTGCTTTGCGGTACAATACCTCGGTCTGGCTGCGATTCACCTGAAAAAACGACGGGGCGGACAGGCGGAAGGTAAGGTCCAGCAGGGTCTCCTCCAGCGTGCTTTCCCCCCACAGGGTGCGGTAGTG
>CAKUEI010000035.1 GCA_934646175.1 uncultured Oscillospiraceae bacterium
GACTCGAACCGGCACGCTGTCGCCAGCGGTGGATTTTGAGTCCACTACGTCTACCAATTCCATCACACCGGCAGTGCATTTATCATTATACCGGACAGATGGGAAAAAAACAAGAGGGGAAAGGATTTTTTTGTTCTTTACCCCGCGATACGGATTGTGGTATGATACAAAAGAACCATCATGCGCATACATGCGAAACGGAGGGGAAGAAATGAAAAAACGCTGGATGATCGCGGCCGGTCTGGCCCTTTGCCTTGTGTGCCTGACGGGGTGCTTTTTGAAGCCGGCGGAGGCCATGTATACCCTCCCGGCCGCATCGGAGGATTTTACCGATCTGCAGGCCAAGATCAACCGGGTGCAGACCGAGCTCAGCGGGGAGTCTGCCGGGGCGGTGGAGTACGCCGCGCCCCTGCAGGGGGACAATACCCAGACCATTCAGCTGCAGGATATGGACGGGGACGGCGAGCAGGAAAGTGCAGTGGCCTTTTTCAGGGTGGCCGGGGCGGAAAAGCCCCTGCGCATTTATATTTTCCGTCAGAACGAGAACACGGGCTATGAGGTGTCCACCGTGATCGAGGGGGATGGAAGCGCGATAAACTCCATCTACTATGCCGACCTGGACGATAAGCCCGGGAAGGAACTGGTGGTGAGCTGGCAGATGAGCGAGGATGTGTTCCTGCTGTCGGCCTACTCCGTGCAGGGAAAGGAACCGTCGGAGCTGATGAAGGCGGCCTATTCCAGTCACTATGAGGTGATGGACATTGACCGGGACGGTCGGAGCGAGGTGCTTCTGGTGCAGATGGACCCGGCGGAGGAGGACTGCGTTCAGCTTTATGACTATCAGGGGGGCCATATGGTGAACACGGCGTCCGCCCGGCTTTCTCAGGGGGTAAACACCCTGTTCCATGCCAAGAGCAACTATGTTTCCGGGATGCTTCCTGCCCTTTATGTCACGTCCTATTACGGCGAGGAGGAGCTGATCACCGACATTTTCGTCATGACCGCGAACCAGCTGGAAAACGTGACGCTGAACCCGGAGAGCGGCATCAGCGAAAGCACCATCCGCGCCACGGCGGACGTGGAGGCCGTGGACATCAACCAGGACTATATTCTGGAACTGCCGCGGATGGCTCCCATGGCCACTACCTCGGCGGTGGAGGTATTTTACACCACCACCTGGGAGCAGTATGACAAAAAAGGGAAGGCGAAGGCGGTGAGCACCACCTTCCACAATACGAAAGACGGATGGTACCTGGAGCTTCCAGACAGCTGGGAGGGCCGGGCGGCGGTACAGCGCAGCGATATGGTGACCAGCAACGACAGCCAGCGGGCCATCACCTTCGGCACGCTGGACGAAACGACCGGAAAGCTGGAACCGTTTTTGACCGTTTATCGCTTCACCGGAAATAACCGGATGGTGCGGGCCTCCCGGGGAAACCGGTTTATCCTGAAGGAAAACAGCGACGAGATCTTCGCCGCGGAATTTTATAACAGCGGGTGGGACTGCGGCCTCAATCAGGAGAGCCTGAAGGAGCGTTTTCACCTGATCCTGGCGGAATGGTAAGGAGGGGATCTGATTGAAAAAAGTACTGGTGCTGGAGGATGAGGAGAACATCCGCAGCTTTGTGGTGATCAATCTGAAGCGGGCCGGGTACGAGGCTGTGGAGGCCGACACCGGCGAGATGGCATTGGAAAAGCTGAAGCAGAATCCCGACATCAAGGTGGCCCTTCTGGACATCATGCTGCCGGACATCGACGGCTTTGAGGTCTGCCGCCGCATCCGCGCCACCGATAACAACATCGGCATCATCATGCTGACGGCGCGGACCCAGGAGATGGACAAGGTGACCGGCCTGATGACCGGCGCGGACGACTATATGACAAAGCCCTTCTCCACCGCGGAGCTGACAGCGCGCATCGATGCGCTGTTCCGCCGGGTGGGGGGCACGACGGCCAAGGAGAATAATGAGATCTCCCAGTCACCCTTCCTGCTGAACACCCGGAACCGCACGCTGGAGAAAAACGGTGACCGCATCAAGCTCACCCAGGTGGAGTATTCCATCATGAAGCTGTTCATGGAAAACCCCGGAAAGGCCCTTTCGCGGGAAGAGATCCTGGACGCAGTCTGGGGCAAGGAGTATCTGGGCGAGCTGAAGATCGTGGACGTGAACATCCGCCGGCTGCGGATCAAGATCGAGGACGACGCGCAGAACCCCGCCTATATCACCACGGTGTGGGGCTACGGCTATAAGTGGGGGCTGTGATGGCCGGTAAGGAGAATTTACTCCAGCGCTCCATGAAGATCCGCGGCATCCGCAAGCGGTGGATGTGGAGCAGCGTGGGCGTGGTGCTGCTGATCGTGGTGCTGGCGGTGGTGGCCTTTTCGCTGGCCATGTCCAGCTATTACTACACCAGCATGATGTCCGGACTGGAGCTGCACGCGGATCAGGCGGCGGGGTACTTCACCAATTATGAATCTCAGGGGGAGTTCAACCAGTACGCCCAGCGCTATGTATCCAGCTTTGCGGAGAAAAACGTGCTGGAGCTGCAGTTCATCACCCCAACGGGGCAGATCCACTATTCCAGCTCCGGTCTGACGGCAGGTACCCGGCCGGGCACCCAGGACATCACCCTGGCACAGGAGACCCACACCACCCAGAGCTGGACGGGACGGGACCCAAAGACCGGCGAGCGGGTGATGGCGGTGACCTCTCCCATCCTCTATAACGACCAGCTGGTGAGCATGGCACGGGTGGTGACCTCCCTAAAAGCGGTGGACCGGCAGCTGGCCCGGATGGTGGTTATGGTGTGCGCCCTGGGAGCGGCCATTATGGCCATCGTCTATTTCTCCAACCTGTTTTTCGTCCGGTCCATCGTAGAACCGGTGGCCCGGGTGACGGAGACGGCGCGGATGATCGCCGAGGGAAGCTACGGCATTCAAATCGAAAAACGCTATGACGACGAGGTGGGCGAGCTGGTGGATGCCATCAACGACATGTCCACCAAGATCGCCCAATCGGAAAAGACACAGACGGAGTTCATCTCCAGCGTATCCCATGAGCTGCGCACTCCCCTGACCGCCATCAACGGCTGGGCGGAGACCATTATGAACGGCGAGGTGCGGGACGCGGGGGACGTGCGGAAGGGTATGGGCATCATCGTTTCCGAGGCGCGGCGCCTGACCAACATGGTGGAGGAACTGCTAGAATTTTCCCGCATTGAGGACGGGCGGTTCACCCTGTCCATGGAGCCCATGGACATCAAGGCCGAGCTGGAGGACGCCGTTTACACCTACAAGGAGTTTTTCCGCCGGGAGGGCATCGTGCTGGAGCACACCGACTGCCCGGAGGAATTTGCGCCCCTGTCCGGCGATCCCCAGCGCCTGCGGCAGGTGTTCTGCAACCTTTTGGACAACGCCGCCAAGCACGGCGGCAGCGGCAAGCGCATCGAGACCTCCATCGCGGCGGGGGACCACGAGGTGATCATCAAGGTGCGCGACTTCGGCCCCGGCATCCCGGAAAGCGAGCTTCCCCTGGTGACCCAGAAGTTCTATAAGGGAAGCTCCAAGGCCCGGGGCAGCGGCATCGGCCTTGCGGTGTGCGAAGAGATCGTGACCAGGCACGGCGGACAGCTGGAGATCGGCAACGCCCCAGGGGGCGGCTGCGTGGTGACCATCCATCTGCCAACTGGAACATAAGTTCGAAAACCGTTGCATTTCCCCCTGCGGCATGATACAATAGAAGCGGAATTTAGCCGGTTTTCGGCCGGAAACGGGTCAAAACCGGAATGGTAAGGAGACCATGCATGGCAGAAGAAAAAGAGATGTGCTCTACCTTTAAGACCATGATCGGCGGTCAGGCACTGATCGAGGGCATTATGATGCGCGGGCCCAGCAAACAGTCCATCGTGGTGCGCAAGCCGGACGGCAGTATGGAGGTCAAGACTGAAGAGCTGAAACTGGTGAAGGCAAAGCACCCCATTTTGGGGCTTCCCCTGATTCGGGGGCCGGTGAACTTCATCGACTCCATGGTGAAGGGCGTGCAGGCCCTGATGTTCTCTGCGGAATTTTATCCGGAGGACGAGGAACAGGAAGAGCCTTCAAAGTTTGAAAAATGGCTGACGGAAAAGTTGGGGAACGAAAAGATGACCTCCCTGCTGATCGGCATTGCCGTTCTGGTGGGGGCGCTGTTCGCCATCGGGCTGTTCATGCTGCTGCCCACGGCGTTGGGAAGCGGATTCATGACGCTGCTGCCGGGGTTGCCCGGCTGGGTGCGTCATCTGTTCGAGGGCGTGGTGCGCATTGCCCTGTTCATCGGCTATCTGGCCTTCTGCGCCCACACGAAGGACATCAAGCGAGTGTTCTCCTATCACGGGGCGGAGCATAAGACCATCTTCTGCTATGAGCGGGGATTGGACCTGACGGTGGAGAACGTGCGGAAAATGCCGCGGCACCATCCCCGGTGCGGCACCAGCTTTCTGTTCGTAGTGATCGTGGTGGCCATTCTGCTCTATTCCGTGCTCTTTTCCTTTGTGACGCCGCCCAATCTGGCGGTGCGGATGCTGATCCAGGTGGCGCTGATCCCCGTGATCGTAAGCATCACCTATGAATTCAACCGTTTTGTGGGGCGGCACGACAATGCGCTGACCCGTTTTCTGGTGCGGCCGGGACTGTGGCTGCAGAATTTCACCACCTTCGAGCCGGACGACTCCATGATGGAGGTGGGCATCGAAGCTTTGAAGCAGGTGCTGCCCGAGGTGAAGGGCGAGGACGCGTGGTAACGCGCAGATCTTACGCAAAACAATAACGAACCGATGGAGTGACCGTGATGGCAACGACCTATAACAATCTCTATCTGGACACCCGGAAGCGGCTGCGGGCTGCGGGCGTGGACAACGCCCAGCTGGAAGCGCGGGAGCTGGTGTGCTACGGGGCGGAAAAGTCCCGGCAGCAGTTTTTGGCCGATATGCAGCTGTACGCCTCCACCGCCGTAGAGAAGCGGGTGGAGGAGCTGGTGGCCCGGCGGCTGTCCGGCGAGCCGGTGGCCTATATCGTGGGCGAATGGGAATTTTACGGCCTTCCCCTGGACATTTCCAGCGAGGTGCTGGTGCCGAGAATGGACACCGAGGTGCTGGCCGAGCGGGCCATTCTGGCTGCCCGGGCCGCGGGCGAGGGTGCGCGGGTCTTGGACCTTTGCTGCGGCAGCGGATGTGTGGGCCTTGCGGTGGCGGCCAACGCGCCGGAGTGCCGGGTGACGCTGGCGGACTGGTCCGACGGGGCTCTGCGGGTCTCAAAGCAGAACATCCGTCGGAATGAGATGAGCGCGCGGGTGATCTGCGTCCGGGCGGACGCTATGGAGGCCCCGTCCCCCTCTCTCGGAGACTTCGACGTGATCGCCTGCAACCCGCCGTACATCCCCACGGGGGACATTGAAACGCTGGATGTGACCGTGAAGGACTACGAGCCTCACATGGCGCTGGACGGCGGTGAGGACGGACTGGACTTTTACCGCACCATCTCCGCCCACTGGGGCAAGGCATTGCGAAAGGGCGGCAAGCTCATTTTCGAGGTGGGCATCTATCAGGCTCCCGATGTGGAGAGCCTGATGGCCCAGCACGGATTTACAGAGATCGAGACCTTTCAGGACACGGGCGGTATCTGGCGCGTGGTGGAAGGCACCACAGGCGACTAAGACGGAATTCACCCCATCAAGGAGGAGAAATATATGGCAGACAAGAAAAAATCAACCGTGGAATCGGCTGCCCCCGCATCAGATAAGAAGCGCGCGCTGGAGACCGCCATGGCCCAGATCGAACGGGCCTACGGCAAAGGATCCATCATGCGCCTGGGTGAGAATGTGGGCGTGATGGTGGAGGCCATCCCCACCGGCTCTCTCTCACTGGATCTGGCGCTGGGTATCGGAGGCGTGCCCAAGGGGCGCATCATCGAGATCTACGGCCCGGAATCCTCCGGTAAGACCACACTGGCCCTGCACGTGCTGGCAGAGGCCCAGAAACGGGGCGGTGAGGTGGCCTTTATCGACGCCGAACACGCCCTGGACCCCACCTATGCCCGCGCCCTCGGTGTGGACATCGACTCCATGCTCATCTCCCAGCCGGACACCGGTGAGCAGGGATTGGAGATCTGCGAGGCGCTGGTGCGCTCCGGCGCCATCGACGTGGTGGTAGTGGACTCCGTGGCTGCCCTGACCCCCCGGGCCGAGATCGAGGGCGACATGGGCGACAGCCATGTGGGTCTGCTGGCCCGGCTGATGAGTCAGGCCCTGCGGAAGCTGGCCGGCTCCATCGCCAAGACCAACTGCATTGTCATCTTCATCAACCAGCTGCGCGAAAAGGTGGGCGTGGTGTATGGCAACCCCGAGGTGACCACCGGTGGCCGGGCACTGAAGTTCTATGCCTCTGTGCGCATTGATGTGCGGCGCATTGAATCCCTGAAAAACGGCAGCGAGATCATCGGCAACCGCACCCGGGCCAAGATCGTGAAGAATAAGGTGGCGCCCCCCTTCCGGGAAGCGGAGTTCGACATCATGTATGGCGAAGGCATCTCCAAGGTGGGCGAGCTGGTGGACCTGGGCGTGAAGTTGGATCTGGTGCAGAAGTCCGGCAGCTGGTTTTCCATGGGCGACGTGCGCCTGGGTCAGGGCCGCGACGCCGTGAAGCAGTATCTGAAGGATCATCCGGAGGAAGCGGACGCGCTGGAGGCGGAGATCCGGAAGAATTCCTTCAAACTCATGAGCTCTCAGGCCAAGGCGGCGGCCCGCGCCGCAGGACGTGCCGTGGACATTTCTGCGGACGACTTCGACGATGACGACGCTGAATAAGCTGGAGCCATCCAAGCGGAAAAAAGGGCGGTGGCTGTGCCATCTCTCGGACGGAAATTTGCTGCGGGTCAGCGAAAACGAAGTGGTGGCCTTTGCCCTTTATAGCGGAAAAGAGCTGGAGGAGGAGACGCTGGAAGCGCTCCAAAAGGCCGCGGAAAAGAGCAAGACGCGGGATACGGCGCTGAATCTGGTGTCCCTGCGGCCCATGTCCCGGAAAGAGCTGGTGAAAAAGCTGCTGGAGCGGGAGGTGCCGGAGGACGAGGCGGAGGAGACGGCGCAGTGGCTCACCTCCCTCGGACTTTTAAACGACGAAAGCTACGCCGCTCAAGTGGTGCGCCACTATAGCGCCAAGGGCTGCGGAAAGCGGAAGATTCAGGAGGAGCTTTACCGCAGGGGCGTCCCCCGGGAATACTGGGAGGCGGCCATGGAGGAACGGGAGGACCCGGCGGAGGCTGTGGACGCGTTCCTTGCCAAAAAACTGGGGGACGACTCGGCACCGGATCGGAAGACCCTCCAGAAAGTATCCAACGCGCTGGCCCGGAAAGGCTTCAGCTGGTCGGAGATCAGCGACGGGCTGCGCAGAAGAAAAGTAGAAATCCCCGACGATTAGGAGCGCGAGATCGTGACTGTAAGTTTTATTTCTCTCGGGTGCGCCAAAAATCTGGTGAACACCGAACAGATGATGGCCCTGGTGAAGGCGGCGGGCCATACCCTGCGGGAAGACCCCGACGGGGCGGACGCCGCCGTGGTGAACACCTGCGGCTTTATTGACAGCGCCAAAAGCGAGGCCATTGACCAGATCTTGGCTCTGGCGGAGCTGAAAAAGACGGGAAAGCTGGGCAAAATTCTGGTGGCCGGCTGCCTTTCCCAGCGGTATCAGGACGAAATTCGGGCGGAGCTGCCCGAGATCGACGGTCTTCTGGGCACCGGAAGCTATACCGACATCGTGAAGGCGCTGGAAGAAGTGCAGGCGGGCGGACAGCCCAACTTCTTCGGCGACATCGATCATACGGAGGAAGAGGTGCCCCGGGTGCTGGCCACGCCGCGGTATTCCGCCTATCTGAAGATCGCGGAGGGCTGCAATAACCACTGCGCCTACTGTGTCATCCCCTCTCTGCGGGGCAGGTACCGCAGCCGGGGCATGGTGGAACTGCTGCAGGAGGCCGAAGGGCTGGCCCAAAGCGGCGTGAAAGAGCTGATCGTGGTGGCGCAGGACATTACCCGGTACGGTACCGACCTGTGCGGAAAGCGCCTGCTGCCCGAGCTGCTGGAAAAGCTGTGCAGAATGGACTTTCACTGGATCCGGCTGCATTATCTCTACCCCGACGAGGTGGACGATGCGCTCATCGACGTTATCGCCCGGGAGAAGAAGATCCTCAATTATCTGGACATTCCCATTCAGCACGCCAGCGACAGGATGCTGAAGGCCATGAACCGGCGAGGGACGCAGGCGGACCTTCGCGTGCTGTTTCAGAAGCTGCGGGAAAAGATACCTGGAGTGGTGCTGCGCACCTCGCTGATCTGCGGCTTCCCCGGCGAGACGGAGGAGGACTTTGAGGAGCTGTGCGCGTTCCTGAAGGCTGTGCGCATCGAGCGGGCGGGGGTGTTTCCCTATTCTCGGGAGGAGGGAAGCGCCGCCTATTCCATGCCCCATCAGGTGGACGAGGACACGGTGGCCCGGCGGGTAGAACTTTTGATTGACCTGCAGTCCCGGGTGATGGACGCGTATAACGAAGAGCGCCTGGGCGGCTATGAAGAAGTGCTGTGCGAGGGCTTTGACCCGGAGGCAGGCTGTTACTGGGGCCGCACCTATGCCGATTCCCCCGACATTGACGGGCGGGTGCTGTTCACCGCCGGAGAGCGGGTGCAGGCCGGACAGTTCGTCTGGGTACATATCACCGGCGTGGAGGACGGCGACCTCACCGGCGAAATGGATGAGGAGGGCCGCGTATGAACACCGCGAATAAGCTGACCATGCTGCGGGTGGTGATGATCCCGCTGTTTCTGATCTTCCTCTACTGCAGCTTTCCCTTCCACCAGATCGCGGCACTGATCGTTTTCATCCTGGCCAGCTGCACCGATTTTGTGGACGGCTATGTGGCAAGGCATTTTGATCAGACCACCGATTTCGGCAAGTTCATGGACCCCTTGGCGGACAAGGTGCTGGTCGTCTCCGCCATGCTGTGGTTTGTGGAGAGCGGGCGGATGCCCGCGTGGGTGCTGGCCATCGTCATCGCCCGGGAGTTTGCCGTGTCTGGATTGCGGATGATCGCCTCCGGCAGAGGCAAGGTCATCGCGGCAGCCTGGTCCGGCAAGGTGAAGACTGCCACCACCATGGTGTGCATCTGCCTGATGCTGCTGCCGGTTCCAGGGTGGTTCAACACCCTGTGCGTCGTTCTGATCGCAGCCACCACTGTCTATTCCGGCGTGGAGTACTTCCTGAAAAACAAAGATGTGATTGACTGGAACAACATTTGAAGCCTGCAAACGGAAAGGATGAGCGCAGATGGACCTTTTCTGCACCAGATGGTTTTCTTTGCGATCTTTGCGCTGGCGGTCATTTTCTTCGTGGTGGGGCTGGTGCGCAGCATCAGCCGGTGGCACAGGAATAATGAATCCCCCCGGCTGACGGTGGATGCCATGGTAGTGGATAAGCGCACGGAGATCATCCGCCATCACCAGCATCAGGCTGACGGCATGGACATGGTGCATACCACCACGGATTATTTTGCGACCTTTCAGGTGGAAAGCGGGGACCGGATGGAGTTCTGCGTGCCCGGCAGCGAATACGGAATGCTGATGCAGGGGGACAGGGGCCGGCTGAGCTTTCAGGGCACCCGGTACCTCGGCTTTGAACGGAACTGAGAAGGAGGGCAAGAGCATGGAACAGGAGCGATTTTGTGCGCGGCCCGGGGACTGTACGCCGCCGGACTGGAACGCGCGCCCCGCGGAGGCGGTGCGGCCTGTGGTGACCATGTCGGATGAAAAATGCCCGGGGTGCATGTTTTTGTCCGCGGAGTGGCTGATGGGGCCGCTGGAGGCCGAGGGCCTGCGGAAGCACCCTTCGGATGAGTTGCATTTCTTCCTGGGTGGTAGCTGGGAGGAGCCGGAGCCTCTTTCCGGCGAGATCACCTTCCAGATCGAAAACGACACCCTGACCCTGACGGACACCTGTCTGGTGTTCGTGCCAGCCGGGAAGGCCCACGGCAACCTCCGGGTGAAGCGGCTGGAAAGACCGGTGATGCACGTAATGTGCCACATGAACGAGGGCACTTATCGCTTTGACCCGGCGGAGGCCGCGGAACCGGCGGGGACATATGCCGGGCATAAGGTGGAGCGGTATGAGCCGGTGGATGGCAAGCTGCCCCAGGCACCTGAGGGCTTCCTCAAGCTGCTGCTGTGGCTGGACGGGGCCAAGCTGAAGGGTGCGCCGTACACCGAGGCGGTGTGGTTCCTGAAGGATAACGACACCGGGCCGGAGACCCATGTGCACAGCAATCTGGACGAATTCATCGGCTTTCTCGGTTCTGACCCGGAAGACCCCGGTGCCCTGGGGGCGAAGATCAAATTCCTGCTGGACGGGGAATTTATCGAAAGCGACCGGTCCTGCATCATCTATGTGCCGAGGAATCATGAGCACAGCCCCATTCTGGTGCCGGAGCTGAGCCGGCCTGCCTACCATTTTTCCGGCGGAAACGGCGGGGACTATGCAAAGGAATCCAACAGCTCCTTCCGGAACTGAAAAAGAAAACAAAGGGGCCGCAGGTTCGAATCCTGCGGCCCCTTGTCTGCCCCTTTGGCAGGAAGCGCCCTTGACACAAAATGCAGGCTGTGGTAATATACTGTAGCAATAGGAAATGCGCGAGGAACGAAAAGAGTAGCACGCAAGCAGACCCACAGAGAGGGGACGTCACCGACTGAAAGCGGCCCCGGGAAGGCCCGTGTGAAGTGCATTCGGGAGCGCGAAGGGCAATGCCTTCCGGCTGCCCGGCCCCGTTACCGGCCGGGAACGAGTGAAACCAAGAGTGGAACCGCGGAATGTCTCTCCGCCTCTTGCATCCTTTCGGATGCAGGAGGCGGTTTTTCATTTGATTTCGTATGGAGAGGGGTTAGGAGAAACGCTATGAACCGACTTTCTGAGCTGCTGGGCGCTTATCAGGCCCGCGACCCGGCCGCACGCAGTAAGCTGGAGATTTTTTTGCTGTACCCAGGGGTACACGCCACGATTTTTCACCGGGTGTCCCACTGGCTATGGAAGCACAAGCTGCGCTTTCTGGCCCGGCTGAATTCTCAGATCGCGCGCCACGCCACCGGGATCGAGATCCATCCCGGGGCGGTGATCGGGCGGCGGTTCGTCATCGACCACGGCATGGGCATCGTCATCGGCGAGACCACGGAGATCGGCGACGACGTGCTGATCTATCACGGAGTGACCTTGGGCGGCACGGGGAAGGACCACGGGAAGCGCCATCCCACCATCGGCAATAACGTGATGGTGTCCGCCGGGGCGAAGGTGCTGGGTCCCTTCAAGGTTGGGGACAATTCCCGCATCGCGGCCAACGCCGTGGTGCTGCGCGAGGTGCCGGAGGATGCCACCGCCGTGGGCATCCCCGCCCGCATCGTGCGTATCGGCGGGAAAAAGGTGGATTACGCCAGCCAGATGGACCAGATCCACGTGTCCGACCCTGTGCAGCAGGAGCTGTGCCAGGTGCGGAAGCGGCTGGCAGAACTGGAAAAAACGGTGGGCGCTGCCCCCGGAGGCTGCGGCGGAGAGTCCGCCTGCGGCGATAAGGAAGGAGAAGAAAAAGCATGAAGATCTTCAATTCCATGACGCGGAAAAAAGAAGAATTCGTTCCCATGGTGCCCGGCGAGGTGAAAATGTACTGCTGCGGCCCCACGGTGTATAACTTTATTCACGTGGGCAACGCGCGGCCCATCATCATTTTTGACGTGCTGCGCCGCTATCTGGAATACCGGGGGTACCGCGTGACCTTCGCCCAGAACTTCACCGATGTGGATGATAAGATCATCCGCCGGGCCAATGAGGAGGGCATCTCCTCTCAGGAGGTGGCGGAGAAGTATATCAAGGAGTATTTCCAGGACGCCCATGCGCTGGGCGTCCACGACGCTACCATCCACCCCAAGGCCACGGAGAACATGGATGCCATCATTGACATGGTGAAGACCCTGGTGGACAAGGGCTATGCCTATGAATCCAATGGAGATGTCTACTACCGGACGAAAAAGTTCGGCCATTACGGCTGCCTTTCCCATCAGCCGCTGGAGGATCTGGAGGCAGGGGCCCGAATCGACGTGAATGAGCAGAAGGAAGACCCCATGGACTTTGCCCTGTGGAAGGCGGCGAAGCCCGGCGAGCCTTACTGGGAGTCCCCCTGGGGCAAGGGCCGTCCGGGCTGGCACATCGAGTGCTCCGCCATGTCCAACCGCTATTTGGGCAAGACACTGGACATCCACTGCGGCGGGCAGGACCTGCAGTTCCCCCATCATGAGAACGAGATCGCTCAGTCCGAGGCGGCCAACGGCTGCAAATTCGTCAACTACTGGATGCACAATGGCTTTTTGAACATTGACAACAAGAAGATGAGCAAGTCCGAGGGCAATTTCTTCACCGTGCGGGACGCGGCGGCGGTGTACGGCTATGAACCCATTCGCTTCTTTATGCTGTCCGCTCAGTACCGCAGTCCCCTGAACTACTCCAAGGAGTCTTTGGAGCAGGCACAGGCGGCCCTGCAGCGTCTGCATACGGCGGACGAGAATCTGGACTTCCTCGACAAAAACGGTGCAGAGGGCGAGATGACCGAGGAGGAGAAGGCCTTCACCGCCACCTTTGAGGAGTACCGCAAGCGCTTTGACGAGGCCATGGATGATGACCTGAACACTGCCGACGCCGTGGGCGTGCTGTTTGAGCTGGTGCGCGCCATCAACACGGCGGTGGAGGGTACCCCCACCAAGGCACTGGCGGAGGAATGCCGCAAGATGCTGCATGAGTTTACCGACGTGCTGGGCCTTCTCTATGAAAAGAAGGAAGAGGACACGGGACTGGAGCAGAAGGTGGAAGAAATGATCACCGCCCGCGCTCAGGCCAAAAAGGAAAAGAACTGGGCAGAGGCCGACCGCATCCGTGATGCCCTGAAGGACATGGGCGTGGAAATTATGGACACACCCCAGGGCGTAAAGTGGAAGAAGCTCTAAATAAACGCTGAAAACAAAAACTCCCCGTTCCGCAGTCTGCGGAACGGGGAGCTTTTTCGCCTTTTTATGCGGACTGGACCAGAGAGGGGCGCCAGCGGCGGAGAATGTCCACCAACTGCTCCACCGTGGCGTCCAGCCCCAGAAGACCGCTGTCAATGGAGATGTGGTAGTCGTCCATCTTGCCCCAGCTGTGGCCGGTGTAGCGCTTATAGTGGTTGGCACGCTGGGTGTCCTTGGCGCGCAGCTCTTCCGGTGCGTCCACGGAGGAGATGCCGTAATCCTCCACAATGCGGCGGAGGCGGTCCTCTTTATCCGCATGGACAAAAACGCGGAAGCAGTCCGGGTTGTCCGCCAGCACCTGACCGGCGCAGCGGCCCACGATGACGCAGGACTCCTGGTGGGCGAGCTTGCGGATGACCTTGCTCTGGGCCTCGAACAGGGCGTCGGCAGGGGAGAGGTCATCGGTGTAGGCGTAGTTCTGCATGACCAGATCGTAAAGGAAGCTGTTGGTCATCTTCTCTTCCTTTTGGGCGACTACCTCCGGCGTAAGGCCGGCCTCCTGCGCGGCCAGGGTGATAAGCTGGCTGTCGTAGAAGCTGAGGTTCAGTCGCTGGGCGATCTTTTCACCGATCAGGTGTCCGCCGCTGCCGAATTCCCGGCCGATAGTGATGACCACATGAGGTGCGTTCCCGGCATTGGCGACGGCAGCGGGGGAAGCGGCGGGCGCTTCGGCGCGGTCAGACACCAGCGCGTTGAGAAAGGTGAGGCGCTTGCTCCAGAATTTGGCGAAAAGGCCCACGGTGAGGGCGCTGACGATAGTGCCCTCCCGCACGCCCTGAATGGAGCCGAACAGGGCGAAGGAAAGGACGCAGGAGAGAGCGGTGAAAGTGGCATCGCAAATTACCTTCAGGGTGCTGAAGTCCTTTTTCAGCACGGTGGAGAGGGCTTTGGTGAATGCCTCGCCGGAGAGCATGACCACGTTGGCGGTCACCTCAATGGTGACGCCGAGGGCCAGCACGATGCAGCCGATGACCAGCGTGACTAGTCGAATGGGGTAAAGCGACGGCTGATAAAAAGAAAGCAGGGACATGCTGAAGTCCACAAAAAAGCTGTACAGGAAGGAAACGGGAAGCTGCAGCAGCTGAATGAGCTTGAAGTTCTTCCTCAGCACCAGGATCTGCAGGAGAATGAGGGCCACATTGAACACCGTGATGAAGGTGCCCAGCGAGGGGGAGAAGCGAAGGCTGAGCACGTAGGCGATGCTGGAGTTGGGAGAGGTGCCGAGGCCGGTTTTGGTGATGAGCGCGGTGCCGAGAGACATGAAAAACAGGCCGACGACGAAGAGAAGGTAACGCTTTGCGGTTTCTTTTTTGGACATTGCTCTGCCTCCTTGCGATTTGTCTCTATTGTACACGCGAAAGGCACACTGTGAGAATTGACAAAGAGAACGAGATTAAACTTGGAAAAGATAACAAATCATGTGAAAATGACGAAATCAAGTTTACATTTTCACAATAAAAACCGCAAAGACCTTGAAAATCAAGGACTTTGCGGTTCGGCAAAAAGACGAATCAGATAACAGTCAGTCCGCCTGCGGCAGGGAAAGGATCTCAGCGGCGATGGAATCGGCCAGCTGCTCCCCTCGTTTGAAGTCCACATAGGGGTGATAGACGGCCTCTAAGGCGTCATGCTTCGCCTTGGCCTCGGCAAGGGAAGCGCAGGCTTCCTCCGTCAGGGCGGAGGCCACCCGACGGGCGAAACGGAGCCGGGGGCGGCTGCGGCGGACCAGGTCGTGGTCGGCCATGGAATCGAGACGGAGGCGGCGATAGGCTTTTCCCTCGTAGGGCATTTCCGGCGAGGAGGTGAGGAAGGCCAGAGAAAGCTCCGGGATGATGAGATGCTCCAGCCGCTCCGGCGCCATGGGGGAGGGGCAGGCGATCACGTCGTACCCCGCGGCGGCGGCCCCGGAGAAAATGGGGGCGAGCAGGGCATGGGAAAGGCCGTAGCTGTCCTGAAGGGCGTAGACCCGGTCGGCCAGAGTCTCCACCGTGGAGAAAAGACAGAGGGGACCGCCGGGGGTGACGGCACTTAAAAAGCGCTTTTTCACCTGACCGGGCTGTGCCCGGACGGGCTTCACCTCCCGCTTCAGGATGCCGCGGGCGCGCTTTTGCAGCTTTGCCTCCAGTGCGGGAGTGAGCAGGGAGGAGCGGAGGTCCTCCCGGATCCCGGCGGAGGCGGCAAGGCATCGGTAGGCCCGGACGTAGCAGGCGGAGTAGCCGTCCATGGCATGGAACAGGGATTCCCGGACGGAGGCGAGGGCGGCTTTGTCGTAGCAGTCGCCCATGTTGACGTACTGCTCCACCAGACCGGGGTACTTCGGCTCCACCACGTGGGGTGCGGTGCCGTCCACGATGGCGATGCGCAGGCGGGGGAGGACGATGGCGTCCAGCGAGGCGGGGTCGCCGGAGCATAGAATGTACTCCACCGGCTGGCCGAAGGCCTGACAGCGGGCGGCCACCCGGCGCATGAGGGTGGATTTGCCGCAGCCGGGGCCGCCTTTCAGGATATAGATCCCGGCGGCGGATTCCGGCGGGAGCAGGTCGTCGTAGAGCGAATAGAAGCCGGACGGGGAGTTGGCCCCGAGGAAAAATTGGGTTCTAGGCGTATCTGACATGGAAAATCCCTCCAACGAAACGATTTTTTCACATGCCAGCCTATGCCGGGAGGAAGAAGAGGGTGAGAACGTTCGGGGTGCAGCGGGGAAAACCGGCTGGCCCAACTGCCCCTTGACAGCGGGGACGGGCTATGATAAGGTAAACATACCGCATGACTGACGGAAGTGGATGAGACCACATGGAGTGCGGGACGAGGAAAATGCCGACCGTCTGGGCGCACTGCGAAGCACGTGGTGCGCCTTTTTTGATGCGCACCGGGATATTCAGGGAGGATGAAACGCATGACGGATATTGAGATCGCACAGGCGTGCAGCATGAAGAAGATCACCGAGATCGCCCAGACCGCCGGTGTGGGCGAGGGCTATCTGGAACAGTACGGAAATCATAAGGCCAAGGTGGACTACCGGCTTTTAAAGGATATGGCTGGGAAGCCCGACGGCAAGCTGGTGCTGGTGACCGCCATCAACCCCACCCCCGCGGGCGAGGGAAAGACCACCACCACTGTGGGCCTCACCGACGGCCTGCGGAAGATCGGGAAAAAGGCCGTGGCGGCCCTGCGTGAGCCATCCCTCGGCCCTGTGTTCGGCGTGAAGGGCGGCGCCGCCGGCGGCGGTTATGCGCAGGTGGTGCCCATGGAGGACATCAACCTTCACTTCACCGGTGATTTCCACGCCATCGGCG
>CAKUEI010000036.1 GCA_934646175.1 uncultured Oscillospiraceae bacterium
CATCGCCATCCCCATCACTCTGGGTTCCTCCGTGGTGAGTTTGGTGACGCTGATCGACAATAATCTGGTGCTGTCCGAGCTTCGGAGTATGTTCATCACGCAGGGGATGCTGCCCGACCTGCAGGCAGGGCTGGACCCGGCGCTGGATGCCGCCCGGAACCTTTACGGCATTTACCAGAAGACCATGAGCCTTTATAATCTGCCCTCCTCCCTGATGGTGCCCATTACGGCCAGCGTCATCCCGGCCATCGCCGCCTTCCGGGCCAGAAAGGATGAGAAGGGGGCGGGGCGGATCGCCGAATCCTCCCTGCGGATGACGGCGCTGCTGGCATGCCCCGCGGGCGTGGGACTGTGCGTGCTCTCCAAGCCCATTCTGCAGCTGCTTTACTCCACGTTCAGCAGCGGCCTTTCCCCCGAAGAGGTGGACATTGCCGCGCCGCTTCTGTCGGTGCTGGGGATCGCGGCCATCTTCGTGTGCGTCATGCTGGTGTGCAATTCCATCCTGCAGGCCAGCGGAAAGCTGTACCTGCCCATTCTCACCATGGTGATCGGCAGTGCGGCCAAGGTCATCGTGAACTATGTTTTGGTGAGCAACCCCGACGTGAACGTGAACGGCGCGCCCATCGGCACATTGGTGTGCTTCGGGCTGATCGCGGTGATGGACCTTATCATCATCGGGAAGACCATGCCGGCGGCCCCCAACTTCTTCCGGGTGTTTGCAAAGCCGGTGATCGCTTCGGTGATCATGGGCGCCGCGGCCTGGGGCAGCTACGGACTGCTGAGCCGCCATTTTGGCACCCTGATCTCCACGGCGGGGAGCATCGTGCTGGCGGTGATCGTTTACGCCATTCTGGTGGTGGCCCTGCGGATGATCTCCAAGGACGACCTGAGCCTGATGCCGAAGGGCGAGAAAATCGGAAGAATTTTGCATATTGACCGGTAAAGTTTTGAAAAAGTGTTGCAGAGGCGGGGAAAATATGATAAATTTTGAAAGGAAAGATTCCTACAACGTCAAGGACTTGACGGCCATCATCCATATCCTGAGGGGAAAAGGCGGCTGCCCCTGGGATCGGGAGCAGACCCACGAGAGCATCCGCCGCAATTTCCTGGAAGAGACCTATGAAGCGGTAGAGGCCATCGATGAGGGCAGCACCGAACACCTCAAGGAAGAGCTGGGCGACGTCCTGATGCAGGTGGTGTTCCACGCCTGCATCGAGGAGGAAGAGGGCCGCTTTACCCTGGATGATGTGGCGGACGGCGTGTGCAGAAAGCTGATTTACCGTCACCCCCATGTGTTTGGGAACGTGCAGGTGTCCGACAGCGAACAGGTGCTGGAGAACTGGGAGGTCCTGAAACGGAAGGAAAAGAGTCAGGAGACTCATACGGATGCCCTGAAAGCGGTGGCCAAAAGCCTGCCTGCCCTGTGGCGTGCCGAAAAGGTGCAGAAAAAGGCGAAGAAGGCTGGATTCGACTGGCCGGACGACAATGGTCCGGTGGACAAGCTGGAGGAAGAGCTGCAGGAAGTCCGCGAGGCCGGAAAAGGCCATGGCGATGTGGGGGAGGAGATCGGCGATCTGCTGTTCTCCGCCGTGAATGTGGCCCGGCACTATCATGTGGATCCGGAAGAGGCCCTGCAGAAGGCTTGCGAAAAGTTCATTGGCCGATTCGAGCGGGTGGAGCATGCCGCCCGGGAGAACGGGAAGAATACGGAAGAAATGAGCCTTTCCGAGCTGGACAAGCTATGGGACGAGGCGAAAAAGCAGGGGTGACCCCTGCGGAAAGCGACTTAACAGCGGAAACGCTTTAAGTAAATAAATGTGTCTGGCGGCCAACGGCTGCCCCATAATTTTTAGGAGGATGACGAACAATGAATAAGGCTGAACTCATCAATGCTGCCGCCGAGAAGGCCGACCTGTCCAAGAAGGATACCGAGGCCGCGATCAACGCCGCCATTGAGGTAATTTCCGCCGCTCTGGCCGATGGCGATAAGGTGCAGCTGGTCGGCTTCGGTGCTTTTGAGGTGAAGAAGCGCGCTGAGCGCATCGGCCGCAACCCCAAGACCAAGGAGAGCATCAAGATCCCCGCCTCCAAGGTGCCCGTGTTCAAAGCCGGCAAGGCCCTGAAGGACGCTGTGGCGAAGTAATTTAAGGCAGCTTATTTTCAGATAGAAATGGCCTCGGGGTTGCTCCCGGGGCCATTTTTGCGAAAGGAACGTTATTCTGCATGAGACTGGACAAGTGGCTGAAGGTCTCCCGCGTCATCAAGCGCCGTACCGTGGCAAACGAAGCCTGCGACAACCAGCGGGTGATGGTGAACGGCCGGCCGGTAAAGGCCAGCTATGAGGTGAAGGTGGGCGACGTGATGGAGATTCGCTTCGGCGAGCGGGCCGTGAAGCTGGAAGTGCTGGATGTGAGTGAGCACGTGGGCAAGGCGGACGCTGCGGGGCTTTATAAGGAATTATAAAAACGGGGCCGTCCAGCGAAAAGCTGGACGGCCCCGTTTTGCTTTGCTTTATCAGATGCGGCCAAAGTCGGAGAAGGGGAAGAGGATCAGCACCGCGTGGCCCAGCACCTCCCGCTGGTCGATGATGCCCACGCGGACGTCGCGGCTGTCAGTGCTGGCGTTGCGGTTATCGCCCATGACGAAGAGGCACCCCTCCGGCACGGTGACATCGGTGATGGACATGGTGGAGGAATACGGTTCCTGCATGGGCTCGTTGATATAGCTGTCGTCCAGAGGGACGCCGTCCACATACACAAGGCCGGAGGTATAGTCGATGTGGACGGTCTGGCCGCCGGTGGCGATGACGCGCTTGACGATGGGCTCCGTCATGAAGGAACGCTTGGTGAGCACCACCACATCGCCGTTTTTGGGGGTGTAGCCCAGACTCTGCACCACCATCACATCCCCGTCGTGAAGGGTGGGGACCATGGAGGAGCCGACCACGCCAACGCCCCGGGCCACAAAGGTGAACAGCAGAAGAATGCACACCAGCGCGCCCACGGCGGCCTGCAGCCAGAAGTAGAGGGTGACTTTCAAAGAGTCGCCGGAGGAGCTCTGCGGCTCTTCCTGCGGGGTAGGGGTGGTTTGCGGCATGACGATTGGCCTCCGATCAAAAAACTGGTGCTATTATATGCCCATTTGCAGAAAAGTGCAAGGCGCATGGCGGGCGGAAAGCCACTGCCGCTCCCGGCTGTGGCAGGTGAACAGCAGAATCTGGCGGTTTTGGGCAAGGTCCAGCAGGGCCTGAAGGGCCAGCGCCATGCGTTCATCGTCAAAATTGCAGAGCACGTCGTCCAGCACCAGAGGGATGGGGTCTTCCTCCGGGAGGACGAGGCTGCACAGTGCCAGACGGACGGCCAGATAGAGCTGGTCTGCGGTGCCCTGAGAAAGGGAAAGCGTGCTGCGGGGCTGCAGGGCACCGGTGGGACGGGCCTGCGCCTCAAAGGTGCGGGCGAGGAGAACGCTGTCGTATGCCCCGCCGGTGAGCAGGGAGAACAACTGGGAGGCGCGGCGGTTCAGCTCCGGCGAAATGCGGGCGCGGAAGGCGGCGTTGGCCTCCTCCAGCGCGTGCAGGGCCAGAGTGATGGCATCGTATTCCTGACGGCGGCGGGAAAGCTCCGCTTCCGTCTGTTCCCGCTGGGCGGCCAGGGCCGCTGGGTCCCCCAATGCGGCCAGCGCGCCCCGGGCGGAGGAAAGGGACTGCCGCACCTGCTGCAGGGAAAGCTCCAGCCGGGGCAGAAGAGCGTTCAGCTCCTCCCGACTGCGGGAGGGGGGATGGAGAAGCTCCAACGTGGCCGCTTCACTGCCGCCCTGCTCAGCCACCAGATCGAAAATGCGGCGGGCGCTGTCCCGGTTCTCCTCCGCGTCCGACAGGGATTTTTGAAGGGCCAGCAGCCCTTCGATGGCGCTGCGGGCAGCGGCGGGGGAGGAAACGTCGGGCGCGAAAGCGCACACTAGCGGGAAAATACGGTTCTGGAGGGCAGTGCAGCGGGCGCGGAGGGCCTGCGCTTTGTCTAAAAGGGCAGAAGCGGCGGTCTCCGCCTCTTCCGCGCGGGCACAGCGCTCGCGGTAATCGGCGGCCCGGGCGCGGATCTCGCCGGAATGGGCAGCATCGTACTGCTCCAGCAGGGCGTCCTGCTCTTCCAGATGAGCGGCCCGGCGATGGAGGGAGGAGAGCAGGAAGATTAGGGCGATGAGGACGAACACACCGCCGCCCACAGCGGCGGAAAGGGGAAGAGAGAGCACGGAAAAGGCGGTGAGCACGGCGGCAAGTGCGCCGCCTGCGGCCAGACCGGTCAGCGCCCCGGCCAGAGCGGCCCGGGAGGAACGGGAAGCGGCTGCGCCGTGCTCGTCCGCTTCGGCGGCATCGGCATCGGCGCGTTGCCATGCCTCTTCCGGGGTCATGCCGAGGAAGCAGAACATGCCCGCGCTGCTGCGGGCAGTCTGTGCGGAAATTTGCGCTTCTTTCGCGGCGGCTTCCGCCGCGCGGGCCTGCGTCTCCAGTCCCTCCAGCTCCCCAAGGTCGGAAAGGGCGGCCCGGAGGACGGAGGATTCCGGCACGGGGCCGAGGGAAGAGAGCTTTTCCTTCAGCGCATCCGTTTCTTCCACGGCGGATTGCCAGGCAGCGTGATAGCGGGCGTAGCGGCGGTTCTGTTCCTGCCGGTCCAGCTGATCGTGAACGGAAAGGTCGCTTTTTGCGTCGTTGAGTTGGCGGGAAAGCTCCGCTTCCCGGGCGGAAGCGTCGGCGATGCGGCGGGAGTACTCCGAAAGGCGGGCGAGCTGCTGGTCCAGCTCCTGCAGTTCCCCTTCCAGGCGGGGGATGAGGCCGGCCTTATTGTGCTTGCGGCGGCGGAGCCACTCCCGTAGGGTACTGTCCGCCTGAGAATAGCTGATGCCCTCCTCGCCGGAGGAGACCAGCGCGGCGATGCGCTTTTCCAGCTCCACCGAGCCACCCAAGGGGAGGAACGGCCCCTGCTGCAAAAAGGCAGAGCGCTCATACACCTCACGCCCCACGCTGAGCAGGGCGGGGCCGGGCTGCTGACCCAGGCCGGAGACCGGCTCGCCGACGGCGTCGGTGACCGTCCAGGTGTCAAAGGGGGCGGCTTTGGAGCTGCGGCGGAGGGTAAGTGTCCGGCCCTGAGACGTGAGGGTAAGCTCCCCCTCCATGGGGGCGCCGCTCCAGGGCTGATAGCGGTTTTTCTCCGCCAGGGCGGTCTTGGTGTCCCGCTCGCGGGTGTTGACGCCGTAGAACATGGCGCGGAGGAAAGCACAAAGGGTGGACTTTCCGCTTTCGTTGGGGGCCTCGATGAGGTTGAGGCCATCCTTCAACTCCAGATGAGCGCGCTCCAGATTGCCGAAGGAGGCAGTAAGATGATGAAAGATCATGGACAGGGTTCCTCCCGGTTCTCTAATGCGGCAAGGCCGAAGCGCAGGGCCTGCTCATACTCCGGCTGACCATCATAGGACTGAAGGGTGCGGAGAAAATAGCCGGCCAGAGAATCCTCCCCGGCACGGGCCAGAAGGTCCCGGGGAAGGGAAGTGCGGTCCCGCAGGAGGGCACTGAAGCAGCGTTCCTCGCAAAGAGCGGTGAGGGCAGATAGGTCGGGCGCTTCGATCTCTCCGGTGAGAGTGAGGCGCACCACATCCTCTTCGCAGTGTTCCGGCAGGGCGGCCAGAACGGCCTCTTCCGGGGATGCTGTGCCGGAGAGGGGGACTGTGAGATCATGGTAGCGGCGCAGGGCGGTAGGAACGAAGGTGAGGTCCACCTTGTCCGGCTCCACCGAGCCGAGGAGGACGCCCTTTTCTCCCGTTTCGTCAAAGCCGCGGCCCTCTGGGCAGCCGGGGTAGGCCCAGGTGACGCTGTCGGAGCGGCGCAGACCACTGTATGCGTGGATATGCCCCAGAGCAGCATAGGTGACGCGGGAAGCGGCCAGCGCCTCCTCCGGAATGGGACCGTGGCGCAGAACGGAGCCGTTCACATCGCCGTGAAGGCACAGAAGATGAGTCTGCCCATCCTGGGGGGCGGAAAAGCCCAAGGAGGCAAAAGGAATGGGCGCGGAGGAGGCAAGACCCCGGCCGTGGACGGTGCAGTGAAGATGGGGCAGGGGAACGGAGGTGACGGTCTCCTCCCGGAAAAGGGTGACGTTCTCCGGCAGGGGAATGGCATCATAGATCGGGGCAGGATCGTGATTGCCTGGGGCGAGGAATACGGGCACGGCCATCTGGGCCAAGGCGCGGCAGAGGGCCTCCGCCGTGTCGGCATAGACGGCGGAACCGTCCAGAATGTCGCCGGAGAGGAGCACCAGCTCCACATGGTTCCGGTGAACCAACTCCGTCAGGCGGGCGAGCAGCTGGCGCTGTTCTTTCCGGCGCTGAACGGCCTTTTCCGGCGAAAGGCCGGAGAAGGGGGAGTCCAGATGAAGGTCGGCGGCGTGAAGCAGGATAGGCAAGGGGAAAACACCTCCTGAAAGCGGGGAGGATCACTCCCCGATGTCGATGCGCTGTACCTCGATGCAGCGGGAAAGAGCCGTGTCGATGGTGAAGAGGACGGACTCCAGCTTGCAGGGACCGGGGGCCGGCTCGTACCGCTGGGGAAGACCGCCCAGAAAGAGATTGATGGACTGCTCCGGTCGGATGCCCAGCACCGAGCGGGCGGGACCGGTCATACCCAGATCGGTGACGTAACCGGTGCCCTTGGGCAGGACCTGCTGGTCGGCGGTGGGGACATGAGTATGGGTGCCCCAGAGGGCGTGGATGCGGCCGTCCAGATAATAGCCCATGGCCAGCTTTTCGCTGGTGGCCTCTGCATGGAAGTCCACGAAGGTGAGATCGGCGTCCGTTTCCTTCAGCAGCCGGTCGGCGGTGTTGAATGGGTTGTCCAGATTGCAGTCCAGCTGACAGCGGCCCAGCAGGTTCAGCACGGCGATGCGGAGGCCCTGAGGCCCGTCAAACACGCCCAGCCCCCGGCCGGGCACGGAGCTTGCGTAGTTGGCGGGGCGGAGGATATAAGGACTGTCGTCCAGATAGCTGGAAATCTGAAGGCGGTTCCAGGTGTGGTTGCCCAGGGTAATCACGTCGGCCCCAGCATCCAGAATTTCCTCCGCCTGAGCAGGCGTGATGCCGACGCCGGAAGAATTCTCTCCGTTTACCACGGCGAAGTGGACATCGTACTGCCATTTCAGGGGACGGAGATAGCGGGACAGGGTGCAAAGGCCGGCTTCGGACACAACGTCACCCACGGCCAGCAGGTGGAAGATCATAAGGCTCCTCTTTTCTATATCAATTCAGATCCATTATATGCTGTTTTGGGGGAAAGGGCAAGAAAAAGCGCCGCGCTGCTTCTGCAGCGCGGCGCTTAGGGGGAATTCTTATTTTGCGTAATCGACCACTTTGGTCTCGCGGATCATGTTGACCTTGATCTGGCCGGGGTATTCCAGCTCGTCCTCGATCTTCTTGGCAATATCGCGGGCGAGGAGGATCATCTCGTCCTCACTGATCTTCTCCGGGTCCACCATGATGCGCACCTCGCGGCCGGCCTGAATGGCGAATGCCTTGGCCACACCGGGGAAGGAGGAGGTGACCTCTTCCAGCTTCTCGAGGCGCTTGATATAGTTCTCTACGTTCTCGCGCCGGGCGCCGGGACGTGCGGCGGAGATGGCGTCGGCCGCCTGGACCAGGCAGGCCACCACGGTATGAGGCTCCACATCGTTATGATGGGCCTCGATGGCATGGACAATGGCGTCGCTTTCCTTATACTTCCGGGCAAGCTCCACACCGATCTGGACGTGAGAGCCCTCCACCTCATGGTCAATGGACTTGCCCAGGTCATGCAGCAGACCGGCGCGCTTTGCCTCGGTGACGTTGGCGCCGATCTCGGCAGCCAGCAGGCCGGCGATGTGGCTGACCTCGATGGAATGGTTGAGCACGTTCTGCCCGTAGCTGGTGCGGTACTTCTGGCGGCCCAGGAGCTTGATCAGCTCCGGGTGCAGGCCGTGGACATTGGTCTCGAATACGGCGCGCTCGCCCTCGGCCTTGATGGTGGCGTCCACCTCGCGCTTGGCCTTTTCCACCATTTCCTCGATGCGGGCGGGATGGATGCGGCCGTCCTGAATGAGCTTTTCCAGAGCAAGGCGGGCGATCTCGCGCCGGACGGGGTCGAAGCAGGAGACGGTGATGGCCTCCGGCGTGTCGTCGATGATGAGGTCCACGCCGGTCAGCGTTTCCAGCGTGCGGATATTGCGGCCCTCGCGGCCGATGATGCGGCCCTTCATGTCGTCGTTGGGCAGGGGCACCACGCTGACGGTGGCTTCCGCCACGTGGTCGGCCGCACAGCGCTGAATGGCGAGGGAAATAAGCTCGCGGGCGATGTTGTCGCCCTCTTCCTTATAATGGGCTTCGATCTCCTTCACCTTCATGGCGGATTCGTGGGTAACGTCTGCTTCCAACTGAGAGATCAGGTAGTTCTTCGCCTCGTCCACGGTGAAGCCGGAGATGCGCTCCAGCATTTCCAGCTGGCTGCGCTTGACCTGCTCCACCTCTTCCCGCTGCTTTTCCAGTCCGTCCAGCTTACGGGAAAGGGTCTCTTCCTTGCGCTCGATGTTTTCGGTTTTGCGGTCCAGGTTTTCTTCCTTCTGCTGCAGGCGGCGCTCCTGCTTTTGCAGATCGGATCTGCGCTCTTTTTCTTCTTTTTCGTACTCGCTGCGGGCTTTCAGAATTTCTTCCTTGGCCTCGACCAATGCTTCGCGCTTTTTGCTTTCCGCGCTTTTAATGGATTCGTTGATGATCCGCTTTGCTTCCTCTTCCGCGCTGGAGATCTCTTTCTCCGCTACACGCTTGCGATGCTGAACGCCCACAAGGAAGAATATGATTGCGGCGACGACAAAGCATACAACGCCGGTAATGATTTGCGGCAACATAGGTCCTTTCCACACCTCCGTTTTTTGGATTTGGTCTATAAAAATCTGTGTTACACAATAAAATAATAAACCACTCTTTATTGTAAAGCGACAAGGCAAGTCTGTCAAGGAAAAAAGCACGCCGGGCATATTGCCCGGCGTGCTTTGAACGGAGAAGCTCAGACCCCATCGGGGAGAGAATCGTCCCCCTCGATCCAGTCGGAGACGGGGACCACGGCGTAGTCCTCCCTCGTATTCCGGATGACCACCCGCTGGATGCCGGCGTTGATGATGAGCCGGCGGCACATGGCGCAGGAGGTCATATGGGGCACCAGTTCGCCGGAAAAGGGGTCCCGACAGGCCATGTAGAGCGTGGCCCCCAAAGTCTCGCTGCGGGCGGCGGAGATAATGGCGTTCATTTCCGCGTGGACGCTGCGGCACAGCTCGTACCGCTGGCCGGAGGGGATCTTCAGTGCCTCACGGGTGCAGTGCTGAAGGTCGACGCAGTTTTTCCGCCCGCGGGGGGCACCGTTGTAGCCGGTGGCCACGATCTCGTCGTTCTTGACGATGATGGCGCCGTAGTGTTTGCGCAGGCAGGTGGACCGTTCGGACACGGTGTCGGCAATGTCGAGATAATAATTTTCCTTGTCGATCCGGCTCATAGGAACACTCCCTTTCCGATTTTTCATCAGTATACGGCATTTTTTTGCCCGGTGCAAGGGAACGTTTACAATTTGTTTACGCTTGTTTCCTTGACGATGTGGTATGATGTCACTATCATAAAAGGTCGGAAGGACCCAGTTTTCAGCAAAGGAGAAGGCGGACACCTTATGAACTTTATCCGGCGTTTTCTGTATGGCCGCTATGGCGTGGATCAGCTCTCCTTCGTGCTGCTGTTTGGCTATCTGATCCTGAACGCGGTGCGCACCATTACCCATATGCAGATCTTTGCGGTGCTGGGATGGGTGCTGGCGTTCTGGTTCCTGTTCCGCCTGCTGTCCCGGGATATCGAGCGGCGGCGGAGGGAGAATACGAAGTTTCTGAACCTGGTGCGGCCGGTGACCCGCTGGGTGAAGCTCCGCATGACCATCCACAGCGACAAAGAGCACCGTTATTTCCGCTGCCCCAATTGCGGCCGCTACCTGCGGGTGCCCCGAGGGAAGGGGAAGATCAATGTGACCTGCCGCAGCTGCGGCGTGAGCTTTGAAGAGCGGAGTTGACGGCCCATTTTCCCATAAAGTATATAGTATAAGGAAAAAGAACGGCCCCGGGACCCAAGACCCCGGGGCCGCTTTTACGTTTCCTGCCGATCAGGGAAAATTTGGCCGTCGAAGGGCATAGGGGCGGAAGGATGGGTGCATAATACGGGAAAAGACCCGGAAACGGGGGAGGGAGCGGTGAAACGATGGTGAAAGGCGTGGCGCGGCGGGTGATCGTGGTGAAGTCGCCGGATCCGAAGCTGTTTGAACAGGCCATTTTTCTGGTGAAGGAGGGCACGGCGGAGGACGGGATCCCGGAGGGGCAGGTACTGTGTGAGGCGCGGAAGGCGGCGGACCGGTACCTGCGGCAGAATCGGGGGCCGGGACGGAAGCTGCGGAAACTTTCCGGCCTTCTGTGGGCCGCCCTCGGTGCAGGCGGGGCCTCGGCACTGTGGTATCTCCTGACTGTTTTATGAGGAAAGGACGGGAAAAAGCGGAGAAACCCCTTGCAATTGCGGGAAAAGTATGATAATATCTCAGATACGTCTGAAGACTGTTTCGCGGGCGACTGCGTTTACTCTGTCAGGAAAGGAAGAGAAAAATGGAGATGCTGAAGCTGATTCTCACCATTATTCAGGTGCTGACCGCCGTGTTTGTCGTGGTGATGGTGATCATGCAGACCGGAAAGAGCAACGGACTGTCCTCCGCGCTGGGCGGCGGCGGAAACGACACCTTCCTGGCCAAGAACAAGTCCCGGGGCCTGGATGCCAAACTGGCCCGCGGCACCAAGTGGATGGCCGCGGTGTTCCTGGTGCTCACCCTGGTGCTGAACCTGCTGTAAAAAGCAAAAAAGGCTGCGCTTTCGGCGCGGCCTTTTCTTTTTTGCCCGGGGCCTGAAAAGGCTCAGACCGGGGAAAAGCACCCAGGCGAATTTTTTCAGAAGAAAAGGAAAAAATGCTTGACTTCGGGGGGAATATATAGTACCATAATTAAGCGCCTGTTTGGGCGCAGTGTGCGATGATGCAGGAGATTGCGGCGAAAGCCGGTAACTTCTGCGGAGTATGTCCGACATTGATTCGGGCGGCTGAATGTTTTCTCACGCGGCGTATATCGCCGCGCCTGATGAAACCGGCCTGCTGGAAGTGCGCCGGTTTTCTTCATGCCACGGAGTGATACGCACGGAAACGTGTGCAGAAGACATTCACCGTACGGAGAAGGGACGACAACGGCAATCCACTTCGTATGTATTTAAGGAGGAAACAAAACCATGGCAGCTCAGAAAGAAATGATCCGCATTCGCCTGAAGGCCTACGACCATCAGCTCATCGACCAGAGCGCCGAGAAGATCGTCGAGACCGCCAAGCGCACCGGTGCTTCTGTCTCCGGCCCCATTCCCCTGCCCACCAAGAAGGAAGTTGTGACCATCCTGCGCGCTGTCCACAAGTACAAGGACTCTCGCGAGCAGTTTGAGCGCCGCACCCACAAGCGCCTCATCGACATCCTGAAGCCGTCCCCCAAGACGGTGGAAGCACTGATGAGCCTGGAGCTTCCCGCCGGCGTGGAAATCGAGATCAAGCTGTAATCACCCGTCTTTTCCCTCGGTACTGCGTTGGAACGCCTTGCCGTACACACGTACTGTCTGCGGCGCTCCACCCTGTCCAGTGAAAAATCCGGATGATTCGGAATGAATCGAGCGATCAAACCCCAGCACCAAATCCGTTGCACCCGCAGCCTGCCGCGCTTTTGAGGCAGGCGGGTCAAGTTGGCCGAGCAATGACCCCCAGCCCAATGGGGTGCTTCAACTCGCCCAACCAATAACCTTTTACAAGGAGGAAAACACATGAAAAAGGCAATCATCGGAAAAAAGGTCGGCATGACCCAGTTCTTCGATGAGGCCGGTCACGTTGTCCCCGTTACCGTGATCGAGGCCGGCCCCTGCGTCGTTGTGCAGAAGAAGACCGACGAAAAAGACGGTTACACTGCTGTGCAGCTGGGCTTCCAGGACGTGGAGGAGAAGAAACTGACCAAGCCGGAGGCAGGCCACATCAAGAAGGCTGGCGTTGCCCCCAAGAAGGTCCTGAAAGAGTCCAAGCTGGACGGCGCCGCCGACATGAACGTGGGCGACGAGGTCAAGGCCGGCACCTTTGAAGTGGGCGATCACGTGGACGTGACCGGCACCAGCAAAGGTAAGGGCTATGCGGGCGTTGTGAAGCGCTACGGCGCTGGCCGCACCCCCATGACCCACGGCGGCGGCCCTGTGCACCGTCACGCCGGCTCCATGGGCCCCGCTACCGATCCTTCCCGCATCTTCAAGGGCAAGATCGGTGCAGGCCACATGGGCGACGACCAGGTCACTGTGATGAACCTGGACGTGGTCAAGGTTGACCCCGAACTGAATCTGATCGCGGTCCGCGGCGCCATTCCCGGCCCCAAGGGCAGCCTGGTGACCATCCGCACCAGCGTGAAGAAGACCTTCGAGAAGAAGGGCGCTGCCGGCATCAGCAACAACCCGCAGAAGGCTTCCGCCCGCGTCAACCCGCAGAAGGCTTCCGCCCGCAACAAGTAAGGAAAGGAGAGTGTAAATCATGCCTAAAGCAAACGTGTTTAACATGGCTGGCCAGCAGGTCGGCGAGATCGAGCTCTCCGAAGCAGTTTTCGGGATCGAACCCAACGAGAGCGTTGTGCATGAGGTGGTCAAGAACCACCTGGCAAATTGCCGTCAGGGCACCCAGAGCGCCCTTACCCGCGCGGAGGTTTCCGGCGGCGGCATCAAACCCTGGCGCCAGAAGGGCACCGGCCGCGCCCGTCAGGGCAGCACCCGTGCTCCCCAGTGGACTCATGGCGGCATCGTCTTCGCGCCGAAGCCCCGTGACTACAGCTACACCATCAACAAGAAGGTGAAGCGCCTGGCCCTGAAGTCCGTCCTGTCCGCCAAGGCCCAGGAGGGCGCTGTGGTGGTCGTGGACGACCTGAAGCTCGACGAGGTGAAGACCAAGAGCATGGCCGCTTTCCTGAAGGCCGTGAACGCCACCAAGGCTGTCGTCGTCACCCCCGAAGTGGCACAGAACGTGGTCCTCTCCGCCCGCAACATCCCCGGTGTGACCACCACCACTGCCAAGCTTCTGTCCGTTTATGACATCGTCAACGCCAAGCAGCTGGTCATCGACAAGGCTGCCCTGGCCGTCATCGAGGAGGTGTTCGCATAATGGCTACCGCTTACGACATCATTGTCCGCCCCATCGTGACCGAGCAGGCCATGAGCGAGATCGGCAGCAAGAAGTACGTCTTCGAGGTCGCCAAGAGCGCCAACAAGATCGAGATCGCCAAGGCGGTCGAAGAGATCTTCGGCGTGAAGGTCGCTAAGGTCAACACCCTGAACATGCAGGGCAAGCTCAAGCGCATGGGCGCTCAGCCCGCCGGCCGCCGCAAGAGCTGGAAGAAGGCCATGGTGACTCTGACCGAAGACTCCAAGAACATCGAGTTCTTTGAAGGCATGATGTAAGGAGGAAACGAAGAATGGCGATCAAAACTTATAAGCCCACAACGCCCTCCCGCCGTCACATGACGGTGTCGGCCTTCGAGGGCATCGACAAGAAGGCTAAGCCCGAGCGCAGCCTGACCGAGGTGCTGAAGAAGCACGCAGGCCGCAACAGCTACGGCCGCATCACCGTCCGTCATCACGGCGGCGGCAACAAGCAGAAGTACCGCGTGATCGACTTCAAACGGGACAAGGAAGGCAAGGCCACCGTGCTGAATCTTCAGTACGACCCCAACCGCAGCGCCAACATCGCCCTCATCCAGTATGAGGACGGCGAGAAGCGTTATATCCTGGCTCCCGTGGGCATCAAGCCCGGCCACATCATCATGACCGGCGCCGATGCCGACATCCTGCCCGGCAACTGCCTGCCCATCGCCAACATCCCCGTGGGCGAAATGCTGCACTGCATCGAGCTGTATCCCGGCAAGGGCGCTCAGCTGGTGCGTTCCGCCGGCGTGGCTGCTCAGCTGATGGCCAAGGAGAACGGCATGGCTCAGGTCCGTCTGCCGTCCGGCGAGGTCCGCTATATCCGCGAGGAGTGCAAGGCCACCCTGGGTCAGGTGGGCAACACCGACTGGGCCAACATCTCCATCGGTAAGGCCGGCCGCAAGCGCCACATGGGCTGGCGGCCCACCGTCCGCGGCTCCGTCATGAACCCCAATGACCACCCCCACGGCGGCGGCGAAGGTAAGGCCCCTGTTGGCCGTCCCGGCCCCGTTACCCCCTGGGGCAAGCCGGCTATGGGTTACAAGACCCGCAAGAAGAAGAACCGCACCGAGAAGTTCATTGTCAAGCATCGCAACGGTTAAGTGAGGAGGAGAGTAAAACATGTCCAGAAGCATTAAGAAAGGCCCGTTTTGCGCCCCCGAGCTGCTGAAGCGAGTCGACGAAATGAACCAGACCGGCGAGAAAAAGGTGCTGAAGACCTGGAGCCGCAGCTCCACCATCTTCCCCGCTTTCGTGGGCCACACCTTTGCTGTGCATGACGGCCGCAAGCATGTGCCCGTCTATGTGACCGAAGACATGGTGGGCCACAAGCTGGGCGAGTTCGCCCCTACCCGCACCTTTAAGGGTCACTCCGGCACCAAGACCGGTAAGTAATAAGGAGGAGAGAAACGATGGAAGCGAAAGCAACGCTGAGATACGCCCGCATCTCTCCCCGCAAGGTCAAGATCGTTTGTGACCTGATCCGTGGGAAGAGCGTGGCACAGGCCACCGCCATCCTGATGAACACTCCCAAGGCTGCTTCCGAGCTGATGCTGAAGCTGCTGAAGAGCGCCGCGTCCAACGCGGAAAATAACCACGCGATGGATCCTGAGAAACTCTATGTGTCCGCCACTTACGCCAACCCCGGCCCCATCATCAAGCGGATGATGCCCCGTGCCCAGGGCCGTGCGTACCGGATCAATAAGAGAACGTCTCACATCACCATCGCGGTGAGCGAGCGCTAAGGGAGGAGGAACAATATGGGACAGAAAGTCAATCCCCACGGCCTGCGCGTGGGCGTTATTAAAGATTGGGATTCCCGCTGGTACGCCCGCAATGAAAAGGTCGGCGATCTGCTGGTCGAGGATAAGAAGATTCGCGACTATCTGAAGAAGACCCAGTACGGCGCCGGCGTTCCCAAGATCGAAATCGAGCGCGACAACGCCAAGGTCCGCATTTATCTGCACTGCGCCCGTCCCGGCGTCGTTATCGGCAAGGGCGGCGAGCAGATCGAGCGCATCCAGGCCGCGGTCAGCAAGATGATCGGCAAGCCTGTCGACCTGAAGGTCGTTGAAGTCAAGAACCCTGACATGGACGCGCAGCTGGTGGCCGAGAACATCGCCCAGCAGCTGGAGAAGCGCATCGGCTTCCGCCGCGCCATGAAGAACGCCATGGGCCGCGCCATGCGTGCCGGCGCCCGCGGTATCAAGGTCTCCTGCGGTGGCCGCCTGGGCGGCGCTGAGATCGCCCGCACCGAGCACTATCATGACGGCACCATCCCCCTGCAGACCCTGCGTGCCGACATCGACTACGGCTTTGCTGAGGCTGCGACCACCTATGGCCGCATCGGCGTCAAGGTCTGGATCTACAAAGGTGAGATCCTGACCCAGACCCTGCGCACCACCCCCCGTACCCTCGATGCCAAGAACTTTAAGGAGCGCGCGGAGCGTCCCCGCCGCGATCGCCGCGACGGCGACCGCCGTCAGGGCGGTTTCAACCGCGGCGGCTTTAACCGCGGCCAGGGCGGCAACAACCGTCCCCAGGGCGGCTTTAACCGCAACGCCGGCCGTCCCGCCGCGCCCGCTGCACCCAAGGAAGGAGGCGCCCAGTAATGCTGCTGCCGAAGAGAGTTAAATACCGCCGCGTGCACCGCGGCCGTCTGAAGGGCAAAGCCACCCGCGGCAACACCGTCACTTACGGTGAGTTCGGCCTGCAGGCCGTCGAGCCCTCCTGGATCACCAGCAACCAGATCGAGGCTGCCCGTATCGCCATGACCCGTTACACCAAACGTGGCGGTAAAGTCTGGATCAAGATCTTCCCCGATAAGCCCATTACCGAGAAGCCGGCTGAGACCCGAATGGGTTCCGGTAAAGGCTCCCCTGAGTAC
>CAKUEI010000037.1 GCA_934646175.1 uncultured Oscillospiraceae bacterium
TTCACGGACGTGATCTCGCCATAACGGACAATTTCCTTCCCGTTCCGGCCCTTTTTGCCCGTGAGCCGCGGCGCATAGACCTTATAATCTTTGGACAGTTTTTCCAAAATAGCGTCCATTTCATCCGGAGAGGCTACGCAGCTGTGGGCGACCGGCGCGGCATCTTTTTCCTGCTGCAGGTCAGCGAGCAGCTCAGTATCCATAGCGAGGAAGCCGCGGGTGAGGGCAGCGATGCCCCGATAGAACGTGGTTTTCGCGTTTGCCTCGATGGCGGCGGTGAAAGGACCGACCCAGTTGTTAAGGTGCGTTTCCAGGAACCGGCTCTGCTCGCTCAGGTTGGGCGTTCTGTCCGCTTTGGCTGCTTCCTCGGCCAGGTGCGCCATATAGGCAAGCTCGACGGCGATGTGGTCCTCTTTCAGACCGGGGATGTGGCTCGTGAGGGCGAAGCCCGCTTCGGCGTACCATTTCGTGACCTCGGTCCATGCCTCCTGCATGACCAGACCGGTGCTGCTGGTGAAGACGGATTCATAGGGGAAGGGCAGCTTTTTACTGGTCTCTCCGGCAGCCAGGAAGGTCCCGGCATAATCCACCGCCAGATCGGTGATGGGGTCGGCGAGAAGTTCGTTAAAATAGCGGCTCAAGAGCGCGTAGCCCTGCTCCATATCCGCATTGCCGCAGGAGGCGGGGATATGGATGGAATGGACCTGCGCATAGGTTTCCGCGGTCAATTCCTGTGCGTAGACAAGGGAAAGAAAACGGTAGAAATTGGCGCGGGCAGTCATAAGATTTTTCATTTTTTATTGCCCCTCCTTGTGTCGTGACATTCCTGAGGAAGCACGTCCTGCCACTCATATTTGCGGAGAATATAGCGGACGGAGGGGTGATTTCCCTCGTCCCGGAGGGAATGGATGTACTTGGGGTCAGTCTCGGCCAGCAGCTTGGAGACCTCACTCTCCGGATCCTGCAGGTCGCCGACGAAAAGGGCCTTGCCGCAGCAGTTTTTCACGCAGTGGGGAAGATCGCCCTTCTCGCGTTTCTGTAAACAAATGTTGCACTTATCCATGACCCGCAGCTCTTCGTTGAAGGTATTGACCTGATAGGGGCATGCGCTGTGGCAGGTCTGACAGCCGATGCAGACGTTCTGGTCGATGACCACCACACCGTCTTCCTCGCGCTTATAGGTGGCACCGGTGGGGCACACCTCCGCGCAGGCGGGATTCTCGCACTGCTGGCACATGGAGGGGAGAAAATACATCAGCATATTGGGGTAGACACCAATAGGGCCTACCTGCTTGACGGCGTTGCGCACACTGCCCAGCGCCACATTGTTTGCCATTTTGCAGGAGACCTGACATCCCTTGCAGCCGATGCAGCGGTCCAGGTCCACGACAAAAGCTACCTGACTCATGCCTGCACCTCCTTTGTGATATCGATGGTGGGATCGGAGGGCTGGGGCAGCCAGGGACGAAACTCCTTCGGTTCCAGCCAGACGCCTTCCGGCGCGCCCTCCGGCGCGGGATAGATTTTTACCAGATAGCCGCGCAGGGTGTAGGTGCCAAAAATGTCATTATAGGGCGCATGAGAGCGGGCCAGGACGGAGACATTCATCTCCTGCCAGCCGTGGGTCTTTTTGTCAAGGTTCTCAGGTGCCCAGAAGCGCTCCATATACACAACGCCTTTGCCCACGCCCGGTGTCACGTTGGCGATACCGCGGATCTTGCCGCGCTGGGATTCGATCCAAATCCAGGTATTGTCCTCAATGCCATACTTTGCAGCGTCCTCCGGGTTGACCCAGCACTCCGGCGCGGGGTACATTTCACGCAGAAGGGGCACGTTGCGCAGGGTGCCATGGTGATAATAGGGCACGCGGCCGTTGGTCATGACCAGTGGATACTCCTTGGAAAGCTCACAGTCGGGCAGGGGGCTTTCGTAAGGCTCCATGTAATAAGGCAAGGGATCATAGTCGTGAGAGGCGGGCGGCAACTCGTAAATGGAGAAGGGCTTGCCAGTGCGGGCCAGAGTAATGAGGCTTTCCAGGTACAGATCCAGTTTGCGGGTGGCAGTGGGGAAACCGGCAGGCTTTCCGGTGGCGGGGTCGATCTGCTTGTAGAGGTAATAGGTGCGGAATTCTTCTTCCGTGCAGAATTCGGTGGGACCCTGCTCCTTCAGCTGCTGCCAGGTGAAGCCGGCGCCCTTGAGGTTGGCATCCAGCAACTCCTCCAGATTGTTCCAGTAGGGAAGATCATCCCCCATGTACTCCGCGTCGAAGCCGCGGGCGCATTCTTTGTCGCCCAGCTCGGCGCAGCGGCGGGCGATCTTGGACCAGATGACGGTCTCGTCAATGGTCTCCCACACATGGGTAACTGCCTGACGGGGGCAGAGCTTATTGAGGCTCTCCACGATCATGTCGGTCTCCAACCACTCCTCGGTGGGCAGCAGCAGATCGGCATAGCAGGAGAAGGAGGTGGGGTACATATACATATGTACGATGAAGGGAATGTTAGCCGCGGCCTTGACCCAGCGGGTGGGGTCGGCCACATTCACCAGCTTGTTGCCGCTGCGCTCCAGCCAGACGCGCAGGGGATAGGGCTTCCCGGTCTCCATGGCCTCCAGAATAGAAGGAGCATGACCGGCAAACCAGTTGTGCAGACCCTTATACTCGTTGGCGCCCAGCCGCTTTACCAGCTGTTCATAGGGCAGTTTATCCGCCGCGATGGGAACGCAGTAGCCCGCGGAGATGGTGGCATTGGTGGGCCGGAAGCTCTGCAGGAACGCGCCGGGGCGCTCCACATTGCCCAGCAGCAGGTCAATGATGCAGGCGCCCATGGCAGCCTGACCAGAGTTGGGATTCTGGTCGGTGGCCACGCCGAGGCAGAGGCCGCCGGGGGTATTTTCCGTAAAGAGACGGATGGCCTTTTCAATGAGGTCGGCAGACACCCAGGTGACTTCGGCGCCCTTTTCCAGCGTCCACTCGTCACAGCGTTCTTTCAGCATGGTGAAGCCGGTCTTATAGGTGACGCCGTCGATAACGAAGGTGCCATCCAGCTCCACGTCGTAGTCGTCGTTCCAGGGATACTCCAAAGGCTGGGCCTTGCCGGTCTTCTTGTCCCAGACCATAAAGGTGTCCGGCGTGTTGGGATCGGTGCTGACCGCGGCGCGCCAGTTCTCCTTGGTTTCGGCATTGACAAGGTAAGGCAGGTTGGTCCACTTCAGGACAAAGTCGCGGTCGTAAAGGCCGTTTTCCAGCATGTAGCGGATCCAAGTGAGCTGCATTGCCACATCGGTGCCCGGGCGGATCTGAAGCCAGATGTCCGCTTTGGCGGCATCCGGCGTCATGCGGGGGTCGATGACCACCGACTTGACGCCTTTGGCGCGCAGATCGGCCAGCGCGCCGCCGCCCTGACCAGGGCAGGAATAGGACGGGTCGGTGCCCCAAAGGCACATGCACTTGATCTGAGTGTTTTCGGGATAATAGATCTCCAGAGAGTTGGAGTCCGCAATGCTGGTATTATTGCGGCCGTACATCAGCATGGAGATGGCGAACCGGGGCAGATAGCATTGGGCACAGCCCGGTTCGAACCAGTTGGGTGTGCCGAAAATATTGCAGAAGCGGACAATGCTCCAGAATTCCGGGTTGCCGCCGCCGCCGGTGGAGGCGAAAACGGATTCGGCACCGTACTCCTTCTTTGCCTCAATGAGT
The DNA here is from genome assembly GCA_934646175.1 of uncultured Oscillospiraceae bacterium. Lineage (GTDB taxonomy): Bacteria > Bacillota > Clostridia > Oscillospirales > Oscillospiraceae > CAKUEI01. The sequence goes on from CAKUEI010000037.1 coordinate 3,701, forward strand.
TTGTGGGCAATGAGGTCGATGGCTTCGTCCCAGGAGATGCGCTTCCACTTGTTTTCGCCGCGTTCGCCGACGCGGAGCATGGGATATTTGTTGCGGTTGGGATTGTAAAGCGCCTGGATGCCGGAAAGGCCCTTGGCGCACATTCGCCCCTTGCTCATGGGCGAATCGGGGTCGCCTTCCAGCTCGACCACCCGGCCGTTTTTCACCGTAGCGATGACTGCACAATTGGAAATGCAGGCACGGCACGCGGTCTTGACTCGGATGATTTCATCCCCCTTGCCGGCGCTGACATCGGTTTTGCCTGCCGGACCGAAGACGGGTTCCGGAGCAAAGTCGACATTCAGGCCGACAGCCTGTAAATAGCTTTCCTTATTCAAGATTTTCCCCCCATATATGCATAATACGGATGTTATGCCACTCTGATTTTAGCCTTATGTAGAAAATTTGTCAACCTATACAAAAATGGATACCGCGGGAACAGGAATATTTCGTGCTCTACCCGAATAAAGGTGAAAGGAAATTGATTTGCGCGGGGAGGTGGAACGCGGTGAAAGGCACATCATATCGCACACAGAAAGGAAGAAGCACCGCGGGCGGGAGAAAAGGCGGCGGGGACAACCGGCGGCTCATCCAGTTGGTGATTTCGCTGGCCCTGTTCGGCGTGGTATTGGTGGGCAGAGGGCTTCTGCCGGAGCGGATGGAGCAGGCGTCTGGATTCCTGCGCCAGGTGCTGAACCGGAACACGAATTTCGCAGCGGCCTTTTCCCGGGTGGGGGATGCGATCGGGAACGGCGAGTCGGTACTGGATACATTGGGGGATTTCTGCGTGGCGGTGTTCGGCCCGTCCGGGCAGACAAGCGAGCCGGACGAGGCATCGGCGGGGGAGAGCAGCCTGTGCTATCCGGAAGTACGCAGCCGCTTAACGGCGGGGAAGGAGTTGTCGGTGATCTCGCTGGAGCGCTCCATTGAGGAGGAAAACGCCATCCATGCGGTCACGCTGAAGCAGCAGGAGATCACGGAGGACCCGTCGGAAGAGAAACCGCAGGGAAGCAAAACGGAGGAAACGGCATCCTTGCCGGTTGGAAGCATTGTAAAGGAAATAAACTATACAGGAGATGCGCTGCCGGAGCACACCTCTTTAGCGTGGCTTTCCCTGGGAAATATCAAAACGAAGAACCCTGTTGACGGCGTATTGACCTCGACATTTTCCTATCGCATCCACCCCATCAGCGGCGCCTATGCCTTTCATTATGGGGCGGACCTGGCCGCGGCAATGGGAAGCGATATTGGGGCCTTTGCGGCGGGGACCGTGGAATTTACGGGGCAGAGCGACGGATACGGCTTATATCTCCAACTGGACCACGGAAATGGGGTCAAGAGCTTTTACGCCCATTGCAGCAGGATCTGCGTCCGGCAGGGGCAGCAGGTGACCCTGGGAGAAAAGATCGCGGAGGTGGGCAATACGGGAAATGCTACAGGACCGCATCTGCATTTTCAAATCAAATTAAATGATACTTGGCTGAATCCGCTTTACTACATCACGGTCCGAACGTGATATGGGGCCGTGGCTACGTTGGAAGGGCGTGGAGGTGAGCGGCTGGTTCCTGCTGGCGGCAGCACTGCTGCTCTATCTGGACACGGATGGGCTGGCGTTTCCGATCGCGGCGGCGTTTTCCCTGCATGAACTGGGGCACTGGGCGGCCATCCGAATTTTAGGCGGACGGGTGCGGAAAATACGAATCAGCCTTGCGGGGGCGGAGCTGGTGCTGGATCGGTCCCGAGGACTTTCTTATGGCCGGGAACTTCTCTGCACGTTGGCAGGGCCGGGGACAAACTTCCTGCTGGCGGCGCTGTTCGCGCGGTGGGGCTGCCCCCTGTGGGCGGGGATCAACTGGGTGACGGGTTGCTTTCAGCTGCTGCCGGTGCTTCCCCTGGATGGGGGACGGGGGCTTTTCTGCTTCCTCTGCCTCTTCCAGCATCCGGAACGGGTGGAAGGGTGGCTGCATCGGGGAGGATGGGCGGTTTCCGTCTTCCTTTTGGCGGCGGGCGTGGCAGTCTTGGCCGTGACAAAGGGCAATTTTACGCTGCTTTTGGTGGGAAGTTGGGTTTTTACTGTTTTTGGAAGGCAAAAGGACTTGCCAACTCCGGTCTGAACAGGTACAATAATAAATTGAATTGTAATGTGAAGATGTAGGAGCGATCGCACCCATGAACCGAATTTTGGAACGGATTCTGCCAAAAGTACAAAAACCCGCCCGCTATACGGGGGGAGAATATGGTCAGACCGTGAAGGATAAGCGCAAGGTGGATGTCCGCTTTGCGCTGTGCTTTCCGGATACCTATGAGATCGGCATGTCCAATCTGGGGGTCCGGATCCTTTACGGTGTGATGAACAAAATGCGCGGCGTGTGGTGCGAACGGGTGTTTGCGCCCTGGGGCGACATGGAGGAGGAAATGCGCCGGGAGGGCATCGCCCTCTACGGTCTGGAAAGCGGAGACCCGCTGAGCGACTTTGATCTGGTCGGCTTTTCCCTCGGCTATGAAATGGCCTACACCAATGTGCTGAACATGATGGATCTGGGCAATATCCCCATCCATGCCTCTGAGCGCGGGGAATATGACCCCATCGTGGTGGCGGGCGGCACCTGCGCCTTCAACCCGGAGCCGCTGGCGGATTATGTGGACATCTTCTCTCTCGGCGAGGGGGAAGAGGTGACGGTGGAGCTCATCGAGCTCTACCGTCGCTACCGCAAGGAAGAGTGGAGCCGGAAGGAGTTCCTCCTTCTGGCATCGAAGATTCCCGGGCTGTACGTACCCTCTCTTTATGAGGTTATCTATCACGAGGACGGCACCGTTGCGTCCATCACCCCGCAGGAGGGCGCGCCGGAGCTGGTCACCAAGCGCATTGTGGCTAATCTCGATAAGGCATACTACCCGGTGAAGACCATCGTGCCCTCCACTGAGATCGTCCACGACCGGGTGAACCTGGAGGTGTTCCGCGGCTGCATTCGCGGCTGCCGGTTCTGCCAGGCGGGCTTTGCCTATCGCCCGGTGCGGTATAAGAGCAAGGAAAAGCTGGTGGAGCAGGGCCTTGCCGCGTGCAAGGACTCCGGCTATCAGGAGATGACCCTGTCCAGCCTTTCCACCAGCGACTACCCCGTGCTGGAGGGCCTGTGCGACGGGCTTCTGGAATATTGCGAGCCGCGGAATATCAGCCTGTCCCTTCCGTCCCTGCGGGCGGACAACTTCTCCATGGGATTGATGGAACGCCTGCAGCACGTGCGGAAAAGCGGCCTTACCTTTGCGCCAGAGGCGGGCACCCAGCGCCTGCGGGACGCCATCAATAAAAATGTGACGGAGGAGGACCTGTTGACCTCCTGCCGCAGGGCGTTTGCCGGCGGATGGTCCTCCGTGAAGCTCTATTTCATGCTGGGCCTTCCCACTGAGACGGACGAGGACGTTCTGGGCATTGCCGAGTTGGCGCAGAAGGTTTATGAAGTATGGCGGGAGGCTACGCCCAATCCCCGGCGTGGCGTGCGCATCACGGTGTCCACCTCCTGCTTTGTGCCCAAGTCTCACACACCCTTCCAGTGGGAAGGGCAGGTCACCATGGAGGAATATAGCCGCCGGGTGGCCCTGCTGCGGGAACATATGAGAAACCGCGCCATTACCTATAACTGGCATGACCCGGAGACCAGCCTCATCGAAGCAGTGCTCTCCCGGGGCGACCGGCGCCTGGGCAAGGTACTGGAGCGGGTGTGGCAGACCGGAGGGAAATTCGATGCATGGAGCGAGTATTTCTCCCTGGAACGTTGGCTGGACGCCCTTTCCTACTGCGGCCTTTCCGCCGATTTTTATGCAAACAGGGAGCGGACGCGCGATGAGGTGCTGCCCTGGAGCCGGGTATCCACCGGCGTCGATCCCAGATACCTCTGGAAGGAACGGGAGCAGTGCTACCGCTGCGTGATCACCCCGGATTGCCGGAAGCAGTGCATGGGCTGCGGCGCCAACAAAATGATCGGAGGGGGTGCGTGCAATGCCTGACCAGCGGCTTTTGTTCGCCAAGTGCGAGGACGCGCGCTATATCTCTCATCTGGACCTGATGCGTACGTTCCAGCGGGCCTTTCAGCGGGCGGAGATTCCCATCCGCCATACGGAGGGCTTTAACCCCCACGCCTTCGTTTCCATTGCGCTGCCTTTATCCGTGGGATTTTCCAGCAACTGCGAGATCATGGAATTCGGCCTTTTGGACGGCGTGGAGAAGGGCGAGGTGCCCAAAAAGCTGAACCGTGCCCTGCCCAAGGGCATCTCCGTAAAAAGCTGCTATGACACGGAGCGGAAGATCAAGGAACTTTGCTTTGTGAACTACATCGTCACCATGGAATACGAAAACGGTCTGCCCTTCGGCGCGGAAAGCGCCGTGCGCGAGATGCTGAATGAGGAGACCCTGGTGGTGACCAAAAAGTCCAAAAAGGCCAAGACGGGGGAGCGGGAGGTGGACCTCATTCCCCTGATCCGCCGGGCCACAGTGGAGTCCCGTCGGGATATGCTGACGCTGGATCTGGTGCTTTCCGCCCAGAATCCTGGATTGAATCCGGAGCTGATCTGCAAAGCGGCCTGCGAGCGCTTCCCGGAGTTTGCCCCCGATTTCATCACCTATCACCGCAAAGAGGTACTGGACGCCGCAGGGCAGGTTTTCCGATAAACGGGAAAAATATCCTTGCAATTTGCGGAAGAGTATGATAAAGTAACTAAGTCTGAAAAAGGGTGGTCCTCTGCGGTCGCCGCCAAAGAGCGGCAGTTACGGCGCGCATGAACGCCTATATTTAGGAGGAAATAAACATGGATCTTTTGAAAGCGTTCAACGAGAAGAACCTGAAGGCTGAGGTTCCCGCCGCCAACGTGGGCGACACCGTCAAGGTGCACGTGAAGGTCAAGGAAGGCAGCCGCGAGCGTATCCAGATCTTTGAGGGTACGGTCATTGCCAAGAAGCACGGCGGCATTGAGGAGACCATCACTGTTCGCCGCGTGAGCTACGGCGTCGGCGTGGAGAAGGTCTTCCCCCTGCATGCGCCTTCCGTGGAGAAAATCGAACTGGTCCGCAAGGGCAAGGTTCGCCGCGCGAAGCTGTATTATCTGCGCGGCCGCGTGGGCAAGGCTGCCAAGGTCAAGGAGCGCCTGTAAAATCGATCAGCGAAAAGGAGCGGGAAACCGCTCCTTTTTTGTATCCTGCCACTTTTCAAAGCACAATTGATTGTGTATAATACTAATTTGAACCATATTTGCAGGAGGTGCGGCGCCGTGAACATCCAATGGTATCCGGGGCACATGACTAAAACCAGACGGCAGATGGAAGCGGACATGAAGCTGGTGGATCTGGTGGCGGAGGTCATTGACGCCCGGATTCCCGTTTCCAGCCGGAATCCGGATATCGACGCCATTGTGGGGGACAAGCCGCGGCTGATCGTCTTGAACCGGGCGGATCAGGCGGACCCGAAGGGCAATCAGGTCTGGGCGGCGTGGTTCCGCAGTCAGGGCCATTCCGTGCTGGAGACCGATGCCAAGACCGGCAAGGGCGTAAACCGCTTTTCCGCCGTGGTGCAGGACGCCCTGCGGGAAAAGATCGAGCAGTGGCGGGCTAAGGGCCAGGTGGGCCGCCCGGTGCGTGCCATGGTGGTGGGCGTACCTAACGTGGGGAAATCCACCTTTATCAATAAGGTCGCAAAGCGGAAATCCGCCAAGGCGGGGGATAAGCCCGGCGTGACCCGGGGCAAGCAGTGGGTCACCGTGGACGCAGGACTGAACCTTCTGGATACGCCGGGCATCCTGTGGCCCAAGTTTGAGGACGAGCGCATCGGCATGAACCTTGCCTTCACTGGTGCGGTGAAGGATGAGATCATGGACCGGGAGACACTGGCCTTTCATCTAATGGAGGTGCTGGCGCAGTTTTACCCGGAGGCGCTTCAGGAACGCTATCAGTTGACGCCCGAAGAAGGTCAGCCCGGTTGGGAACTGCTGGAGGGTGCGGCGAAAAAGCGTGGTTTTCTAATCTCCAAAGGGGAATACGACCTGGAACGGATGGCAAACGTGCTGCTGGACGAGTTCCGCTCCGGTAAGCTGGGACGCTTTACATTGGAATGGCCGGAGCAGATGGAAGGTGTAGCCTATGGAGAAAACTGACCTCTGGGAGCCGGAGCGCGCGGCGCGGGAGAAGGGATACCGGCTGATCTGCGGCGCGGACGAAGCGGGCGCTGGGCCACTGGCCGGGCCGGTGTACGCCGCGGCGGTGATGCTGCCCTTTGAGTTGGAAATCCCGGGCCTGAACGACTCCAAAAAGTTGACGGAAAAGAAGCGGGAGACGCTGTTTCCCACCATTCAGGCATTGGCCCTTGCGTGGGCGGTATCTTCGGTGAGCGCAGAAGAGATCGACCGGACCGACATTTTAAGCGCCCGGATGAAGGCCATGCAGCTGGCCATCGACCAGCTGCACCCCGCAGCGGAATATGCTCTCATTGACGGGAACCGGGACAAAGGACGCACCGCTGCTATCCTGACGCCCCATGAGCTTCTGGTGAAAGGGGACGGCCGCAGCGCAAGCATTGCGGCGGCCTCCATCCTTGCCAAAGTTTCCCGTGACCGATATATGGCCCGCATGGCGGAGCGGTATCCGGAATATGAATTGGAAAAGCACAAAGGGTACCCCACCAAACGGCATTATGAACTGCTGCGCCAGTATGGTCCCAGTCCAATCCACCGGCTCAGCTTTTTGAAAAAAAGATGAGCGGCGGGGAGCGGGCGCGTACCCTGGGCCGTTGGGGCGAGGAGAAAACGGCGGAGTATCTCCAAAAACGCGGCTTCACCGTCACACATCGGAACTGGCGGTGCCGCTTCGGCGAGATTGACCTGATCGCAGAAAATGAACAGTATCTTTGCTTTATAGAGGTAAAACTGCGGAAAAGCAGCGCCTTCGGGACGGCGGCAGCCTTTGTGGACCATCGGAAGCAGGAAAAGCTGCGCCTTACTGCGGAGCTTTATCTGCTGGACCATCCTACGCAGCTGCAGCCGCGCTTTGATGTGACGGAGGTCTATGCCCCCGATGGGGAGCGGACGGAGGAGCCGCAGATCGATTATATCGAAAACGCATTTTAAGAAGAAAGGGGCTGCGGCGAATTGAAGACCATCCTATTTGACGGGCACTGCGACACCCTGTCCCGCTGCCTGAGCACGGGTGAGGGACTGGAGCGCAACACAGGACATCTGGACCTGGAACGGACAAAGGGCTTTGGCCGCTGGGCGCAGTTCTTCGCCGTGTTCGGCGAGGGCGGCTATGGGGATTATCTGGCCCAGACGGCGTTGTTTTCCCGATGGATGGAGCGGTACCCAGGCCGCATCCGCCTCTGCCGCACGGGCGAAGAGGCGGAAGAGACCACACAGGAGGGGAAGTGCGCCGCGTTCCTGTCTGTAGAGGGCGGCGAGCTGCTGGAATGCAGCCTTGTGCGACTGCGGGAGGCATATGATTTCGGCGTACGGGCGGTGAACCTGACGTGGAATCACGCAAACCGGCTGTCCGGCTCCAACGCGGAGGAGACGGAGCGGGGCCTTTCCCCGGAGGGGAAGGCGTTCGTGGGGGAAATGACCCGGCTGGGGATGCTGGTGGACGTGTCCCATCTGTCCGACCCCGGCTTCTGGGATGTGGAGCAGCTGGTGCCCGGGCCGTTTTTCGCCAGCCATTCCGACGCAAGAGAGGTATTTTATCATCCAAGGAACTTGACCGACGGGCAATTTACTGCCATAATAAAGCACGGCGGTGTGGCCGGCTTAAATTTCTTTCCGGATTTTCTGGGCGAGAATGCCAGTGTTGACCATGTGATCGCCCACCTGGAGCATTTTTTGGCCCTGGGCGGCGAGAAAAACGTGGCCATCGGAAGTGACTTCGACGGGATCTCCCGCACGCCCCGCGGATTGCGGGACATCGGGGACCTGAACGGGCTCTACGAAACGCTTTTGAAGCGCAATTATCAGGAAACGCTGGTGCGCGACCTGTTCTACTACAATATGATGAGGGTTGTGAAAACGATATGTACTACATCAGTACCAGAGACAAAACGGTAAAATTTGAAGCGTCTGCCGCCATTGCAAAAGGCCTTGCCCCGGACGGCGGACTGATGACCCCGGAGGTGCTGCCCAATCTTTCCTCCAACGCCCTGCGCTCTATGTGCGAAATGTCCTATCAGCAGCGGGCGGTGTACGTAATGGGCGCTTTTCTGGAGGAATTCTCGGCCTCGGAGCTGAGCAGCTTTGCAAACAGCGCCTACAACAGCGAAAAGTTCGATGTGCCGGAGATCGCACCCCTGCGCACAGTGGACGGGAACACCGAATGCCTGGAGCTGTGGCACGGCCCCACCTGTGCCTTCAAGGATCTGGCGTTGCAGATGCTTCCCCATCTGCTGACGGCATCTCTCAAGAAAACGGAGGAGAAGAAGACGGTGTGCATTCTGGTGGCCACTTCAGGCGACACCGGAAAGGGCGCGCTGGAAGGCTTTAAGGATGTGGAGCACACCCGCATTCTGGTGTTCTATCCCAAGGACGGTGTTTCCGCCATCCAGCAGCTGCAGATGAGCACCCAGGAAGGGGACAACGTGGGCGTTTGCGCCGTGGTGGGCAACTTCGACGATGCGCAGAACGGTGTGAAGACCCTTTTCTCCGACGGAGAGCTGCGGGAAAAGCTGGCGGAGCGGGGGTATTTCCTCTCCTCGGCAAACTCCATCAACTGGGGCCGGGTGCTGCCGCAGGTGGTGTACTACATCTCCGCCTACTGCGACCTGATGAAGTCCGGCCGCATCGAGGAAGGGGAGACGGTGAACGTCTGCGTCCCCACCGGAAACTTCGGCAACATTCTGGCGGCCTATTATGCCAAGCGCATGGGCGTACCCTTCGGCAAACTGATCTGCGCCTCCAACCACAACAATGTGCTCACCGATTTCCTGACCACCGGCGTATATGATCGGAACCGCACCTTCTATCACACCGTGTCCCCCTCCATGGACATCCTGATCTCCAGCAATCTGGAGCGGCTGCTGTTCCACCTCTCCAATCAGGACGACAAGCTGGTGAAAAGCTATATGGAGGCTCTGAAGGCGGAGGGCCGCTATGAGGTCAGCGACGAGATCAAGCGGGCCATCGAGAAGAACTTCGCTGCCGGATACTGCGACGATGCCCAGACCAAGGAAATGATCGGCCGCATGTACAAGGATAAGGGCTATCTCATCGACACCCACACGGCGGTGGCCTTCCACGTGCTTGAAGAGTACCGCAGGGAGACCGGGGACGAAGCCATGACCATCGTGGCCTCCACCGCAAGCCCATTCAAGTTCAGCAACAGCGTGCTGGAAGCTCTGGGCGAGACCGAGCTGCAGGAGGGCACCGCTATTCTGAAGCAGCTGTCCGACCGCACCGGCGTCCCGGTGCCCGCGCCTCTTGCGTCCCTCAGCGGAAAGGCCATCCGGTTCGACCACTGGGTGGAAAAGGAGAACATGAAGAAGGAAGTGGAGGATTTTCTGGCCTGACAGCCGGAAAGCCTTTAGATAAGGAGGAGCAGGGTTGGCCCTGTACGCGATCGGAGATACCCATCTGTCCCTGGATGGGAACAAAGCCATGGACAAGTTTGGCGGCTGGGAGGGGTACGTTCCGCTTCTGGAGCAGAGTCTGGGCGCGCTGAAGGAAGAGGACACCCTGGTGCTGTGCGGCGACGTGTCCTGGGGCATGTCGCTGGAAGAGGCAAAGCCGGACTTCGCCTTTCTGAACGCTTTTCCGCCCCGGCGGAAGATCCTGCTGAAGGGAAACCACGATTACTGGTGGACCACGGCGGGGAAGATGACCCGTTTTTTCGAGGAAAACGGGTTTGACACCCTGGAGTTGCTGCACAACAACTGCTGCCTGTACGGCGAAACGGCCCTGTGCGGCACCCGGGGCTGGTTCCTGGAAGAGGAGCAGAGCCCCCACAACGAAAAGGTGTTCCAGCGGGAGCTGATCCGGCTGGAAGCGTCGCTGAAAGCAGCAGGGGAGCGGGAGAAGCTGTGCTTTCTCCACTATCCGCCCCGCTATCAGGGATACCGCTGCCCCCAAATCATCAAACTGATGGAGGACTACGGCGTCAGGGCCTGCTACTATGGGCATCTGCACGGCCCGAGCCACCGCCTGGCGGTGGAGGGTGAGCAGAACGGCGTGTCCTATTTTCTGGTGGCGGCCGATTATCTGCGCTTTGTTCCGAAAAAAATCATGGATTAACGGAAAAAAAGCTGGAAAAATGGAGCACTATCTGTTAAAATAATATAGATTTGACTTTTGGCTCCGCCTTCGACGAGAAAAAGAGTGGGCCGGGCCGAACAGGAGGAAGAAACAACATGAACGTCAAGAGCATTGAGAAGCAGGAAAAAAGCAGCGTAAAGCTGGTCATCGAGGTCGGCGCAGACGAGTGGAAGCCCGCCTTGGAGAAGGCCTATCAAAAGAAGCGCGGCAGCTTCTCTGTTCCCGGCTTCCGCAAGGGTAAGGCGCCCCGCAAGATCATCGAGACCATGTATGGTCCCGGCGTCTTCTATGAAGAGGCCATCAACCAGACTTATTTCCCCGCTTACATGGAAGCGGTCCGCGAGAAGGATCTGGATGTTGTCGCGTTCCCGCAGGTCGACATTGTGGACGCCAACACCGAGGGCTATACCTTCAGCGCTGTGGTCGCCGTGCGTCCTGAAGTGAAGCTGGGCAACTATAAGAGCGTGGAGGCGGAAGTGCCCGTCACCAAGATCACCGACGAGATGGTGGATGCCGAGGTCATGGCCTATGCCCGCCGCGCCCAGCGCCTGGAGACCGTGGACCGCCCGCTGGAGACCGGCGACACCGCAGTGATCGACTATGAGGGCTTTGACAACGGCGAGCCCTTTGCCGGTGGCAAGAGCGAGAATTACAGCCTGGAGATCGGCTCCCACAAGTTCATCCCCGGCTTTGAGGAGCAGCTGGTGGGCATGAAGCCCGGCGAGCACCGCGACATCGAGGTCACCTTCCCTGATAACTATCACAAGGATATGGCGGGCAAGAAGGTCATCTTCAAGATCGACCTGCACGAGATCAAGCACCCTGTCCTGCCCGCCATCGACGATGAGCTGGCCAAGGACGTGTCCGAGTTCGACACCCTGGCCGAGTTCAAGGACGATCTGCGCAAAAAACTGACCGGCTTCTATGAGCATCAGGACCAGATGGAGAAGGAAAACATGGTCATGGACGTTCTGGTGAAGGACAGCGAGGTGGAGATCCCCGAGGCCATGATCCAGGAAGAGGCTCAGCGCGTTGCCGACGATTATAACAACCAGCTGCAGCAGCGCGGCCAGTCCATCGAGCAGTACCTGACCGCTCTGGGCATGAAGCCGGAAGATTTCCGCAACACCATTCTGGAAGCTGCCGAGCAGCGTGTGAAGACCCGTCTGGTGCTGGACGCCGTGTTCAAGGCTGAGAACATGGAGATCACCGAGGAAGAGACCAACGCCGCTCTGGAAGAGATGGGCAAGGAGTACGCCATGCCCGCCGAAGAGCTGAAGAATATGTTGGATATGGAGCAGTTCGCCGAGGATCAGCGTCTGAAGAAGGCCTCCAAGTTCATCATGGATAACGCCAAGGTCGTGGCCCCCAAGAAGACTGCGAAGAAGTCCTCCAAGAAGGCTGCTGACAAGGATGAGGAGAAGCCCGCCGAGAAGAAGACGGCTAAGAAGACCACGAAGAAGGCCGCCGAGGAAGGCGCTGAGGCGGAGAAGAAACCCGCCGCCAAGAAGAGAACCACGAAGAAGGCCGCGGAAGAGGGCGAAGAAGCCGCGAAGAAGCCCGCTGCCAAGAAGGCCACGAAGAAAGCGGAAAAGACCGAAGAGAAGTAAAACGGCAAGGCCCGAATGCTCACTCCCGCTGTTTTTTGAAACAGCGGGAGTGCGGCGCATCTGCCGGAAGTTGAAACCATTGGAAAAATGGAATAGACCAGCTCCATTCGGGTATAATGGGATGACCTGTGAAGGTCATAAAGGAGGAAATCACGATGTTAGATATGAGCCTGGTACCTTATGTTGTCGAACAGACCAACCGCGGCGAGCGTTCTTACGACATTTTTTCCCGTCTGCTGAACGACCGCATCATCTTCCTGGGCGAAGAGGTCAATGCGACCACCTCCGCGTTGGTGGTGGCGCAGCTGCTGTATCTGGAGGCGCAGGATCCGGATAAGGACATTCAGTTCTACATCAACAGCCCTGGCGGCTCCGTGACGGACGGCATGGCCATCTATGACACCATGCAGTATATCAAGTGCGACGTTTCCACCATCTGCATGGGCATGGCCGCGTCCATGGG
>CAKUEI010000038.1 GCA_934646175.1 uncultured Oscillospiraceae bacterium
AGAAATCAGGACTTTCTGGTTGCGGAGACAGGACTCGAACCTGCGACCTCCGGGTTATGAGCCCGACGAGCTACCAGCTGCTCCACTCCGCGATATCTGGTGCCGGAGACCGGGATCGAACCGGCACGGGATCACTCCCACGGGATTTTAAGTCCCGGGCGTCTGCCAATTCCGCCACTCCGGCACATTCGGTACTCCGTTTCGCACTTCAAAGTGCTTATATAATATACCACAGGGCGCCGCTTCTGTCAACCCTTCCCCGCTTGGAATTCTTCGACAGCTCTCCCGTGCATAAGACAGCAGGGGGCGCATATACTGGTATGAACGTCACAGAGAAAGGAGCGATACCATATGAACCGCCTGATCCGTCTTATGCCGGAAGAGCAGCAGGACGACCGTCCTGATCTGGACGATCTCATTTTCCCGGACGCGGAACAGACCTTCAGCCAGCGCTGAAGCTCTGTTTACGCGCCCTCGATCTCGTAGATGGAGATCATTACCCCGCCCGGGCAGCGCTCCCCTTTTCCGCGGAACGCCGCCCGGTGCAGATAGGGGGCCAGCGCCTCGCTGTCGGTAAACAGCGTGGGCACCGTGACAAATCCGTCCGGGACCTCTCCGGCGTACCAGCCGTTATTCTCGATGAAAATGCAGCAGGGCTTGCCCGCTTTGTCCGTGCCCTCCAGCACGTATTTGGCGCACATATGCTTTACCCCCGCCGCGTTCACCCGCTGGCAGTCCACCGCACCCGGCCGCACGGTGCCATGAAAACTCTCTCCCTCCGCCGTGCCGGAAAACGGAATGAAGATCACGCCCCCCGTGGGGCCGAAAAATTCCGTTTTGTCCTCCTCCCGGATGGATACGTGGATCTGCAAAATCAGTTTGTCCGCCATGGTTCTTCCTCCCCGTTTTTTCTTTACAACATATCATATTCCCCCAAAAAGGGCAACCGACGATGCACGATTTCCCGCCCAAATCCCGTTTTTTCTCCTTCTCCCGTCCGCCACAGGGGATTTCCCTTTACAAGCGGCGGTTTTTTTCATATAATAAGTGGATAGAATCAATGAGATGGAGCGTGGAATTTGCATGCTGGAATTCGATGAATATAAAGTACAGCTGAACAATATCAAGCCGGAGCTTTCCAAGCTGGCTGATGCACTGGACCTTACCTCCGCCGAGCAGGAGCTGGACATGCTTCAGGCCCAGTCCGCCGCCGACGGCTTCTGGGACAACCTGGAGAAGGCCCAGAAGGTCCAGCAGCGCATCAAGAATCTGCAGGACAAGGTAGACGGCCAGCGCAAGCGCGAGGGGCTGTGGGACGACCTCATGACCCTCTGCGAAATGGGCAATGAGGAGGAGGACGCCTCCCTCATCCCTGAGCTGCAGGAGGGGTTTGAACACCTGAAGCACGAAATGGAGGAGGCACGCCTTGCCACCCTGCTCCGCGGCGAATACGATAACAACAACGCCATTCTCACCTTCCACGCCGGTGCCGGCGGGACCGAGGCGCAGGACTGGTGCCAGATGCTGTTCCGCATGTACACCCGCTGGGCCGAGCGGCACGGGTTCAAGTGCTCCACCCTGGACTATCTGGACGGGGACGAGGCTGGCATCAAATCCGCCACCATCCTCATCGAGGGCGAGAACGCCTACGGCTACCTGAAGGGGGAAAACGGCGTTCACCGGCTGGTGCGCGTCTCTCCCTTTGACGCCAACGCCCGCCGCCAGACCTCATTCGCCGCACTGGAGGTCATGCCTGACCTTCCGGACGACTCCAACGCGGTGGAGATCCGCCCCGAGGATTACGAAATGCAGGTCTACCGCTCCTCCGGCGCAGGCGGTCAGCATATCAACAAGACCTCCTCCGCCGTCCGCCTGATCCACCATGCCACCGGCATCGTGGTCTCCTGCCAGACTGAGCGCAGCCAGTTTCAGAATAAAGACACCTGCCTGCGCATGCTCCGCGCCAAGCTGATTGAGCTGAAAATGCAGCAGCACGCCGAAAAGATCTCCGACATCAAGGGCGTCCAGCTGAAGATCGAATGGGGCAGCCAGATCCGCTCCTACGTCTTCATGCCCTATCAGCTGGTGAAGGATAACCGCACCGGGTACGAGACCAGCAACATCGACGGCGTCATGGACGGCGATCTGGACGGATTCATCAACGCCTACCTCACCGCCGATGCCACCGGCAACTGGGCTACGAAATAACCACACATCTGCGGCTCCTTCACGCTTTTTTGTGAAGGAGCCGTTTTCTTCAGGAGGAACCCCATGAAACAGCATTCCGCTTCTCCCGCCGTCACCGGTATCTATCACGCCTCCGGCAAGGGCTACGGCTTCGTCACCCCAGAGGGGGAGGAGGGCGGGGAGGACCTGTTCATCCCCCCGCACCACGAACACGGCGCCTGGAACGGCGACCGCGTCACCGCCTGCGTAACGGAAGCGGACCCTTCCGGCCGCACTGCAGGCACTGTCACCGCCGTGCTGGAGCGTAATAACCGACTGGTCACCGGCACCCTCTCCCGTATGGGCCGCGCGCTGTACCTTGCCCCTTCGTCGGACAAGCTGCCCGCCATCCGCGTCACCGGAAAAGTGCGCTCCGCCCGCTCGGGGGATAAGGCCACCGTCTCCATGGTCTCCTTCGGCGGGCGGGACGGGGTGCCCATGGGCACCCTGCAGGAGACCTTCGGCCCCTCCGGCACCCGGGAAAGCTCCGCCGCCGCCATCCTCTACGAAAATGAGATCGAGCGTGTCTTCCCGCCCGCCGTTTTGGAAGAGGCGGACGGCATTCCCGATACTGTCCCGGAGAAAGCCATGGCGGGGCGGCTGGACCTGCGGACGCAATGCGTCATCACCATTGACGGCGCTTCCTCCAAGGACTTTGATGACGCGGTCTCCCTCACCCATGACGAGCACGGCGCGCCCGTTCTGGGCGTTCACATCGCCGACGTGAGCCATTATGTCACCCCCGGCAGCTTTCTGGACCGGGAAGCTTTCGAGCGCGGCACCTCCGTCTATTTCGCCGATCAGGTCATCCCCATGCTGCCACCCTCCCTGTCCAACGGCATCTGCTCCCTGAATCCCCATGTGGACCGGCTCACCCTTTCCTGCCTTATGACCCTTGCCCCCGACGGGAGCGTTGCCCGCTATACCCTCGCTCAAAGTGTCATCCGCTCCACCGAGCGCATGACTTATGAGGACTGCAACCGTCTTCTCGCGGAGGAGGACCCCCAGCTGGCCGCCCGCTATGCCCATATCCTCCCCATGCTGCGGGAGCTGGACCAGATCGCCGCAAAGCAGGCAAAGCTCCGCGCCCTCCGGGGGGCGCTGGACCTTTCCTCCAACGAATGCGCCATTCAGTGCGATGCAAGCGGCAGACCCGTGGGGGTTACCTTCCGGCAGCAGGGCCGGTCGGAAAAGCTCATTGAGCAGTGCATGCTCGCTGCCAACGAAACAGTGGCCATGCACTTTTCCAAGCTGAATAAGCCCACCGTCTACCGCGTCCACGAAAAGCCCGCGTCCAGCAAGGTGGACGCCCTCCGCCTGATGCTCGCCCCGCTGGGGTACGATCTGAAAGAGGCCGACCATGGCACCTTACAGAATATCCTCCGCAAGGCCGCCGGTACGCCGGAGGAGCTGACCGTCAACACCATGCTGCTCCGCTCCATGATGAAAGCCCGGTATGACGAGAAGAATCTGGGCCACTTCGGCCTTGCCGCGGAATATTACTGCCACTTCACCTCTCCCATCCGCCGCTATCCCGATCTGGTGGTGCACCGCTTCCTCACCCAGCTACTCACCGGAGGCATGACTCCTGCACAGGAGAAAAAGGACCTTGCCTTCGCCCAGAAGGCCGCCCGGCACTCCTCCCAACGGGAGCTTGCCGCCCAGACCGCCGAGCGCGCCATTGAAAAGCTCTACCTTGCGGAGTATATGAGTACCTTTGTGGGGGACAGCTTCCCCGGCGTGGTCTCCGGGGCCAGCCGGAACGGTCTGTTTGTCCTGCTGCCCTGCGGAGCGGAGGGTTTCCTCCCCACCGAAGCGCTGCCCGGCGGGCCATATGTGTATGAGGAGAACCGTCTTCGCCTCACCGACAGCCAAAGCGGCGCGTCCTACACCGTGGGCAGCCTGCTCACCGTTCTCTGCGCCGCCGCCGACCCCGGCTCTGGCCGCATTGACCTCACCCTGCCCGGCACTACCCCGCAGCCCTCCCATCGGAAGCGGTGCCGCCCGGAGCGCGCCGCTCAGTCCCCCCACACGAAAGAGGTCAAGCGTTCCCGCAAAAGCGCCATGCATGTTCCCAGGCAAAAGCGCCGCAAAAAACATTGACTCAAGCAAAAAGCGCCGCACTCAATGAGTGCGGCGCTCGTTTTTTCGGCCTTAGTATGCGATCACAGCGTTGTCAATAGAGGAGAAATCGGTGTCCACCAGGCCCCATGTGCCGTCGTCGTCCTGCCGCACCTGCACGGTGAGGTAAACATCGTCTTCGTAGTCCACGTCTTTCAGCTTATCATAGGCAAGGTCTACGATCACCTCGCCCCAGCGGGCCTCGATCTCTTCATCGGTCAGCTCGCTCACGTCTTTCCCCTCGTAAGCGTTCTGGAATTTCTCCCGGATTTCCTCTTCCCCGTCGTTCATCAGTGAGATCACATTCAGGGGGGAGATCACCACCTCCACGGCGTATCCGCCGCCGGACAGCTTGGTGCCGGGGCTGACGGTGTACTTGGCGTGGCTATAGAGCTGACGGTAAAACTCCACGATGTCGTCCATCAGCTCGTCCGACGGGTCCTCGATCTCGAAATAATAGCAGAAATACTCCGCCTCGGTCCGCAGACCGCTTTCATAGTTCCCCCGCATCTCGTCCTCAGTCACGCCCACCAGATCCATGTAATCCTGATTGAACTTGCCCAAATAGGTGCGGTCCATAATACCCTGAATGTACACCTGCGCGTTATCCGCCGTCATCTGCCCGTCACTGCTGCAGGCGGTCAGGCTTGCGCACAGCATGGCCGCCGCCAGGAGAAAGCACAGCAGCTTCTTTCCGTTCCTCATCTCGATTCTCCTTTTATTCGATCTTAAAATGTGCTCTCTTCGCCGCACATTTCCACCAGCACCTGGGCAAAGATCTTTGCCGCCGTCAGGGTGTCCGCAATGCTCATATGCTCGTCCGGCCCGTGAAGGTTGGACACAAAGCCCGGCATCCCGCAGCCGAAGGCCACACCCCCCGGGATATCGTGCACATAGGTGCCGCCGCCGGTGGAAAGGCACTCGCCCTTCAAGCCCGTATAGCCCTCATAGCACTCCAGCAGGGTCTGAATAAACGGACCCTCCGCCGGGGTATAGTGGGGGGCGTCCATCTGTCCTTTGCAAGCAAAGCCCCGCTCTTCAAAGGCTCTTTCCGTCACCTTGCGGCAATTTTCGTCATTGGCACAGATGGGCACCCGGGCGTCAAACCGGCCTTCCAGCCCTGTCTCGGTCATCTCCAGCAGGGAGAAGGCCACCGACAGCCCGCCGGACACCTCGTCCTTCTGGGCAATGCCAAGAGTAGCGCCGTAGCAGTCCCCGTGGGGGAACAGATCGGCCAGATCCTGAATGGCCCGGGTGCTGCCGCAGTCCGCCAGCGGGAGAGAGGCCAGCAGGGCAATCAGCGCCGTAATGGCGTTGTTGCCCTCGTTGGGGGTAGAGGCGTGGGCCGCCGTACCCTGGCAACGCACCCGGGTCCCGCCGGCGATTTCCGTCATGCCGTAGGTGACCTCCATCTCCTTGGCAATGGGCAGGGCCAGGGGCCCCATGGTAAAGGGGTCGATACCCTTCACCACTGCCACGGCCTCGCCGGGCAGCACGTTGATGCGCACGCCGCCGTGCAGCTCGGTCACCCGGGGCAGGACATCGCTCTGCTCCCAGGTTTTCGTAAAGGTGGGTTTATAGCTGCCCTTTTCCACATTGGTCACCGGGAATCCCGCGTCCGGGGTGAAGGACCAGGGAGCAAAGGGTTCCTTGGCAAAGTAATGCTTCAGGTCCTCGGAACCGCTTTCCTCATCGGTACCCATAATGAGCCGGGCATTATACTTCAGGGGCACGCCCAACTCCTTCACCGCCTGCATAGCATACAGTGCCGCCACCACCGGGCCCTTGTCGTCATCTGTGCCCCGGCCGTACAGCATCCCGTCCACGATCTTGGGGGTGTACGGCTCCGTCACGGTCCAACCGGTCCCTTCGTCCACCACGTCCAGATGACCCAGAATGTTCACAATGGTCTTTTTGTCATTGAGGTCCGCCGTGCCCACATAGTGGTCATAGTCGGTGACCAGCATCCCCTTTTCCTTGCAAAGCTCCAGCGCCTCGGATAACACCGCCGCCGGGCCGGGACCGAAGGGGCAGCCTTCCCCGGCCTCGCCCTTTACGCTGCGGATCTCCACCAGCCGGGCAATGTCGCACACCAGCTGGGTCTCCTTATCCGCAAACCATTCTTCAATGCGCTTTTTCCAGTCCTCGTTCATCGTTCGGCCTCTCCCTCCGTCTGGGTGCTCTCCTGTTCGTTCAGCTCACCCAGATATTTGTAAATAGTGTAACGGGAAACCCCCAGCCGTTTGGCCACAAAGGGCACCGACTTCCGGTAGGAGAAGAAATTTTTCTGGTCCAACAGGGTAATGATCTTCACCCGGTCCTTTTTTGTCAGGTTGCCCGCGGGCTTGCCCACCGCCGTCATGCACTCGTCAAACAGGTCGCCCATGCCGCTGTCGCCGGTCTGCCACATGGCGCTCTGCAGGTCGGCATCGGCGCTCATCAGGTCCACCAGAATGCGGTTTGCATACACCAGGGACGAAAAGTCGAAGTTGATGCCCAGGGCCAGATTGTAGTCCTCTCCCATGAGATGGAAGGTGGAGCTTTTGATCTGCCGCCCGTCCGGTGTCACCGCGTAGAGGTTCACAAGGTCGCTCACCGCAGCCTCTGCGTCCAGGGCCTTATGGGTGCCCAGAATATCCATGGTGGAGCCCACATCCCGGCCGGATACTTGGCCGTTATAGATGGCCAAAATCGGGTGGGTGGGAACGGAAAAATCATGTACCAGCGTTTCACAGCAGCCGCCGAAGGTCTCGGCAATGCCCTGTGCCAGCCGATCAAGAAATTCAAATGCTTCCTGCTTTGTCATGGCTTCAGCGCCTCCCTTTTATCTTTTTTATTATACCCGGAAACCCCCGGAAACGCAAGCGCTAAAGCATCCGCTTCACCCTCTTGCCAACTTTTCCGCAAGCGATTATAATGGAAGCAATCAATTCCCGTGCCCAGCCGGCACGGCACTCCGGAGGTTCCAAATGCGTGCCGATCAACGCCGTTCTCAGATCCGTTCCATCCTCGCTTCCGCGCAGGATCCCATTTCCGCCACCACTCTGGCCACCCGACTGGGTGTCAGCCGTCAGATCATCGTGGGGGACATTGCCCTTCTGCGGGCGGGGGGCGCCGCCATTTCCGCCACCCCCCGGGGCTATGTGCTGAATCGTTCCGCCGCCCTCCCCGGCGTCCGCCGTCTGGCGGCATGCCAGCATACGCCGGAGGACATGGGCCGCGAGCTCAACACCATTGTGGACGCCGGCGGCGAGGTGCTGGACGTTATCGTGGAGCACCCCGTCTACGGCCAGCTCACCGGCCCCCTGCACCTCCGTTCCCGGGCAGATGTGGAGGAATTTCTCCTCCGAGTGGCCGGAGCGGAGCCTCTCTCCGCCCTCACCGGCGGCATCCACCTGCACACCATCTGCGCCCCGGACGAGCAGGTGATGGCTCGGGTCCTTTCCGCCCTCGCCGACGCCGGTTTCCTCCTGCCGGACGAAACGGAGGGGTAAAATCTCCCCCGGCAAAATGAAAAACCCTCCCGCTTTCCATTGGAAAGTGGGAGGGTTTCTTTGCAATTATACCGAAAACCGGTAATTACACCAGCTGAACGACAGCCATCTCGGCCGCATCGCCGCGGCGGGGGCCCATCTTCACAACGCGGGTATAGCCGCCGTTGCGGTCAGCATACTTGGGGCCAATCTCATCGAACAGCTTCTTGGCAACATCCTCTTTGGTGATGAAGCTGAGAGCCTGACGATAGTTGGCCAGATTGCTGTTCTTGGCCAGGGTGATCATCTTCTCTGCCAGAGGAGCAACCTCCTTGGCGCGGGAAGCGGTGGTCTTGATTTGGCCGTTCTCCAGCAGATAGGTCACCATGGCGCGCAGCATGGCGCGGCGCTGGTCGCTGGTCTTTCCGAGCTTACGCATTTCTTACACCTCCATGAACCGGGGATCGCATGATTTCATGTGTTAGTTGTCATCGCTGGCCAGGGACAGGCCCATCATAGCCAGCTTGTTGATAACCTCTTCCAGGGACTTGCGTCCCAGATTGCGGACCTTCATCATCTCATCCTCGGTCTTGGAAATCAGATCCTCCACCGTGTTGATGTTGGCGCGCTTCAGGCAGTTGAAGCTGCGCACGGAAAGATCCAGCTCTTCGATGGTCATCTCCAGCACCTTGTCCCGCTGGGCCTCCGCCTTCTCCACCACGGTGGAGCGGCTACCCATGGTCTCGCTCAGGTCCGTGAACAGGGTGAAATGGTCGCACAGGATGCGTGCGCCCAGGCTCACCGCGTCGCGGGCGTCGATGGTGCCGTTGGTCCAGACCTCCAGAGTCAGCTTATCATAGTCGGTGGCGTCTCCCACGCGGGTGTTTTCCACCGTATAATTCACCTTGCGCACCGGCGTATAAATGGAGTCCACCGGGATCACGCCAATGATGGTCTGGCTGGGTTTGTTCCGGTCAGCGGGCACATAGCCGCGGCCGTGGGACAGTGTCAGCTCCATGTTCAGGCTGGCGTCCGAGCCAAGGGAGGCAATGTGCAGCTCCGGATTGAGGATCTCGACCTCGCCGTCCGCCTTGATGTCGCCGGCCGTGACTTCGCACTCGCCGGAGGCTTCAATATAAACGGTTTTCACACCCTCGCAGTGCAGCTTTGCAATAATGCCCTTCACGTTCAGGACGATCTCGGTCACGTCCTCTTTCACACCGGGGATGGTGGAAAATTCGTGCTGGACACCGCTGATCTTAATGGTGGTGACGGCGGTACCGGGCAGGGAAGAGAGCAGAATGCGGCGCAGGGAGTTACCCAGCGTGGTGCCGTAGCCGCGCTCCAGCGGTTCGATGACGTACTTGCCGTAAGAGCTGTCGCCGGGGTTCTCCACGCATTCGATGCGGGGCTTTTCGATTTCTACCATGTAGTACCCTCCTTATATCCGCCGACGGGCGGCGCCCGCCGGCGATTTTTCGCTTACCAATAATCGAGGGTCTCCTAATTATTTCGAGTACAACTCGACGATCAGGTGCTCTTCCACCGGCAGATCGATATCCTCGCGGGTGGGCAGAGACAGGACCTTGCCCACCAGGGCGTCCTTGGTGCGCTCCAGCCACTTGGGGGCATCCACGTGGATGGCGTCCTCGCCCAGCAGGCGCTTAAACTTCACGGAAGAGCGGCTCTTCTCGCGCACTTCGATGACATCGCCCACGCTCACCAGCATGGAGGGGATGTCCACGCGCTGGCCGTTGACGGTGAAGTGGCCGTGGCTCACCAGCTGACGGGCCTCACGGCGGGTCATGGCGAAGCCCAGGCGGTACACGACGTTGTCCAGGCGGCGCTCCACCAGGCTCAGCAGGTTCTCACCGGTCTTGCCCTGCATGCGGGAAGCCTTCTCGTAGTAAGAACGGAACTGCTTCTCCATGACGCCGTAGACAAACTTGACCTTCTGCTTCTCGGTCAGCTGAGTGGCGTACTCGGACTGCTTGCGGCGCATCTGACCCTTAGGGTTACGATTGGTATCCTTCTTGGCATAGCCCATGGTGGCGGGGGAAAGGTTCAGAGCCTTGCACCGCTTGGCAATGGGCTGCATATTTCTGGCCATGTGTCAAAAACCTCCTTCTTC
Organism: uncultured Oscillospiraceae bacterium; assembly: GCA_934646175.1. GTDB lineage: Bacteria > Bacillota > Clostridia > Oscillospirales > Oscillospiraceae > CAKUEI01. The sequence goes on from CAKUEI010000038.1 coordinate 9,952, forward strand.
TCAGATCAGACGCGGCGGCGCTTGGGCGGACGGCAGCCGTTATGGGGGACGGGAGTCACGTCCTTGATCAGGGTGACTTCCAGGCCCACAGCCTGCAGGGCGCGGATAGCGGCCTCACGACCGGCGCCGGGGCCCTTCACGTACACTTCCACGCTCTTCAGGCCGTGCTCCATAGCGGCCTTGGCAGCGGTCTCAGCCGCGCTCTGCGCAGCAAACGGAGTGGACTTGCGGGAGCCGCGGAAACCCAGTCCGCCGGAGGAAGCCCAGGAGAGGGCGTTGCCCTTCTCGTCGGTCACGGTGACCATGGTGTTGTTGAAAGAGGAGCGGATATGCACGGCTCCCTTTTCGATGTTCTTGCGCTCGCGGCGCTTGCGGACAACCTTCTTGCCCTTGGTAGCAGTAGCCATTACAGTATCCCTCCTTACTTCTTCTTATTGGCGACCGTGCGCTTCGGACCCTTGCGGGTACGGGCGTTGGTCTTGCTGCGCTGGCCGCGGACGGGCAGGCCCTTACGGTGCCGCATGCCGCGGTAGCAGCCGATCTCGGTCAGGCGCTTGATGTCCATCGCGACATTACGGCGCAAATCGCTTTCCACCACGTACTTCTCGCCGATGACTTCGCGCAGCTTTGCCTCGTCCTCGTCGGTGAGGTCCTTCACGCGGGTATCGGGGTTGATCCCGGTCTCAGCCAGGATTTTATTGGCGCTGGTGCGCCCGATGCCGAAGATATAAGTGAGGCCGATCTCCACTCGTTTGTCTCTCGGCAGTTCGATGCCGGCAATACGTGCCATATTTCCTTTGCCCCTCCTTTAACCTTGTCTCTGCTTATGCTTGGGGTTTTCGCAAATAACCATGACTTTGCCCTTGCGCTTGATGATCTTGCACTTCTCGCACATGGGCTTCACGGACGGTCTTACTTTCATTTGTTTCTACCTCCTGAATGCCTGAATGGCCCCTCATTGCAGTACGGCGCCGCTCCCCACGGGAGAGCGCGCCCCCTGTCCGAGGCAAGGCTCGGGCAGGGCTGCTGCAACTCGGTCGTTAAACTTACTTGCTTCGCCAGGTGATCCGACCGCGGGTCAGATCGTAAGGCGACATTTCAACGGTGACTTTGTCACCCGGCAGGATACGGATGAAGTTCATGCGCAGCCGGCCGGAGATATGCGCCAGAATGATGTGGCCGTTGCCGATGTCCACATGGAACGTGGTGTTCGGCAGTGCCTCGGTCACAACACCCTCCAGCTCGATCATATCGTCTTTTGCCAAGCGTGATTACCTCCCTCTCGGAAGGCGGCCAGCGCCCTCCGCAGTTCGCGGTTTCCCACGGTCTCGTTCCGCCGCAGGCGGTCTTGCACAGACGGATCGCATTCGCCCAAAAGCTCTGCGTGGCTGCTGCGCTTTCGCTTCGGAGCAGCCAGTCTGCGCCGTTTTCCGTCCGCCAGGTAGAGGAATCCGTCCTCCACCTGGACGATGCAGAACCACTCGCCCTTGTCTCTCCCTGCACGGGAGCGGACGATCTGTCCCACTCGGAAGTCCATGGTCACATGTCCTCGTCGGTGGTCAGGATCTCCGGCCCGTGCTCGGTGATGGCGATGGTGTTCTCATAGTGGGCCGCCATGGAGCCGTCAGCTGTGCGGACGGTCCAGCCGTCCTTCATGTTGCGGATCTCCTTGCCGCCCATGTTGATCATGGGTTCCACCGCAATGACCATACCCACCTGAAGACGGGGGCCGTGCCCCGCGGGGCCATAGTTGGGGACCTCAGGGGCCTCGTGGAGCTTGCTGCCCACACCGTGGCCCACATATTCCCGCACCACGCCGTAGCCGTAGGACTCAGCCAGCTGCTGCACCGCATGGGAAATGTCGGAGACGCGCTTGCCCGGGACGGCCTGTTTCAGGCCTGCCCAGAAGCTCTGCTCCGTCACGCGGATCAGCCGCAGGGCCTCCTCGCTCACCTGCCCGCAGGGGAAGGTGCCGGCGCAGTCGCCGTGGAAGCCGTCGATATAGGCGCCCACGTCAACGCTGACGATGTCGCCCTCTTTCAGCTTCCGGTGACCGGGGATGCCGTGGATCACTTCGTCGTTCACCGAGATGCAGGCGCTTCCGGGAAATCCCCCGTAGCCCAGGAAAGAGGGCTTTGCGCCGTGGCTTTCGATGAACCGGCGCACTGCGGTGTCGATCTGAAGGGTCGTAACGCCGGGGGCTACCATTTTCCCCGCCAGAGCGCGAGCCCCCGCAGTGATCCGCCCGGCGCGGCGCATCATTTCCAGCTCACGCTGGGATTTCAGAGAGATCAACTCCATGTTCTCACGCTTCCAACGCTTTCAGCACCGCTTCCGTGGTGCCTTCGATGCTGCCGGGGTTCTCCACCGTGGCCAGCACGCCGCGCTCGGCATAAAATCCCTTCAGCGGCTCAGTCTCGGTGTGATACGTGGCAAGGCGCGCCTTCACCGTCTCGGGCTTGTCGTCCTTGCGCTGGGTCAACTCACCGCCGCACTGGTCACAGATGCCCTCATGTTTGGGGGGATTTGCAACCACGTGGTAGGTGGCGCCGCAGGCAAGGCAAGTCCGGCGACCGGTCATACGCTGCTCGATCTCCGCATCGGAGACCTCCAGAGAGATGACCTTGTCGAAATGGATACCGGCCTTCTCCATGGCTTCCGCCTGAGCGATCGTGCGGGGCACGCCGTCCAGGATGTAGCCGTTTTTGCAGTCCGGCTCGGCCAGGCGTTCCACGATGATGCCGATGATGACTTCATCGGGGACCAGCTTGCCGGCGTCCATAAAGCTCTTGGCCTTCAGGCCGATGAGGGTCTCGTTCTTCACGGCGGCACGCAGAATGTTGCCGGTGGAGATGGTGGGGATCCCCAGTTTTTTGCTCAAGATCTCCGCCTGGGTGCCTTTTCCGGCGCCGGGAGCGCCTAACAGAATCAGTTTCATTCCGTATACACCTCTTACTCCAGGAAGCCCTTGTAATGACGCATCATCATCTGAGCTTCCATGGCCTTGACCGTTTCGAGCGCCACGCCCACCACGATGACCACGGAGGTACCGCCGATGGCCAGATGGCTCAGACCGCTCACGTTGCCCACGATGATGGGCAGGATGGCGATGATGGCCAGGTACAGGGCGCCGAACATGGTGATCTTGGACAGGACCTTGGCAATGAAGTCAGAGGTCGGCTTGCCGGGACGGAAGCCCGGGATAAAGCCGCCGTTCTTCTTCAGGTTGTTGGCAACCTCGACGGGGTTGAACTGCATGGTGGAGTAGAAATAGCTGAAGAAAACGATCAGCAGGAAGTACACGATGCAGTACACGATGCCGTTGGCATCAAACACCGTCAGGAAACCACCCCAGAAGCCTTCCGTGTTCTTGTCCACGCCGGCAAAGGCGGCGATGGTCGCGGGCAGGGAGGCAATGGCCTGAGCGAAGATGATGGGCAGCACGCCAGCCATGTTGACCTTCAGGGGGATGTGGGTGGACTGACCGCCGTACATCTTGCGACCCACCACGCGCTTGGCGTACTGCACCGGAATGCGGCGCTCGGAGTTGGTGATGAACACGATGAACAGGATAATGGCCAGAATGCCCACGATGATGGCGATCGTCCCCACGGGATGCAGGCGGATGATGTTGTCGCCGGTCACACCCATGATATAGTTCCGGGTGCCGTTGAACAGATACATCACACCGCTGGGCACGCGGGAGATGATGCCAGCGAACAGGATGATGGAAATGCCGTTGCCAACGCCAAACTCGTTCACCTGCTCACCCAGCCACATCAGGAAGGTGGAGCCTGCGGTGAAGGAGAGGACGATGACCAAAGCGACCCACACGCCGTTGGCGGAGCCGGCATTCAGGATGCCGTAGCTCTTGATCAGGGTGTAGTAGCCGAAGCCCTGCAGCAGGGCGATGGCAATGCTCACATAGCGGGTAATGCTCTCAAGCTTCCGCTTGCCGTCTTCGCCGCCATCCTTCGCCATGCGCTCCAGAGCCGGGATGGCAATGGTCAGCAGCTGGATGATGATGGAGGCGTTGATATACGGCTGGATCGACAGGGCGAACGCCGTCGCCTGAGAGAAGGCAGAGCCGCTCATGGCGTTGATGAGGCCGAAGATGGTGCCGCTGTTCGCCGTCAGATAGGTGGACAGGGCAGTCTTGTCGATATAGGGCACGGGGATCGCCGCGCCCACGCGGAAGATCAGCAGCACCAAGAGGGTGAAGAGGAGCTTTTTCTTCAGCTCGGGTACCTTCCAGGCGTTGCGGATGGTCTGAATCACTTAGACCACCTCTACCTTCCCGCCAGCCGCTTCGATCTTCTCCTTCGCGGAAGCGGAGAAAGCGGTAGCACGGACGGTAAGCTTCTTAGTCAGGGTGCCGTTGCCCAGCACCTTCACGCCATACTCGCACTTGGAGAGGATGCCCTGCTCCAGCAGGTCGCAGGCGCTGACCGTGGCACCGTCCTCAAACTTGTTGAGTGCAGAAACGTTGATAGCTTCCAGAGGTTTCGCGAAAATGTTGTGGAAACCGCGCTTGGGGATGCGGCGGGCCAGAGGCATCTGGCCGCCTTCAAAGCCGACGCGGACGCCGCCGCCGCTGCGGGCCTTCTGGCCCTTCTGGCCGCGGCCTGCGGTCTTGCCGTTGCCGGTACCGTTGCCCCGGCCCTTGCGCTTGCCCACCTGAGTGGAGCCGGGCGCCGGGGAGAGTTCATGAAGATTCATTGTTCCGGTCCCTCCTTACTGCTGCTCGGTGACCTCGACGAGATAGCCGATGTGGCTGATCTTGCCGCGGGTCGCCTCGTTGTCGGGCTGGACGGTGGTATCGCCGATCTTGCGCAGGCCCAGAGCCTCAGCAGTCGCCTTGTGCTTGGCGATACGGCCATTCAGGCTCTTGACCAGCTTAATGTTCAGATTTGCCATTGTGGTCCGTCCTCCTTAACCTACGATTTCGTCCACGCTCTTGCCCCGGGTACGGGCCACCTCTTCGGGGCCACGCAGGGACTTCAGACCCTCCATGGTGGCAGCCACCACGTTCTGGGGGTTGTTGGAGCGCAGGCACTTGGTGCGGATATCCTTGATGCCGGCCGCTTCCAGCACGGCACGGACAGGGCCGCCGGCGATCACGCCGGTACCGGGGGCAGCGGGCTTCATCAGCACGCGGCCGGCGCCGAACGCACCGATCACCTCGTGGGGAATGGTGCTGCCGGACAG
>CAKUEI010000039.1 GCA_934646175.1 uncultured Oscillospiraceae bacterium
CGCCCCTCACAGCGGAATTTCATTTTAACACACCCTCAAGCTTTTGTCAAGAACTTTTTTGAAGTTTTTTGAACTTTCTTTTCCGGAAGCCCTCGGCAGAAGCCGTTCATCAAGTGCTCAACTAATATACCAAATCAGGGGTCTCTTGTCAACACCTTTTTTCGTTTTTTTCGCTTCTTTTTTCAGTTTCTTTTCCATCAACTACATCTTCCGTTTTGCCCTTCTCTCTACCACAAGATAGTCCTTCTCTTCTCCTCCCTTTTCGTAAAACCCACACTACTGCCGGTACCAGAATGCCCAATCCCGCGCTCATCCACGGCAGAATTTCCTGTCCGATTACTTCCCCGAGCTTCGGTTCTCTCCCCGCAAGGAAGGAAAGCAGCGCGCCAAGCACTCCACATATGGACACCAGCCTCTTCTCATTTCCTTTTCCCGCGCCCATGCTCCTGCCGATCTCTTTTACAATATATAAGGTACTTCCGAACAGCGCGCCGTCACTCAGGAACAGCACGGCCGCCGCGGCTGCCTCCGCCCGTTGAAAGGCTCCGGGGAGGCCCGCCTGTTTCGCCGCCTCGTAAAAAGGCACCCGCTGGTCCTTTACCGTCTCCCAGCCATAGCTTCCGAAGCACACGATATGCACCATGAGCAGCACTCCGGCCCCCGCCAGCAGCCACAGCATCGTTCTCTGCCGTCCCCGTACCCGCTCTTCCTTCGGCACCTTTCCAAGCAGGAAGAAGCCCGGCACCGCCGCGCACACTGTTTCCAGCACCGGCCACGCGCTGCGCAGGACGTCCCCCCGCAGCGGCAGCAGGTTCCCCGGCTTCACCTGAAAGGCCGCCAGAAGCAGCACTGCCCCCAGGGCGCACCCCAGCAGCAGGAAGCAGATCTCCACCGCCCGGGCGAAGGCCGTCAGTTTCCCCATGGCCGCCCGGCCAGTAAGCAAAAGGGCCGCGCCAAGGAACAGGAGCTTCCCCCCGCCCTCATAGCCCAGCGCGCTCAGCCGTTCCCCGCACTGCACAATCCCCATGGTCAAGATCAGCACCATCCACACCAGATAAAGAAGCAGCACCGCCAGTCCGAGTCTTTTCCCCAAGATCGACCGGTACACCTCGCCCAGGCCAAACCCCTCCGGCGCCCGGTCCAGAAGGTCCCACAGCATGGCTCCCAGCAAAAAGGCCCCCGGCAGCACCGCCAGCGGGGCCAGCCAGCCGCCTTCGCCGCCTGCAGCCGTCGCGCTTGCCCCCGGCAGCAGGCGCAGCGCCGCCGCCGTCAGGGCTGCCGCCATCAGGGTCAGCAGCTGCCGCAGCGAGATCGCCTCTCTCATGCTCTTCCTCCCGTTTTTTCACCGTTCCGCCTGCACTGACACCCGCACCCGGATGCTCAGTTCGCTCAGCCTTTCCGGCCAGGCTTCCTCCAGCTCATCCGCCTTCCAAAAGGTGCGCTCCAGCGCCTTGTGTTTCCAGCCTGCGCCGTCGGCATCCAGTTCCTTCAATGCTCCGGTCGCCGCCAGAATCCGCGTCTCCACCACCCGAGCGGCGGCAAGCTCCAGCGCTTCCCGCTCTTCTGCGCTCAGAGTCTTTCCGCTTCCCATCCGTGCCTTTACCCGGCAGAAAATCTCCACGCCGGAGAATTCCCCTCCGTTCCACAGGGGCGTCACTGTCACCTTAACCCCGGTAAGGCGCACTGCCCGGCCATGCACCTCCATCGTCTGACCGCACGGCTCCTCCAGCAGAAGCTCGGCCCCCAGAGATGCGTCCCCTTCCAGCGTGCCGGTCAGCATTCCCCGGGAAAAGACCGCGTACCCCGCCGTTTTCGCCCCGTCTGGGGCGAGGGCGGGCAGCAGCACCGCGCCGTTTTGCCGAAGCGCGGTCGCCGCCTGCGCCGCCGTGACGGAAACCACGCTTTTTTCACCTGAGCTGCCGGTCAGGCGATTCAGGGTTTCCGCGCCCCGGTCGCCACCGCTGCTGGATGCCCAGTCCGCGCCGCTGCCTGCAAGTGCCGTCCAAAGGTAGCTGTCCGGCCGCAGCGTATCCCCCAGCACCGCGCAGCTCAGCAGCTCCCCGATGCCGTTCTCGCCATAGCTCTCTCCCAGCACTACATGCTCCGTGTGCCCCAGAAACGCGCTTCCGCTCTCCTCCGCCGTCAGGGCCATCAGTGCCTCCGCCGTGCTTTCCCCGCTGCCAGAGACCGCAAACCGGTCCCCTTCCTCGATCGCCAGGGGGAAGGCCGCGGCGGTGTATCCTTTCCCCGCCCGGTCCAGCGACAGGAGCCGCACCACGGAGAGGTCATCCGGTTCCCGCCCTGCACAGGCGGACAGCAGGGCGCACAGTGCTGCCAGAAGCACGCAGAGTGTCCGTTTCATCGCTGATTCCTCCGGTTTTTCACCCGCAGGTAGGCAAGCCGCAGCTTCGCCGCCGGAAGAGGAAGGCGCAGCACCTCATACCGCCCGTCTTCCGTCCCCACCGATGAGGCAAAGGGTGCAAGATACGGCACATCGAAGGTCTCCAGCCGTCCCAGATGCAGCAGCAGGGCCAGCAGTCCCAAGGTCACCGCCGGAAGCCCCCCTGCGGCAGCCAGAACGGCCAAACCTACCCGCCACAGCCGCAGAGCCCCGGCAAAGTCCTGACTGGGTGTCGTGAACCCCGCCACTCCGGCCACCGCCACCGTCACCAGCACCGCGGGGGAGATAATGCGGGCCTCCACCGCCGCGCTGCCTACCACCAGTCCCCCCAGAATGGACGCCATCTGCCCGATGGCCGCCGGAAGATACCGCCCCGCCTCCTGCAAAAGCTCAAAGGCCCCCAGCAGCATCAAGACCTCAAACACCGTGCCGAAGGGCACGTCCCGCTTGGCCGACACGATGCTTTTCATCAGCGGCGCCGGCAGCATCTCCGGGTGAAACAGCACCGCCGCAATATAGATCCCCGGCAGCAGCAGGGACACAAAAAGGCACAGATAGCGCAGCACCAGCAGCACCCCCGCCGTCACCCATCCGCCGGACAGCTCCTGCTCCGTGGCCAGAAACTGGTCCACCGTGGCGGGCAGAAGCCACCCTACGGGCATCCCGTCCGCCAGAATGCCCACCCGGCCCTCCGCCAGCCCGGCGGAAAAGCGGTCGGGCCGCTCGGTGAAATGGGTCAGGGGAAAGGCCGTATGCCTCTCGTCCACCACATACTGCTCCAGAAAGCCCGCCCCGGACAGGGACGCAATGTCGATCTCATCCACCCGGGCCTGAATTTTCTTCACAAGCTCCGGGTCGGCGATCCCTTCCAGCCATAAAACATCCACCGCCGTCAGGGACTGCCGCCCCACGATGTGCTCGCTCAGGCACAGCTCCGGCGCCTTCAGCCGCCGCCGCACCAAGCTGGTGTTGGTGCGCAGACTCTCCACAAAGGAATCCCGCGCCCCTTTGGCGGAGCTTTCGTTCTCCGGTTCGCTGACCGAGCGCTTCTCCTCCGTAGCGGTGGAGAACGAAAGCGCCCGTCTCTCCCCCGGGAACATGAGAAGGCAGCTTCCGTCCACCAGCGCCCCGGCGGCAGCGTCCATATCTGTGCATACCTTTATATATAAATTGTATAGCGCCCCGTTCTTCAAAAGGCGGTACGCCTCCTCCGCGTCCGCCTCCCCCAGCCGCCGGTCCTGGGCCAGGGGCCGCAGCAGATAGTCGTTCACCCGCTCGCCCCGCACCATGCCTCCGATGAAGAACAGCGTCACCGGCCGGTTTTCGTTCCCGCCCAGCAACGCCTTCCGCTCACCGAAATCCGCCGCGTTGCGGAATACCTTCCGCACGTTCTCCTCCGTCAAGGGCAGCGGAATGCGCGGTTCTTGACGGGGATGCGGCCCGTCCCCTTTTCCTTCCCGGCTGATGTTTCCCATTCGCTTCCCTCCCGTTCCGGGTTAGTATGTCCCCGAAGCACGGGAATATCCGGAAAACGCAGCAGGGGCCGGACACCCGCTCCAAAGGTGTCCGGCCCCTGCCGTAAGTCAGATAGAAGGAAAGAAGAAAATGAAAAAGTTTGCTCTTGCTCTTGCAAGTATTAAGATACCCCGCACTTGTTACGAATTCGCACCTCAATTATTACAAAAATATGAAGTTTTCCTTCTTTCTTTCGATTTTTATCGTAATGTTTCGAAAAACTCCTCCAGCAAGGCGGCACATTCCTTCTGCAAAAGCCCGCTGTACACCCGCGGCTTGTGGTTAAACCGCTCTTCAAAGAGATTGAGGACGGAACCGCAGGCCCCCATCTTCTTTTCCTTGGCGCCGTAGCGCACGGTGTCGATGCGGGAGTTGATCACGCCCCCCGCGCACATGGGACACGGCTCCAGCGTCACATACATGGTCACGCCGGAAAGCCGCCAGCTGTGCAGCTTTTCGCTGGCCTGCCGAATGGCCTCCATCTCCGCGTGGGCGGTGGCGTCCCCCCGCTCTTCCCGGCGGTTGCGCCCTTCGCCCACGATCACGCCGTCCTTTACCAGCACGCAGCCCACGGGCACGTCGCCGTCCTCCATGGCTTCCCGGGCAAGCTCCAGCGCCCGGCGCATATAGTCCTCGTGCTCCATATCCGCCTCACCCGACTTCTGTCTTGCCGGGCAGAAGACCCAGGTCGTTTAGCGCCTTCAGGGTGTTTTCCGCCCGGCTCGTCAAGGCCACCTGGACACAGTCGCTTTCCTGCCGCTCTTCGTTTCTCATCCCTTCGTCGCCTTCCGCGCTCACCGCCACCATCAGCTCCAGCCACACCTCGGTCTCGCTTTCGTCCTCGTAGAGCAGGGTGTGCACAAAATTGCCCTCCGCCGCATCCTTCATCACCGCCTTCCGGACGGTCTCCAACTCGGCGGAATCATAGGTCTCATTGCTGGGCGGCGCCGACATGCCGTCTTCAAAGCCGCCATAGTTCGTCAGGTACAGCCCCACCAGCGGCCGGGCGCTCAATTGGGACAAATGCAGGGCCTGACAGACGTTCTCCGGCCGGTTGATGAATTCCTGCAGCAAGGCGGCATAGCTGTCCGTCCGGGCGAGAAGTTCCTCCGTCACCGGCAGCTTGTAGGTATAGGCCCGCCGCATGGTCATGCCGTTGCTGAGCAGGTACGTCACGTTGAAGCCGCTGCACTCCGTTCCGTCGTCCTGTGCGGCCTTGATCTCGCCCAGATGGTCCGCCACATCCTCATGGATGCGCAGCAGCAGGGCGATGGCCTCCGGATCGGTCACCTCATAGGCATCGTCCGCGCTGTCCTCCTGTGGATAGCAGTTCACGTTCGTCACGATGGCAGAGACCACCTGATTCTCCTCCGGAACCCGGGTCTCAAACCCTGTACAGTCCAATCCAACCGCCAGCACCAGCGCAACGCAGGCCGCCATGACTGCCGCCCAGCCCTTCCACCGCCGAAGCACCCGGAAGCTCTTGGCCAGCAGCATGGACGCCGCAAAATACCCGATGGTCCCGCCGATCAGCATACAGAAAAGCAGCGGGCCCATTCCCCGCGGCAGCACATTGTAAAGCACGCCGTAAAGCCCTTCGCCCAGTCCCAGGGCGCACCCGGCCGACACGCCGTAGCGGAAGATGGGCCGCACCCAGCCCACGGCCACCACGTCTCCGGCCCGCTCCACGGCCCGCTTACGGTAAATGAGCAGGGCCACGACCGCCAGCACCACTGCCGCCCCGGCGCAGATCCCCACAACAGGAAGGCCCTGAAACACCACGTTGGTGGCAAACTGGCCCGTTTCGTCGTATACCGCGGCATAGCCCACCGCGTGGTTGAGCTTCCACACCGGCGTGAGCCATTCCGCCACATCCACGAACCGGTCCCAGCCGGAAAAGCCGAACAGCAGCTCCGTCATCACATTTTCCAGCAGGAATTCCGCCCCGGCCACCAGCACATTGATGACCAGATAAAACACCGGAATGGCCACCAGATGCCCGGTCAGCACCGCGCAGAACACCGCCAGCGCAAAGAAAAACAGGCTGTAAACACAGGCGATCAGCAGCCAGACTGCCAGCGGCCCGATGTGCAGGCACCCCAGCGCCCCCTCCAAAGCCGCCGTGATCAGAAACACGATCACATTGGGGACCCAGAAAAACAGCAGCCCGGAGACGAAGTTCGTAAGAAACAGCCCCTCCCGCCGGATGGGCAGGGTGTGCATGGCCCCCGCCGCCCCTGGGCTGCAAAGGTAAGAGAACAGCGCCATGGCCACCAGAACGCCCATGACCGCCGTTACGAACACCAGGAAATGCAGATAATCTCCCGGCAGTGTCCATGCCCTGTTACTTAAAAGCTGCGGCAGGTCCTCGCCGCCCCAGCTGCGGTACATGCCGTTTTGCTGCAAAAGCTCCACCGGCATGGAGAGCAGCAGCACCAGATAGAGCGCCCACAAAGGCCAAAACCGCTGAACGTTCTTCTTCAGCAGTGTTTTGTTAAAGAAGGATCTCGCGCACTTCATAGCCCTCACCTCCCAGCTCATAAATGAAGATCTCCTCCAGCGTCAGCGGCACCGCGTCCACCAGAATGGGGTTTGTCTTTCTCAGGATCGCCGCGGCCCGCTCCGCGCCGCCCCGCACGATCAGGGTGTGTACCCGTCCCACGCAGGAGCGGTGCAGCACGGAAAGCTCCGCCGGGATCTCCGGCGCCTCGCCGTCCCATGCCATCTGCAGCTTCACCACGTTTTCCTGCAGCTCGGCAAGGCTGCGCTCCAGGAGCACCTTGCCCCGGTTCAGAATGCCCACATGGTCGCACACATCCTCCAGTTCCCGCAGGTTGTGGGAGGCCACCAGCACCGTAGTGCCCCGCTCGGCCACATCGCCCAGCAGAAGGCCCCACACCTGCCGCCGCATGACCGGGTCCAGCCCGTCCACCGGCTCGTCCAGCACCAGCACTTCCGGCCTGCAGCACAGCGCCAGCCAGAAGGCCGCCTGCTTCCGCATCCCCTTGGACAGCCGCCGCAGGGGCTGTTTTTCGTTCACCGTGCGGAACACATCCTTCAGAGCCTCATACCGCTTTTCGTCAAACTCTGGGTAAAACCCCCGGTAAAACTTCATCATGTCCCGGCAGGAGGCGGAAGGGAAATAGTAAAAATCGTCCGGAATGGCGGCGATCTTCGCCTTCACCGCCGCGTTTTCGTACACCGGCTTTCCGTCCACCAACACCGTTCCGCCGTCCTGCCGGTAAATGCCGCAGATATGGCGGATCACCGTGGACTTGCCCGCGCCGTTGGGCCCCACCAGGCCGTAGACCGACCCCCGGGGCACATGCATATTCAGCCCGTCCAGCGCCCGGAAGCCGTCAAAGTTCTTCACCAGATCTTCCACACGGATCATTGCGCCTCACCTCCTTCTTTCTGTTTCACATGTGACTGGATCTCATCCTCCGCAACTCTGAGGAATCGCAGCTCCTCCACGGTCCGTTCCAGCCGCTCCAGCAGCTCCTTTTTCTTCACCGGGTCCACACCGACCCGTCGGGCCACAAAGCTCCCCTTGCCCGCCACGCTGAAGACATAGCCCTCCTGTTCCAGGGTCACATATGCCCGTTGGATGGTGTTGGGATTGATGGCCAGCGAGCTTGCCAACGACCGCACGGAGGGGAGCTTTTCCCCTTCCCGCAATCCCCCGGTCACCATCAGCCGCTTCAGTCCTTCCTTCACCTGCTCGTAAATGGGCCGCGGATCCCGATAATCCAGCTGAAGCACACAGATTCCCCCTTTCGCCTTTAACTGTACTGCGTGTATTAGTACAGTTAATATACATGGTTTTCCATCCTCTGTCAAGCAAAAATATTCATGACATCCCCTTGATTCCGTGGTATAATGGACTTGAGCCGGTCGGCACCGGCAAAATTCTCTGCAAAAAGCTGGTAATACTATGATCTCGCGCATTCCGGACAGCAAACGGAAAGCATTTTACGCCGAAGTCGGCGATCTGGTCTCCACCCCCGAGGTGCAGAAAATGAAAGAGTTCCATCATCACGGGAAAATGACCTGCTTCAACCATTCCATGTTCGTCTCCTACCTCTCTTACGCCTTGGCAAAAAAATGGGGCTGGGACTATCACGCGGCTGCCCGGGGCGGGCTGCTGCATGATTTATACCTTTATAATAATCGGGACAAATCCGCTCATCCGGGCTGGCAATGTTTCGACCATCCGGTGGCCGCCTGGGGAAATGCCAAAACCATCACTTCCCTCTCTCCCAAGGAGGAGAACATCATCCTCTCCCACATGTGGCCCTTTGGCAAATACCTGCCCCACAGCAAGGAGGCGCTGCTGGTCAACGCGGTGGATACCTTCTGCGCCACGGTGGAACTTTCCCGCCTTTATTTCCGGCTGGACCTGATGGATAAGGTCCCCTCTTCCCGTCTGACGGCCCCTCCCTCGTAAGATTTGGCTGTTTTCTCCCCATTCCGGCGGAAAAATTCTGCCAATTTGCCCAAGCGCAGAATTTGCATGAAGGACTGCAATTTGATATAATGGTCAGCGGCGTTCGCGCATCTCCCGCGCCGCGCCCCTTCCCGCCCCCGATACAGGGCGGCATGTAAGGAGGAGTTTGCTTGGAAAACGAGCAGTTTGCAACCATGCGCCAGCTTCTTCAGGAGCAGGGCGTCATTCTCATGGATCCGGCCGCCGTCTGGGTGGAGCCCACTGTGAAGGTGGGCAAAGGCACCGTCCTTCTCCCGGGTACCATTCTGCGGGGGGAAACGGTGATCGGCGAAAACTGCCAGATCGGCCCCAACACCATGCTCACCAACTGCACCGTAGGGGACCGCACCACCGTCAATTCCTCTCAGGGGACGGACAGCGTCATCGGGGAAGACACCACCGTGGGCCCCTTCGCCTATATCCGCCCCGGCTGCACCATCGGCAGTCATTGCCGCGTGGGCGACTTTGTGGAGCTGAAAAATTCCGTCATCGGCTGCGGCACCAAAATCAGCCACCTCACCTATGTGGGCGACAGCGACGTGGGAGAGCGGGTCAACTTCGGCTGCGGCACCGTTACGGTGAACTATGACGGCAACCATAAATACCGCACCACCATCGGGGACGATGTGTTCCTGGGCTGCAACACCAACCTCATCGCCCCCGTCACCGTGGAGGACGGTGCCTATACCGCCGCGGGCAGCACCATCACCGAAGATGTCCCCGGCGACAGTCTGGCCATCGCCCGGGCCCGCCAGGTGGTCAAGGCCGACTGGGCCAAAAAGCACCGCGCCAAAAAGTAAGCAATTTTATTTTGAAATATTGAAACAGAGAGACGACTGAATGAAGGGAAGGATAGAGAGATGCTCATCCACAGAAAAGACCTGAAGATCTTCGCAGGCAACTCTAACCCCGCACTGGCCCAGGCTATTTGCAAGGAGATCCAGATCCCCTTGGGAAGCGCCGAAGTGGGCGCTTTCTCCGACGGGGAAAACTTTGTCTCCATCTTCGAGACCGTCCGCGGCAGCGATGTGTTCGTGATCCAGTCCACCTGCAGCCCGGTGAACGACAACCTGATGGAACTGCTCATCATGATCGACGCTCTGAAGCGTGCCTCCGCCGGCCGCATCACCGCCGTCATCCCCTATTTCGGCTATGCCCGTCAGGACCGCAAGACCAAGCCCCGCGATCCTATCTCCGCCAAGCTGGTGGCCAACCTGATCACCGAGGCCGGCGCCGACCGCGTCCTTACCATGGACCTGCACGCCAACCAGATCCAGGGCTTCTTCGACATTCCTGTGGACAACCTCCTCGGCTCCCCCGTGTTCGTGGATTACTTCGCCGAGAAGTATGCTTCCTGCCACGAGGACACCATCGTGGTCTCCCCCGATGTGGGCAGTGTGGCCCGCGCTCGCGCCTTCGCCACCAAGCTGGACATGCCCATGGCCATCGTGGACAAGCGCCGCCAGAAGGCCAACTCCAGCGAGGTCATGAACATTATCGGCAACGTGGAGAATAAGCATGTCATCCTGCTGGACGACATGGTGGACACTGCCGGTTCCATCTGCCACGCGGCCAAGGCTCTGGTGGAGATCGGCGGCGCCAAGTCCGTCACCGCCTGCGCCAGCCACGGCGTCCTCTCCGGCCCCGCCATCGACCGCATCAACGATTCTGTGCTGGAAGAGATGGTTTTCCTCGACACCATTCCCGCCAAACAGGGCGTCAAGTGTGATAAGATCAAGTATCTCACCGTGGCCCACATGTTTGCCGAGGCGATCGAGCACATTTATGAGGAGACCTCCGTCTCCAAGCTCTTCCTGTAAGCGCAGGAAAACGCAAACCAACGCCGAATCAGGGGCGGGCGGAAACGCCCGCCCTTTATCATGTTCAGGAGGAAGCGCAAACCATGCTGTTCGGAACAAAACAAACCGGCGGCGTCCAGTGGCTGCTGGTCTGTCTGGGCAACCCCGGCGACCAGTACGAGGGCACCCGCCACAACGCCGGGTTTCTGGTGGCGGACGCCCTGTCCACCCGGTATCATACCCCGGTCAACAAGCTGAAAAACCGCGCCCTCACCGGCACGGTGGACATCGGCGGGCAAAAGGTGCTCATTCTGAAGCCCGTCACCTTCATGAATCTGTCCGGTGAGGCCGTGGGGCCCACCGCCAAATTCTATAAGATCCCGCCGGAGCGCGTGCTGGTGGTGTCCGACGATACGGAGCTCTCACTCGGCAAGCTGCGTATCCGTCGGGGCGGCAGCGCCGGCGGCCACAACGGCCTCAAGAGCATCATCCAGCATCTGGGCACCGACCAGTTCCCCCGCATCAAGGTAGGCGTGGGGCATAAGCCGCACCCCGATTACGATATGGCCGCCTGGGTGCTTTCCCGCTTTCAGGGGGAGGATAAAAAAGTCATGGACGCCGCCGCCGAAAAGGCCTGCGACGCCGTGGAATGCTTCATTCAGCGCGGACCGGACGAGGCCATGAATCGCTTTAACAACCGATGATTCGCCGCCCGGGACCGGCATAGGAAAGGAAGGTGTCCGGAACATGAAACTGCTGACTGCACTCCTTGATCAGGTGCCGGAGTTTACCCGCCTGCTCTCCTGTATTGACTCCGGGGGCTGCCCCGCGGCGGTCTCCGGACTTTCGCTGGTGCACCGGGCGCACTTCGCCGCCGGGGTGTTTGCCTCCACCGGGCGCACCACTGTCCTCCTCTGCGCCGACGAGGGAGAGGCAGACCGCCTCAGCGCGGACCTTACCGCCTTCACCGGGCAGCAGCCACTGCTGCTTTTCGCCCGGGAATTTCTCTTCCACCCCGGTACCGTGGCTTCCCGCCAGTGGGAGCAGCGCCGTCTTGCGGTCATGCGCGCCCTGCTGGACGAAAAAGAGCCTCAGCTGGTGGTGGCCACTCCCTTCGGCCTCATGCAGCGCACCATGCCCCCCGACCGGTTCGACCGGTTAAAGCGCATCATTTCCGCCTCCGGCACCTATGACCTGAATGAGCTGGCCGAGCACCTCACCGCAGCAGGCTATACCCGCTGCCAGCAGGTAGAGGGCGTGGGGCAGTTCGCCCTGCGCGGCGGTATTCTGGACTTCTTCTCCCCCGCCCATGAGGCCCCCGTCCGGCTGGAGCTTTGGGGGGATGAGGTGGACACCCTCGGCCTTTTTGACATTGACACCCAACGCCGGGTCCGCACCCTGGACGAGGCCCTCATCCTCCCCGCCGGAGAGGTTCTGCCCGCCCTGGGGGACGACAAGGACCTTTTGGGGGGCGATCTGGACCTGCCCCGCATTTACCCAGAGCTTGCTTCTGCCGCGGATTACCTCCCGCCGGACGCCGTGGTGCTTTTTTCAGAAAGCGCCCGGGTATCCGAGCGCGCCAAAAACGACCAGTGGCAGCTGGAAGAGGATGTGAAGTCCCTCATCGAGGCGGAAAAGCTCCCTGGCAAAAACGCTGTGTTTTCCCGCAGCTGGGAGGAGCTGACCGCCATCCTCGCCGACTACCCCGTCATTTATCTGGACGCCTTCCTTGCCTCGCACCATCCCCTTCCGCCCCGCACCCTGCTGGATGTTTCCGCCAAGCAGCTTCCCGCCTTCGGTCAGAGTCTGGAGACCGCGGTGGATGACCTGAACCATTACCAGCGCTGCGGCTTTTCCACCATCGTTCTGGTGGGAGGAGAGCAGCGGGCACTGAACCTGCAGGCCATGCTGCGGGAAAACAAAGTGCGCTCCGCCGTGGACTTTGCCCTGCACGCTCTGCCGGAAAAGGGCAAGGTGGTCCTCACCGTGGGCGGCCTCTCCGCCGGGTTCGAGTACCCGGAGGGAAACGTGGCCGTCCTCAGCGAAGGGGGCGCCGCCCCGGTGAAACGCCGCCGCAGCGTGAAGAAGGATGTCACCAACCGGCAGAAGCTCAGCAGCTATGCCGACCTCTCCCCCGGCGACCTGGTGGTGCATGAGCATCACGGCATCGGCCGTTATGTGGGCATGGTGAAAATGCCCGCCGACGGTGTGGAGAAGGACTATGTGAAGATCGCCTACGCCGGGACGGACATCCTCTACGTTCCCGCCACCCAGCTGGATCTGGTCAGCAAGTACATCGGCTCCGGCGAGGATTCCGAGCGAAAAAAGCTCTCCAAGCTGGGCGGCGCCGACTGGGAAAAGGCCAAGTCCCGCGCCCGACGGGCGGTGAAGGACCTGGCCAAGGGTCTGATCCAACTTTACGCTCAGCGGCAGCGGCAGCCCGGCTTCGCTTTCTCCCCCGACTCCCCGTGGCAGAAGGACTTTGAAGATCAGTTTGAATATACCGAGACCGGCGACCAGCTTCGCTGCATTGAAGAGGTCAAGCGAGATATGGAGCAGCCCCGCCCCATGGACCGGCTCCTCTGCGGCGACGTGGGCTACGGCAAGACCGAAGTGGCCCTTCGTGCCATTATGAAGTGCATTCTGGACGGGAAACAGGCCGCCGTTCTGGTGCCCACCACCGTTCTGGCCCGGCAGCACTATATCACCGCCTTAAAGCGCTTTCGCAGCTTCCCGGTGAAGATCGAAATGGTCAGCCGCTTCCGCACTCCCGCCCAGATGCGTGAGGCGCTCCGCGGCGTGGAGGACGGCAGCGTGGACCTGCTTATCGGCACCCACCGTCTTTTCCAGAAGGACGTGAAATTCAAGGACCTGGGCCTTCTGGTGGTGGACGAAGAGCAGCGCTTCGGCGTCAGCCATAAGGAAAAGCTCAAGGAGCTTTCCCGTCAGGTGGACGTGCTCACCCTGTCCGCCACCCCCATCCCCCGCACCCTGAATATGGCCCTTTCCGGCATCCGGGACATGTCCTCGCTGGAAGAACCGCCCATGGACCGGCAGCCCGTCCAGACCTACGTGCTGGAGCATGACTGGAGTGTCCTATGCGACGCCATACGCCGGGAGATCGGCCGCGGCGGACAGGTCTACTACCTTCATAACCGGGTGGAGACCATCGACCGCACCGCCGCCCGCATCCGGGAGATGCTGGGGGAAACGGTCAGCGTGGCCGTGGCCCACGGCAAAATGAGTCAGGAAGAGATCGGCGATGTCATGACCGCCATGACCGACGGCGAGGTGGACGTGCTGGTGTGCACCACCATCATCGAGACCGGCATCGACATCGCAAACGTCAACACCCTTATCATCGAAGACGCGGACCATCTCGGCCTTGCCCAGCTGCACCAGCTTCGCGGCCGCGTGGGCCGCTCCTCCCGCAGGGCCTATGCCTATCTCACCTACCGCCGGGGCAAGGTGCTGTCGGAGGTAGCCACCAAGCGTCTTTCCGCCATCCGGGAATTTGCCGAGTTCGGCTCCGGCTTCAAGATCGCCATGCGCGACCTTGAGATCCGCGGCGCTGGCAACCTTCTGGGGCCGGAGCAATCCGGCTTCCTCCTCAGCGTGGGCTACGACATGTACCTCAAGCTGCTGGAAGAGGCGGTCCTCACCGAACAGGGCAAACCCCTGCCCCAGGAGTCGGAGTGCTCCGCCGACCTTTCCGTGGCGGCCTCCATCCCCGACCGGTACGTCCCCTCGCCGGAGCAGCGCATGGACCTTTACCGCCGCATCGCTCATATCCGCACGGAGGAAGACGCCGATGACATGACCGATGAACTCATCGACCGCTTCGGCGATCCCCCCCGCACGGTCAATAACCTCATCGCCGTAGCCCTGCTGCGCGCCGCCGCTGCCGAATGCGGCATCAGCGAGATCGCCCAGCGGCACGGGAGTCTTCTCTTCACCCTGCGCAAGGCCGATTTCCACGCCGTGTCCGCCTTGTGTACCTGGCCGGAATACCGGGGAAGGCTGCTCTTCTCCGCCGGTGAAAAGCCATACCTCTCTCTAAAGCTCAAAAAGGGGGAGGACAGTCTCCGCCTCGCCCGCCGCTTGGTGGACGATTACGGGAAGGAGTCGAAAGAGCCGTCCCCCGAAGTTCTTCGTCCGTGATGCGCTTGTGGCCAAACTGTAAACAATTCCCCGCCTTCCTTGCAGAGGGCGGAGAATTATGTTAGGATGGCTTCTGGCAACTTGCCAAGGAGGAATGATTCCGATGAAACATACAAAACGCGCCGCTGCGGCCCTCTGTTCCGCCGCCCTGCTGGTGGCCGCCCTCACCGGCTGCGCCCAGAACGGCGTCCCCGAAGCGTCCAAGTACCAGACGGAGGACATCATCAGCAAGTTCACCGACGGCGCCGTCACCCGTGACACTGAATTTCTGACTGTGGACGGCGAAAGCATCCCCGCGGAAAATCTTCTTTACTGGGCCACCTATGGCTGCGACTATATCTCCGCCTACTATTACGGCAGCTCGGACAATATCCCCTGGGACACCACCACCCAGAGCGGCCAGACCATGACGGAGTATATCCTCTCCGACGCCCAGAATACCGCCAAAATGTACCGTCTGCTGGAGACGCACTGTGCCGAAAAAGGCGTTGTTCTCAGCGACGAGGATAAGGCAAACCTTCTGG
>CAKUEI010000040.1 GCA_934646175.1 uncultured Oscillospiraceae bacterium
GCATCGCCATTCAGAACTTCCCCGAGGGAGCCATCATCTCCATGCCCCTGCGGGCGGAGGGCATGAAAAAGCCCCGTGCCTTTCTGGGCGGACTGCTTTCCGGCCTGGTGGAGCCCATCGGCGCGGTACTTACCATTCTGGCCGCCAGCTTCATCGTGCCCGCCCTCCCCTATCTGCTGGGCTTTGCGGCAGGGGCCATGCTGTACGTGGTGGTGGAGGAGCTGATCCCCGAAATGTCTCAGGGGAAGCACTCCAACGCAGGCACCGTTTTCTTCGCCGTGGGCTTCAGCCTGATGATGATCCTGGATGTGGCACTGGGGTAAATCCCCATTTCCCGGGAAAAGCCCAAAAGGAACCGTCTGTCTTTGGCAGACGGTTCCTTTTGGGCTTGGCATATCAGGACGAATTCCGGCCAAATGCCCCACACGGTGGGGCGGTGCAGGCGCTCCTTACATCTGTTTAACAAAAGAAACCTATCTGCCAAAGGCAGATAGGTTTCTTTTTGGCAGCCGGAGAAGGATTCGAACCCTCACAACAGAGTCAGAGTCTGTCGTGCTACCCTTACACAATCCGGCTAAATATTCATGTTGTTCACGCAAGCGCAGGTATTATTATAACAGATACGTTTTGTTTGTCAAGCACTTTTTCGCAGACCATGGCACTCTTTTTGTACTTATCTTTCTGCCGCCGCGCATTTGCTTTACAAGAACCGGATTTTTCGATAAACTATTTCAGATGAGAACGTCCCGCCTGCAGCCGTTTACGGCAGAAAGAAAGGAGCCTTTATGACGGAAGAGACCATGCGCCGGGAAGCGATGCGCGCAAAGCGAAATAATCTCATCCTTTTCTCTGTTTTTGTCTGCGCCGCGCTCTGTGCCATGACGGCCCTCGGTATAAACCGGTACCAGCACACCTTCTCGCCGCAGAAATGGAGCACCGCTCCGGACTCCCGCTGCAAAATCGTCGATGATCTGTTGGAGCAATACACCCTTGTGGGCATGACCGAGGCCGAGGTCACACAGCTTCTCGGTCCGGAGGATGGCCCTGCGCAGACCTCCTTCAAGCTCAGCCGCAGCGAATTCCCGCCGGACTCCACGCTAGTCTACTATCTGGGTGTGGAATTTATGGACACCAACTGGCTCATTCTCTCCCTCCGCGACGGCGTTGTCTCGGAATGTTACCTGGACGTTTCCTAAACAGCGTCACTTTTCCTTGACAAATAAGAAAAATTCTATTATAGTGATATCCAGTAAATGCGAAGACGGAAAGAAAGACAGCGATTTTCCCCGTTCAGAGAGCCGGCGGATGGTGCAAGCCGGTGGGGGCCGCTGTGGATAACTGATTCCCGAGCTGCCCACCCGAAAGCGCTTATGCAAGTAAGGTGCGCCGTCTGGCCCCGTTATCGGCCGCGGCCTTGTTGGAGGCCAGTGAGCACCGCACGGAAAACCGGCGGTGGAAGCAGGGTGGTACCGCGTAATTTACGCCCCTGACCTTAATCGGGTCAGGGGCTTTTTTCGTCTTCTGACCGAACTGACAGGAGGAATTTCCCATGGCACACGGATACGAAAAGTACATTCCCTTCACCCCCATCGCGCTCCCCGACCGCACCTGGCCGGACAAGCGCATCGAAAAAGCACCCATCTGGTGCAGTGTGGACCTGCGGGACGGGAACCAGGCACTGATCGACCCCATGAATCTGCAGGAAAAGCTGGAGTATTTTCACCTTCTGGTGGACATCGGTGTGAAGGAGATCGAGGTCGGCTTCCCCTCCGCTTCGGAGACGGAATTCGAGATCCTGCGCACCCTGATCGACGGTGGGCACATTCCCGACGACGTGACCATCCAAGTGCTGGTGCAAGCCCGCCCGCACCTGATCCAGCGGACCTTCGAGGCCATTGACGGCGCGAAGAACGTCATCCTGCACTTTTATAATTCCACCTCCACCCTGCAGCGCAAGGTGGTGTTCCACATGGATATGGACGGGATCACCAAGATCGCCGTGGACGCCGCCAACCTGATCCGCGAACTTTCCCAGCCCATGCTGGATAAAGGCATGAACCTCCGCTACGAGTACTCCCCCGAGTCCTTTATGGGTACGGAAATGGACTATGCGGTGGAGGTTTGCAGCAAGGTGCTGGACGCCCTGGGCGCCACGAAGGAAAAGCCCGTGATCCTCAACCTGCCCACCACGGTAGAGAATTGCAGCCCCAACTATTTCGCCGACGAGATCGAATACTTCATCCGCCACCTCCCCGGGCGGGAGCGTGCCATCATCTCCCTGCACCCCCACAACGACCGGGGCTGCGCCGTAGCCACGGCGGAGCTGGGCCTGCTGGCGGGAGCAGACCGCATCGAGGCCACCCTGTTCGGCAACGGGGAACGCACCGGCAACCTCGACATGGTGACTCTGGCCATGAACATATTCTCTCAGGGCGTGGACCCTGAGCTGGACTTCTCCAACATCAACCACATTAAAGAGGTCTATGAGCGCTGCACCAAGCTGGCGGTCGGTCCCCGGCAGCCCTATGCCGGCGAACTGGTGTTCACCGCCTTCTCCGGCTCCCATCAGGACGCCATCAACAAGGGCGTTCACTACATGCGGGAAAGCGGAACCGACAAGTGGGAAGTCCCCTATCTGCCCATCGACCCGGCGGACGTGGGCCGTCAGTATGAGCCGATCATCCGGATCAACAGCCAGTCCGGCAAGGGTGGCGCGGCCTTTATCATGTCCCAGAACTTCGGGTACGAGCTGCCCAAGGCCATGCATCCCGAATTCGGCACCATCATCCAGCACGAGACCGATGCCGTGGGGAAGGAGATCACGCCCCAGCGTGTGTTCGAGCTGTTCAAGGAGCATTATATCGACGCCACCAGCCCCTACCAGCTGGTGAAGCACACCTTTGAAGAACATGTGGATGCCAGCGGTCACTCCCACGTCCGCTTCCTGGGCACCCTGCGCCATTCGGACACGACCTTCTACGTGTGCGGCGAAGGAAACGGCCCCATCGACGCATTCTTCAACGCCATTCACGGCCAGAAGATGGACCGCTTCACCTTTGTAAATTACACGGAGCACGCCATTACCGACGGTTCCGACTCTCAGGCCGTGGCCTATATCCAGCTGAAGGACGAGAACGGGAAGAGCGTGTTCGGCGTGGGCGTGGACCACAACATCAACCTCGCCCCCCTGCGCGGTATCCTTTCCGCTATCAACCGCGCGGTAAACGAGGACGAATAATTCCCTTTCTCCTGTGCGGCGGCTCTTGACGCACAAGGCACCGGTATGCTAATATAAGAATAATTGTCTGACTGAAGTCAGATCCCGGAACCCCCTTTTCTTTTTTGCAATATGGCCACGAAGGTCTGTGTGCCCTTATGGGGCATCGCCTTCGTGGCTTTTTTCTTCAGAAAGGTGTGTGTCATTCGTGAAAGTCAAAAAACTAGTTCTTTCCGCGCTGTTTCTTGCCCTTGCGCTGGTGCTGCCCTTCCTCACCGGGCAGATCCCCCAGGTGGGCTCCGCCCTGCTGCCCATGCACCTGCCGGTGCTGCTGTGCGGCCTGATTTGCGGAGGGCCGTGGGGCATGGCTGTTGGATTTATTGCCCCCCTGCTGCGTCACTTCCTCTTTTCCATGCCTCCGCTCCTCACTGCCATCGCCATGGCCTTTGAGATGGCGATCTACGGTCTGGTGTCCGGCCTCATATACAGCCGGGTGAAACAGAATACCGCCGGGACCTACCTGGCCCTGGTGAGTGCCATGATCCTGGGCCGCGTCATGTGGGGGATCGTCCGTGCCATCATGACCTTCTTTACCGCAACGGAATTCTCCTTTGCCCTGTTCATCAGCGGTGCGGTGCTGACCGCTATCCCCGGTATCATCCTCCAGCTGGTGCTCATCCCCATTCTCATGGGCGCCCTGAGAAGTGCAAAGCTGCTGCCCCTCGCCCCCCAGCGCCGCCGGGCTTCCATCTGAGCCATGGAAGATTCCGAGGTGTGCGCCCTGCTGGAAAAAGCGCGGAACAAGCGTCCCCTGATGCAGCAGAAGGACGCGGTGAAGCTCCTCTATCAACGTGCCTTCGGCCCGGGGCATCTGGTGCACGACCGGGAGAAGGCCCTTGCTTTTCTGAAGTCGGAATGGGAGCAACCCGAAAGCGGCGAGACTTTCCTTTATGAGCCCATCGGAAACGGTCTGTGCCGTCTGAATCTGGCACCGGCCAAGGCGTTGGGGGCACAGGCCGATTCCGTCTGCGGTCTTTTTCTGCGCTGCGGCGGGCATGTTTTCTCTCCGCCGGAGGATTGGCTCGAGTGCCTTTCCGCAGTGGAAGTGCTCCGCTTCCCCAACGATGACGAGGACTTCTCCCTTGCGAAGTACCGCGCCAATGGCTGCCCTTCTCTGCACCACAGCGCGACCTATCGGAATGCCTACCGCCCGGCCTATCGGGTGGTTTGGGAACGGGAAGCGCGGTACCTGCCCCTGTTTGCCGCCTTGGACCTGGCTCTGTCCGAAAAGCGCAGTAAGCCGCTGTTTCTGGCCATCGACGGCATGGCGGCTTCCGGGAAAAGCACCCTCGGTGCGCTGATCCACGACCTTTACGGCGGCGTTTTATTGCATATGGACGACTTCTTCCTGCCTCCGGAGCTGAAAACGCCGGAGCGACTGGCCCAGCCCGGTGGAAATGTGGACCGGGAGCGCTTCGGCAAAGAGCTGCTCTTCCCCCTTCTGCGGGGAGAAACGGGCACCTTGCGGCGCTACGACTGCCAGAAGGGGGAGCGTTCGTCCCCTACGGTGGTCACGCCCGCGCCACTGATCGTGGTGGAAGGGGCCTACTGCCTGCACCCGGAGCTGCGGGACGCCTTTGACCTGCGGGTGTTCTGCTCCATCACGCCGGAGGAACAGCGTGCGCGCATCTTAAAACGCAACGGCGTGGTTTTGTGGAAAAGGTTCGAGGCCCAGTGGATTCCCATGGAAAATGCCTATTTCAAGGCATTTGAGATCGAAAAGCTGTGCCAATTCCATTTTTAAGCCAAAAAGGGACTGTTTCCCATGGGAAACAGTCCCTTTTCCTTTTGCATTTTTATTTTTCTTTTCCCGCGCCCGATGCAAACTGCATGGCTTCCTCAATCGTACAGGAGACCACCTCGGACAACGGCAGACTGCGGGTGCCCGCCACGGTGACCTGACACCCGGAGGTAGGAAGCAGGATCTTATGGGCAAAGCTGCTGCCCACTGCTTCCGCCATTCGGGGCGTCACTTCGCCTAAAATGGCGTTGGCCACTACAATGCCGATGGGGCCGATGATGAGGTCGGCGTTCACCACGTTGCGCACCACCGGATTTTCCCCGGTGGCGCCGTGGTCGGCGCCCGCCTTCAGCATGGTGGCGGTGGCGATGGAATTGGTGCCGATGGCGTAAATCTCGCCGGTAAAGGCGCGCTGCTTTAAGCCTTCAATGACCATGCGGCCCATTTTGCCGCCCTGTCCGTCAATGATCACACATTTCATGGGTTTGATTGCCACCCTTTCCTGGTATGTTCTTCTCCCTTTTGCGGCACTCTAAAGAAAGAGACCGCAGGAAAGGAAGAAAAAAGATGCAGACTTTTTATCCGCTGGCCGATCTGCCTCTGGGCCTTGGGAGCGCCGGACGGGGAAATGCCCGGCTGATGGAGTATTTCAGCGCCCTCTCCCCCGATGAGCAGCGGCAGATCATGGACGGAAGCCGGGCGCTGCCCTCGGAAAAAGAGCGGCGGGACTTCCTCACGCAGGCATCCCGCAGCTTTCCTCCCGGTTTCTGATGGGAAACCGCCCCCCTTCCCGCGCATAGAATGCGCAAGGGGGGTGGTCTTTTGCGCTGCGGCGGAGAGGAACTGGTGCTTCTGGCGGCGACCGCCGCCGTGCAGCTATCACAGGGCCGGAAGCAAAGCGAGGTGGCGCTGCTGGCGGCGTTTTTCACCGCTCTGGGGGATAACCTCACCCTGATGCTGACCGGCCCAGGATGCGGAACAAATGCTCAATCCTGAAGGTACGCCCGAATTTCGTCCATACGGTGATGGGCGTCGTCATACCCCGCCTGCCAGAGGCGGCGGAGCTTTTTGGTATCCCGCTCCACCCGGGAGACACCGAAGGTATCCTCCGGGGCGATGACCAGTACCTTCCCTTCCCGCTCCAGCTCAAAAAGGCGGGCGCGGGAGGCGTTATAGCTTTCCGCCCGGCGGGCCATGGTGGCGCAGAAGTTGGGGTATTCCTTATATTTCTTTTCAATGAGCTTCTGAAGCTTTTCCGGCTTTTTCTCGTAATCCCGCGGGCGGGTGAGGACCACCATCACCCGGTCGCACCCCATGTCGAACGCCCGCTGGTACGGAATGGCGTCCGCCGCGCCGCCGTCCAGATAGGGTTGGCCGTTGATGTGGAAAATGGGGAACATCAGCGGCATGGCGCAGGTGGCGCGCAGAAGGATAAACTTCTCATCCCGCCGGGGCATGGGAAAATACTCCGCCTTGCCGGCGTTCAGATTGGTAACTACGGCCTCCACCTCGCCGGGATAGGCAGCGAAGGTATCGTAATCAAAGGGGATGAGCTTGTTGGGGATGTCGTCATAAACAAAGTCCAGGCCGAAATAGCTGCGGTTTCTCCGGTTCAGCATATTGCGAACGCCCATATAGCGCTTATCGTCGGCATAACGGGTCATGATCTCAAGGTTGCGGCCCCGCTGGCGGGATACATAGCTGACGCCGTAGGCGATACCGGCGGAAACGCCGATGACGTAATCGGTCATCACATTGCCCACCAGCAGCCCGTCGCACACGCCGCTGGAATAAATGGTACGGAGGGCGCCGCCTTCGAGGACCAGTCCGGTTTTCATGATAGATCTGCCTTCTTTCTCTCCGGGCAGAGCCCGGCTCTCTATGCCAAAGGATACCACAGGGCGGAGGCATTGACAATGGACAGAAAATAAAAAATGAGCGCACCGCCCTACGGCGGTGCGCTCATTTGCGCTTCTTATTTCTCGAAGAACTTATCATGCACCACGCGGACGGCGCGGTCGGCGTCCACCAGGTCCACCAGAACGGAGACCTTGATCTCGCTGGTGGAGATCATGTGGATGTTGATGCCTGCATTGAAGAGCGCCTCGAACATGGCGGCGGCCACGCCGGGGTTGTTGACCATGCCGGAGCCCACAATGGAAACCTTGGCAATATTGTCCGTCACGTCAATGTGGTCAAAGCCGATGGAACCACGGTGCTCTTCCAGCACACGACGGGCAACGTCCATCTGGCTCTTGCTTACGGTGAAGCTGATGTCCTTGGTCTCGCTGCGGCCAATGGACTGAAGAATAAGGTCCACATTCACCTTCTCACGGGCCAGAAGGGAAAAAATCTTGAAGGCAATGCCCGGCTCGTCCGCAAGGCCCACCAGAGCCAGACGGGCGATGTTCTTATCCCGGGCCACGCCGCTGATATACGATTTTTCCATGGGTTTCACGACCTCCTTCACTTTCGTGCCCGGCTTACGGGAGAAGCTGGACAACACTTCCAGATTGACGCCGAAGCGCTTGGCCATTTCCACCGAGCGGTTATGCAGCACCTGCGCGCCCAGCGTGGCCAGTTCCAACATTTCATCATAGGTGATCTCATCCAGCTTCTGCGCGCCGGGCACCATGCGGGGGTCCGCCGTGTAGACGCCGTCCACATCGGTGTAGATCTGGCAGAGGTCCGCCCGAAGGGACGCGGCCAGCGCAACGGCGGACGTATCCGAACCGCCGCGGCCCAGAGTGGTGATGTCGCCGTATTTATTGACGCCCTGGAACCCGGCCACGATGACGATGCTGCGCTTATTCAGCTCCGCCCGGATGCGGTCGGTCTCGATGCGCTTGATGCGGGCGTTGCCGTATTCCGAGTTGGTCTGCATTCCCGCCTGCCAGCCGGTGAGAGAGATCACCGGATAGCCCATGCCCTCGATGGCCATGGCGCACAGGGAAATGGAAATCTGCTCGCCGGTGGCAAGAAGCATATCCATCTCGCGCTTTCCGGCGTTGGGGTTCAGCTCTGCCGCCTTTTCAATGAGGTCGTCCGTGGTGTCCCCCTGTGCGGAAAGGACAGCCACCACGCTGTTCCCCTGATCATAGGTTTCCGTAATGATGCGGGCCACGTTGCGGATACGGTCTGCGTCCGCCACCGACGTGCCGCCGAATTTTTGAACAATCAAAGCCATGACTGCACATACCTCCTGTTTCGGGATCGCTCTTTTTCAGTCTATGCCTCCCGGACCGGTCACGCCAGCACGCGGATGACGGAGAGGGACTTCAGGGATGAGAGCTTTTCCTCCAGCTGCGGCCGGGTCATGGGCGCAGTGAGGAACGCGGCCTCGTTTTCCGGCGCGTCGGCACGGGTCAAAAGCTCCGTCTCACCGAAGGCGGTGCGGACCGCGTCTGCAGTTCTCTCTGCCCGGACATAGAACCGGGAGACCAGCACGTCGGGCGATACCATCATATCGGGGTCACCGGGGCCCCAGTCCAGATACTTTTTATCATGGAGATGCTTGGCGGCGTCGATCACGTCGCCCACCACGGCGGAGGCAGTGGGCAGCTTACCCGCACCACGGCCGTAGAACATGGCGTCGCCGATGGCGTTTCCGGTGACCTGAATGGCGTTGAACACATCCTCCACACCGGCCAGCGGCGCTTCGGCGTTCACCAGATGGGGCGCCACATAGGCGCACACCTTATCCCCGTCCATGCGCTTTGCCCGGCCCAACAGCTTGATCTTATAGCCGCAGGACCCGGCATAGGCCACATCGGCCAGGGTGACGCCGGTGATGCCCTCGGTGGGCACCTGGTCGGGGTACACATGGCGGCCGAAGGCCAGGGCGGAAAGGATGCAGATTTTGCGGCAGGCATCGTGCCCTTCAATGTCGGCGGACGGGTCCCGCTCGGCATAGCCGTTGGCCTGCGCCTCTTTCAGCGCGTCGTCAAAGGAAAGTCCCGCGCGGATCATGCGGGTAAGGATGTAGTTGGTGGTGCCGTTGAGGATACCCACCACTTCCTCCATCTCGTTGCCCGCAAGGCACTCGTACAGGGGGCGGAGAATCGGAATGCCGCCGCCCACGCTGGCCTCGAAGAGATAGCTGACGTTTTTCTCCTTCGCCAGCTGCAAAAGCTCATAGCCGTGCTTGGCCACCAGTTCCTTGTTGGAGGTGACCACGCTCTTGCCCGCGGCAAGGGCCCGGCGGGTGTAGTCCAGCGCAACAGTGGCGCCGCCGATGGTCTCCACCACCACGTTGACCTCGGGGTCCTGCTCGATGACGGAGAAGTCGTGAATCACCTTATCGGCAAAGGGACTCCCCTCCAGATCGCGGAGGTCCAGAATATACTTCAGTTCGATGGTATTATCGATGCGGCGGTTAATCAGGCTCTGATTGGTGGTGAGGACTTCTGCCACACCGCTTCCCACGGTACCGAAGCCCAAGATCGCTACTTTCACCATATCTTTCTCATTTCCCTTCTGCCCCACGGGCAATTCTCGTATGACCGGTCCTTAACCGGCCAGGATCTCACATTTCAGGACGCCCTCTATCGAGGTGACCGCGCCGATCATCTCCTCAAGGGAAAGGCGCAGTTCAGAGGTCTCCGCCGTAATGGTGACCACGGCACAGCCGTTCACCGGAAGATCCTGATTGATGGTGAGGATGTTCCCGCCTTTCTGGGCAAACAGGTTCAGAACGGAAGAGAGCACCCCCGGCTCATGCTTGAGCATGTTCTGGAAGGTGACGATGCGGCCATGCAGCATGTCATTAAAGGGGTGGACGGCGTCCTTATACTTATAAAACGCGCTGCGGCTGAGCCCGGCGCGAGCGGCAGCGGCGTTCACCGTGGTCTCTTCCCCGGTCTCCAGCAGGCTTTTCGCCTCCGCCACGCGGAGAAACACCTCCGGCAGGGCCGCGGCCTCTACAATAAAATACTTCGGCGTCTGCGCCATTCCCCTTCCTCCGTTCTGTCTTTGTGCGGCGGTCATTTGTGCGTGTAATAGGCATTATAGCATAGGAAGGCACCCAATGCAACCGGCAATTCTCACGATTTTCCCGGAATTTTCAGGGGGAATCGACGCATCTCCCGACACAATGGATAAAGTTTACCCAAAACGGCGAAAAAATGCAAGACTTCTTTCACCCCCAGCAAAAAAGCCCGCCTCCGCAAAAGTGGAGGCGGGCTTCGAAGGATTTGCTCAGGCCGTGGGCGGTGCTGTGGTCTCGCTGGGCGAAGGCGGCTCTGGTTCCACGGGCTCGGTCGGATGCTCCGGGTCGGTGGTGATGCTGGGATCGTCGGTCGCCGGCGGGATATAACCGTTTGCGTGGAGGGGGCACTCCCCTGCCGCCTGAATGGTGGAGAGCAGGGCGGAATTATCCCGGGCGACGGCGCCGCCGATCTGAGTGCGGTTATAGTCCAGCCGCACCGCCGTCTGACGGGTGCTCTCCGGGCAGTGCTCTCCTGCCAGATAATAGCCGGTGGTCTTGCCGCTGGCATCGGTCACCGCGGAGGCGGTGCAGATCTCCACTGTAGTGTGCAGGGTGCAGTACTCCGTGGGGACGTCCTGCCCCTTGATAAAGTAGCCGGTGGTGACGCGGCTGCCCCGGGGATCGGCAGCGCAGGCATCGGTGGCCAGCATACCGGAATCCACACAGTAGGGCATGGACACGATGGACGAGGGCGTATCGAACTTCTTATTCTGCAATCCGCTGTGCAGCGGCTCCATGACCTTTTTCCACAGGGCCACGGAGGGGTTGCCGTTGGTCTTCATCTTGGCGTTTCGGTCATAGCCCGTCCAGACGGAGGCGGTGTAGTACGGCGTATAGCCCACGAACCAGCGGTCATAGTTCCGGGTGGTGGTACCGGTCTTACCGGCGACGGTCATGTTGCTCAGCTGGGCGTTCTTACCGGTACCACCGCTGACAACGCCCTGAAGCATATAGTTCATATAGAAAGCCGTGGTCTCTTTGAGGATGACCTCGCTCTGGCTTTCGTTCTCCAGCAGGACGCTGCCGTCATTGGCCACCACCTTGGTAAAGGTGCGGGGCGTGGTGTAAATGCCGCCGTTTGCGAAGGTCTCAAAGGCGGCTGCCATCTCCAGTGTAGTGACGCCGTCGGTAAGACCGCCCAGGGCCAGCTGGGCAAGGCCCATGTCGTTTGCCTCGCCGGTGGCCACCAGCGTGCTGAGGTGGAACTTCTCCTCCAGGAAGCGGAAGGAGGAACTGACGGACACATCGTCGCCCAGAACGCGGACAGCGGTGGTGTTGGACGAATCCTGAACGGCCTCGTACACGGAGATGAGGCCCTTATAATAGCCGTAGGAGTTCACGGGCCATGCGGTACCGTTCATCATCTGATAGGGGTAATCGTCCACCGCGGTGCTGGGGCTGATCTTGCCCATTTCGATGGCGGGGGCGTACACAGCCAGGGGCTTAATGGACGAACCGGGCTGCCGGGTGGTGCGGGTGGCGCGGTTCCAGGAGCGACTTCCGGTCTTCTCCCCCATGCCGCCGGCGATCGCCACCACGTTGCCGGTAGAATTGTCGATGACGGTGATGGCGGACTGCATCTGCTGCCCGTCAGAGGATTTATAGGGCAGGTTATCCAGATTTTCGTAGACCTTTTCCACGATGGCCTGCGCATCCGGATCCACACAGGTGTAGATCTTCAGGCCGCCGTAATAGATCATCTGGCGGGCCATGTCGGCGGAGATCTGAAGCTGGTCCACCAGCGCGTTCTGCACATCGGTGATGACCTGATCCTCGTACCAGGAGTACGCCTCGCTGGTGTTGGAATTTCCGTCCCCGGTCTGGTCATCTAATTTGAAGTGCAGCTCTTCGCTGACGGCGGCGTCATATTCCTCCTGGCTGATCTTCTTCTGCTCCAGCATGGCCTTCAGGATGATCTCCTGCCGCTCCTTGTTAAAATCAATAGCGGTCTTCACGGTGCCGTCGTCCAGAGTCACCTTCAGCTCGGATTTGGGGCTGTACTTGGAGGGGTTATTGGTGATACCGATAAGGCTGGCGCATTCGGCCAGAGAAAGCTCGGACACGTCCTTGCCGAAATACTCCTGCGCGGCGGTGTAGACGCCATAGCAGCCCTTGCCCAGATAAATGTAATTGAGGTAGTACTCCAGGATTTCGTCCTTGCTGTACTTTTTATCCAGCGAAAGGGCGCGGAAAATCTCCAGGATCTTTCGCTTGACGGTGACCTCGTCGTGGCCAGTCCAGTTTTTCACCAGCTGCTGGGTGATGGTGGAGCCGCCCTGAATGTCCTTGCCGGTGAACATACGCAGCACACCGTTGGCCGTGCGCAGCCAGTCCACGCCGCCGTGCTGGTAAAAGCGCTTATCCTCGATGGCCACGGCAGCGTCCTTCAGGTACTGGGGGATCTGGTCAAAGTCCACCCAGATGCGGTTTTCGGTGCCGTGAAGGGTAGTAAGCTCCTGATACTCCCCGGTGGCAGCGTCCAGATAATAAAGGGTACTGGACTGGTGCGCGTCGTAAAGGCTGAGGTCCATATCCGCATTGGGCATGATCACATTCTTAATGTATACGGCCGCAAAACAGGAAAGCAGCGCCGCAGTGATGAACAGGATAAGGACAATAGTCCCGATCACCTTGCCCACGGTACGCCCAACGCTTCTGCGTTTTCTTCGTTTGCGTGTGCCGGACTGCTGTGCGCGGCGGGGATTCGTTTCTTCTGTCAAAATCAGCACCTCCGTGAAGCCCGCTTCTCTGTATGCGGGCGAGCGTGGCGTGGAATGGTGAGCGCATGGCCCGGAATGGCCACACTGCGCTTAGTATATCACAAGCCGAAGCATTTTCCAACCCATTCTTTTCCTCCGGCGTTTTTTTCGGGAAAGACGGGAAAAATTTCGCCCCTCGCCCCCTTGCTTTTTTCCCCCGTTCGCGGTACACTACCATCAGAAATTCGAGAGGGGGCTTTCCCATGAGCGAAGAATTCGGCCCTGATTTTGTCTCCGTCATTGATGAGGACGGCAATGAATTAGAACTGGAGTTTGTGGACAGACTGGAGTATAACGGTTCTGTCTACATGGCCTTCTACCCCGCCATAGCAGCGGACGAGAAAGACATGGCAGACTATGTCATGAGCGAGGACTATGGTCTGATCATCCTGAAGGTCATTCCCGGCGAGGGGGACGAGGAAGAGCTTTGCACGCTGGACAGTGAAGAAGAACTGGACGCGGTGTACGAGCAGTTCGCCCAGCGCCTGGAAGAGGACGACGAGGACGAAGAATAATTCTTTCCTGCGGAGTACGTGATGGGTCCTTTTAAACCCACATTTCTTAAACGGGACGCCCCGCTCACAGTGTGGATTGCAGGCCTCCCGCCCCGTGAAAGCCGGGCGCGGAAGTTGGAAGCAGCGAAGCACTGTGGAGGCAACCCACCTGCCATTACGTGCAGGTTTTAAACGGGTCCACACGGCTGCTGCGGGAGGACCCCCACGAAGCAATTCGTGGGGGCTTTTTGTATTCTCCCAGCATCGTTCACAATTTATACTTGAAAGAAGTACAAGTTTCCTCTATAATGAATTAGTCTGAACAAAAAGGGCGTTACGCCCGATCACCATGAGAGGACTGAACTATTTTGAGCGCATCGAGAGAAAAAAAGCAGCGGCAGGGTTCGGCCGCATCTTCCTCCGCCGGGACCGGCAAGGGGAAAACCGTGGGCTATGCCGCCCTTGCCATTGTGATCGTCATCGCCGTGGTGGCCCTGCTGGTATATAATTCCGGCATCGTGCAGAGCCGTTCCACCGCCATCACTGTCGGTGACCGGAACTACACCCCCGCCCAGGTGGAATTCTACTACTACTCCGCCCTGTCCAACGAGTACACGTACTCCATGTACGGTATGAGCCAGTTCGACAGCAGTAAGGATCCCAAGGAGCAGACCTACTCCACCGATGAGTCCACCGGCGAAGTGACCACCTACTATGACTACTTCCTGCAGAAGGCCAAGGACAGTCTGGTGGAGCTGACCGCCCTGCTGGACGCCGCGGAGAAGGACGGCTTCTCCATGACCAGTGAAGGCGAGCAGAACGTGCAGGACAATCTGGACAACATGAACCAGTCCTGGGCCAAGAGCGGCTATTCCAGCCGCGCTGCCTACCTGCGCGCAGTGTACGGTCCCTATATGACCTACGGCCGCTATAAGCAGTGCGTGCGCAACGCCCAGCTGGCCTCCGACTACTACACCTCCCACGGCGACAGCTTGACCTATACCGACGACCAGATTCAAAACTACTACACCGAGCACAAGGACGAGCTGGATACCATCGGTTACGCCTACCTCTTCTATAAGGGTGAGGCGGAAAGCACCACGGACAGCGATGGCAATACCGTGGACCCCACTGAAGAAGAGACCGCAGCCGCCATGGCAGCTGCCAAAGAGCAGGCCAATGCCGCAGCTGCACAGTGGAAAAACGGCGCTTCCTTCGATGAGGTGAGTGCGGCTTATGAGCCCTCCTCCTCTAACGGCGAGGCCAGTGCCCTGGGCACCAACCTCTCCAGCACCTACAACACCTGGCTGCTGGACAGCAGCCGTCAGGTCGGCGATGTGACCGTGGCGGAAGCCAGCAACGGCTACTATGTGGTGCGCTTCCTGTCCCGCGAACTGGTGACCGATCCCACCGTCAGCATCCGCCACATTCTGATCAAGGCAGAGACTCCGGAGGACGATCCCGCCACCGAAGACGTGGACGAGAGCCAGAATGCCCCCACCGACGAAGCCATGCAGGCTGCCAAGGAAAAGGCCGAGCAGGTCTATGACGAGTGGAAGAACGGTGAGGCCACCGAGGACTCCTTCGCCGCCCTGGCCAACCAGTATTC
>CAKUEI010000041.1 GCA_934646175.1 uncultured Oscillospiraceae bacterium
CGTCAGTTCAAAGCCCGCGTTGCGGGACGCCAGCATTGCAAACACGCGGCCGGCAAAATACGTGCCGCCGATCACCATTACTTTCTTTCCCATTTGGTTTCATCCCCCTTTTCTTCTTCCGCGATCACGCGGTCAAACAATTCGTTGATGCGTTCTTTGTCGCCCTTCAGATAAAGATAGCCGAACAGACACTCCAGTCCGGTGGCGGCGTGGTACTCCCCCGGCGTTGCGTGCTGCGGGATGCCGCCCACACGGGTATTCCTCCCCCGGCGGAAGACAGCCTCTTCCTCTTCCGTCAGCAGGGGCAGCAGCCGCTCCATGGCCTTTGCCTGTGCGGGGGCCGACACCCGCGCCACCGTGGCCCGGTGCAGCTGGCGGTTGGTCACCCCGCCGTGCAGACATAAAAAGGTGCGCACCAGCAGCTCATACACGCCGTCGCCCAGATGGGCAAGACCCAGATTGCTGATCTGTCTCAGCTGATCTGCGTCCAGCGCAGGGGAAAAATAATCATGCATACTGTCTCTCTCGCTTTTCTTTCAGGGTGTCCGGCCGTTCTTTCAGGACCAGCCGGTGGTAAAGGTCAGTTCAAACACATCGCCGTCTTCAATGGGCGTGGAGTCCGCACCGGTATTGAGGCCCTCTCCGCCCTTGGTGATGCACCACCACTGTTCTTTGTCCTCGTCCGCCCGCTCACCGTCCGCGGTGACGATATAAATGCCGTAGGCCGTCCCGTTTCCTTCCACTACGCCGGCTTCCACCAGCGCGCGGCCAAGGGTGTCCTGACTGGTCTCAATGGGAATCTCTTTCCGCGTCCCGTCCCCGTGGATGATCACAGCGGTGATCTGCTTGTCCCCTTCCGGGATGGGAGACGGGCTATCCTGCGTCCCGGGTGTAGCGGCGCAAGCCGTCAGCACCACGGCCAGCAGCAGCGCGGTCAGCGCCGCCTGGGTTCTGCGGGCGTATTTTCTCATTTGAACCATACTCTGTTCCTTTCCGATCTTCATGTGTTGATATTGTACACTGTATTTCTTCGTTGCGCAAGCAGGAAAGCGTCTTATCCCTTCTGTCTGTTCTGTTTGTCCGGCTGCTGGGGCGCTCCGTTTTCGTCAAAGTGGTAGAGAACGTAGGGCCTTCCACACAGGGTCACCACTCGTCCCAGGCAGAACAGCGGTGTCAGCGGGAAGGCCATGCCGGTCTTATAGGGTGCCGCGAGGGAAAAGCCATTCTCCTCCCGCCGCCGCAGCCATCCGCTGCATCTCCCCGCACTGCAGGCAAGCACCTTATCCCGCAATAGTGTTCCCGGATTTTGAATCGCCTCCCACGGTCCCCCTCGCTTTTCCTCTCCGGACGAAAATGGGAACGCCAGCAACGCTTCCCCACATTCCGGCGGCCAGCAACGACACCGCCGCAGCGCGTCCGCTTTCAGCGTGCGCTCCAGCCGAAGCTCCCCCTCCGACGGCAGCATGGTGCCGAGAAGAAAGCTTCCTTCCCCGCCGCGCAGAAAGAGCTTATAAAGCCCCTTCCCCGGGTCCTTCCCGCTTGCCCG
Organism: uncultured Oscillospiraceae bacterium; assembly: GCA_934646175.1. Classification (GTDB taxonomy): domain Bacteria; phylum Bacillota; class Clostridia; order Oscillospirales; family Oscillospiraceae; genus CAKUEI01. The sequence continues at coordinate 1,547 of CAKUEI010000041.1, forward strand.
AAGGGAGACAGATTCCCCGTCCTCTATGCAGCAAATGCTGCCGCTCAATCCACGTAAAGGCAATTCGCTTTTCATGTTTTCTCACCTCTTCCGCACATATCTCTTCTTTGCAAAGCGCAGGCAAAATTTTGGCCGCAGCGACAAACATCTTGTTTTTTGGGGTTGGGAAGCGTAAGATAGCAAAAGAAATGGAGGGTCTTCTATCATGTGGATCACATTCGCCTTCGGCTCTGCGCTGTTTGCTGGCATCACCGCGATTCTTGCCAAAACCGGCGTAAAAAATGTGGACTCTACGGTGGCCACCGCCCTGCGCACCATCGTGGTTTTGGTCTTCGCCTGGGGTATGGTTTTTCTGGTAGGGTCCCAGAGCGGAATCTATCACCTGACCCGGCGCACTCTGCTCTTTCTCATCCTCTCCGGCGCGGCCACCGGTGCTTCCTGGCTCTGCTATTATCGGGCCCTGCAGCTTGGCAATGTCAATCAGGTAACACCTATTGACAAATCCAGCACGGTCCTCGCTATGATCCTCGCCATTCTCATCCTGCATGAATCCGTGACATGGCTCAAGGTCGTCGCCATGGTCCTCATCCTTGTAGGCACCATGCTGATGATCACCCGACAGAGAGGCGGCGTGAAGCAAAGCCGCTCCGGCTGGCTCTTTTTCGCCGTTCTCTCTGCCGTCTTCGCCGCGCTGACCTCCATTCTCGGCAAGATCGGCATTGAGGGGGTGGAGTCCAATCTGAGTACTGCCATCCGCACCTCGGTGGTGCTGGTCATGGCTTGGATGATGGTACTCCTGACCGGAAAAGCGCCGCAGGTGGGCAAGGTCTCTCTCCGCAGCGCCGCATTCCTGACTCTTTCCGGCATCGCCACCGGTGCCTCCTGGCTCTGCTATTACCGGGCGCTGCAGCTTGGCCCCGCCAGCGTGGTAGTGCCCATCGACAAGCTCAGCATCCTGGTCACCGTTCTTTTCTCCCGCATCGCTTTGAAAGAAAAGCTGTCCGGCCAGGCGCTGGCCGGCCTGATCCTCATCGTTGCTGGTACCCTAAGCCTTCTGATTTAATGCATTTAAGAAAGGTGATGACATGTCTCAGGTCACAAAGCGTGCACTGGAAGAATCCCTCAAGCATCTCCTGCTGGAAAAGCCTCTCAACAAAATCACCATCGCAGATATCACCGAGGACTGCGGCGTCAGCCGCATGACGTTCTACTACCACTTCAAGGACATCTACGATCTGGTGGAATGGTGCTGCGTGGAGGACGCCTCCAAGGCCCTCGCCGGGAAAAAGACCTACGACACCTGGCAGGAGGGGTTTTACAACATTTTCGAGGTGGTCCTTGCCAACAAGCCGTTTATCCAGAACGTCTATCACTGCGTCAGCAAGGAGCAGGTGGAGACCTATCTCCACTCCCTCACCTATGACCTGCTCATCGGTGTAGTGAACGAAAAGGCGGAAGGTATTCCCATCAAGGAATCGGACAAGGTCTTCATCGCGGACTTCTATAAATACGCCTTTGTAGGCATCATGCTGGACTGGATCAAGAACGGCATGAAAGAGGATCCGCACCAGATCGTCTCTCGCATCAGCACCCTGACCCACGGCGACATGGCCCGGGCCATTGCCCAGCTGCGCACCGATCAAATGGGACAAACGGAGCCAAACGAGTAAAAACTGTACATCTTTTCCCCGATGATCAAATTATGGTCATCGGGGTCTTTTTGTTTATTGTACTTCCCTGCCGGTTATTTTATGATGAGGGCAAATCAAAGGAAAAACGAAGCGGAGGTTTTATTATGTACTATTCCAGCGGTAATTATGAAGCATTCGTTCGTCCTCAGAAGCCGGAAGGCGTAGACCACAAATCCGCCTATATCGTCGGCAGCGGCCTGGCCGCTCTGACCGCCGCCTGCTATCTGGTGCGGGACGCGCAGATGAAAGGCTCCCACATTCACATTCTGGAAAAAGGCGATCTGCCCGGCGGTGCCTGCGACGGCTACTATTTTGAAAACGTGGGCTATGTCATGCGCGGTGGCCGGGAAATGGACAACCACTTCGAGGTCATGTGGGACCTGCTGCACTCCATCCCCTCGCTGGAGACTGAAGGGGCCAGCGTTCTGGACGAGTATTACTGGCTCAACAAGGAGGACCCCAACTACTCCCTCTGCCGTGCCACCGTCAACCGCGGACAGGATGCCCACACCGACGGCAAGTTCGCCATCTCCGACCGCGGTGCCATGGAGATCATGAAGTTGTTCTTTACCCCCAATGAGGAACTGCAGGATAAGCGCATTGACGAGATTTTTGACAGCGAGGTCTTCGACAGCAACTTCTGGCTTTACTGGCGCACCATGTTCGCCTTTGAAAACTGGCACAGCGCACTGGAAATGAAGCTCTACCTCCAGCGCTATATCCACCACATCGGCGGTCTGCCCGACTTCAAGGCCCTGCGCTTCACCAAGTACAATCAGTATGAGTCCATCATCCTCCCCATGGTGCGTTACCTGGAAAGCCACGACGTGCAGTTCCATTACGGCGTCCACGTCACCAATGTGGAGTTCGACTGCTCCTCCGAAAAAAAGGTCGCCAAGCGCATCGACGTGCTGCACGACGGCAAGGCAGACGCCATCGACCTGACGGAAAACGACCTGGTCTTCATCACCAACGGCGGTTGTGTGGAGAATTCCTCCATGGGCAGCCAGAACACCCCCGCCAAGTTCGATGCCGAGATCCGCGAAGGCGGCGGCTGGGACATGTGGCGTAAAATCGCCGTGCAAGACCCCGCCTTCGGCCATCCCGATAAGTTCTGCGGCGACCCCGAAAAGTGCAACTGGATGAGCGCCACGGTGGAGACCCTGGATCAGCGCATCATTCCCTATATCAAGGCCATCTGCAAGCGGGATCCCTTCTCCAGCGGCGTGGTCACCGGCGGCATCGTCACGGTGAAGGACTCCTCCTGGCTCATGAGCTGGACCATCAACCGCCAGCCCCAGTTCCGCGATCAGCCCAAGGATCACTGCCTGGTCTGGCTGTACGGGCTCTTTACGGATAAGCCCGGCGACTATGTGAAGAAGCCCATGCGCGACTGCACCGGCAAAGAGATCTGCATGGAGTGGCTTTATCATCTGGGCGTTCCTGCCGATCAGATCGAAGACATGGCGGAACACAGCGCCAACACCGTTCCCGTTATGATGCCCTATATCGATGCCTTCTTCATGCCCCGCGCCTATGGCGACCGGCCGAAGGTGGTGCCCGACGGCGCCGTCAACTTCGCCTTCCTGGGCCAGTTCGCCGAGACCCCGCGCGACACCATTTTCACCACCGAGTACTCCATGCGCACCGGTATGGAGGCGGTCTATACCCTGCTGAACGTGGATCGCGGCGTGCCGGAGGTCTGGGGCAGCGTCTATGACATCCGCGACCTCTTGAACGCCACCGTCCAGCTGCGGGACGGCAAAAAGCTCACTGATCTGGAGCTTGGCTTTGCCGAGCAGATGGCCCTGAAGGCCGTCATGAAAAAGCTCCGTGGAACCGACGTGGAAAAGCTCCTCAAAAACGCAGACGCCATCTAAATTTTACAAAATTAAAAGCCCAGGTGGAGCCGCATTGCGGCTCCACCTGGGCTTTCTTCATTTTTGTTACATGGCAGCGAGCTGCTCTTTGATCTTCGCAATCAGGGAGGTGAGCTTTTCTGCTCGCTCCCGCTCTGCGGCCACCACGTGCTCCGGCGCTTTATTGACAAACCCGGGGTTCTGCAGCTTGGTCTGCAGCTTCTGAAGCTCGGCCTCCTGCTTGCCCAGATCCTTGTTGAGGCGGGCGCGCTCCTTCTCCAGATCCACCAACTCCGCCAGGGGCAAATATGCCTTCGCAGCAGAGGTAACGGCTGTCACCATATTGCTCCCCTCCGGCGCTTCCCCGGCGGACACCACCTGCAGGTCGCTGGCATAGCCCAGACGCAGCAGGAATCCGCGGCCCTGCTCAAAAGCCTCCCGATCCTCGGCGGCCACAATGAGGTGCGCCTTCTTGGACGGGGGAACGTTCAGCTCCGCCCGGCGGTTGCGGATGGCACGGATCAGCTCCATGACCTCTTCCATCGCCTGCTCCTCCTGGGGGAAATGCAGCTTCTCATCGGCCGTGGGCCATGCCTGCAGCATGAGGAAGCCGCCCTCATGGGGCAGCGCCTGCCAGATCTCCTCCGTCAGGAAGGGCATGAAGGGATGCAGCAGCTTCAGGAACTGGGTCAGTACATAGCACAGCACCTGCTGCGTCCGCTCTTTTGCCCCTTCGTCCTCGCCCTGCATTCTGGCCTTGGTCAGCTCAATATACCAGTCACAGTAATCGTCCCAGATGAAGTCGTAGATCTTCTGCGCCGCCACGCCCAGTTCATACTTCTCCATGTTGTCGGTCATTTCGGTGATCACATGGTTCAGGCGGCTCAGGATCCACTTGTCCTCCCGCTCCAGCTGCTCCGGCAGACTGCACTTGTCGATGGTCAGGTTCATCATCAGGAAGCGGCTGGCATTCCAGATCTTGTTGGCGAAGTTGCGCATGGCCTCGCACCGCTCGGTGTAGAAGCGCATGTCGTTTCCAGGGGAGTTGCCGGTGATGAGGTTAAAGCGCAGGGCGTCCGCGCCGTACTGTTCCGCCATCTCCAACGGGTCGATGCCGTTGCCCAGGCTCTTGGACATCTTACGGCCCTTGTCGTCGCGCACCAGTCCGTGGATGAACACCGTGTGGAAGGGCGGCTTGCCTGTGTGCTCGCAGGCGGAGAAGATCATCCGGGCTACCCAGAAGAAGATGATATCGTATCCGGTCACCAGCACGTCGGTGGGATAGAAATACCGATAGTCCTCGGTGTTCTCCGGCCAGCCCAGGGTGGAGAAGGGCCACAGCGCGGAGGAGAACCATGTGTCCAGCACATCCGGGTCCCGCTCGATATGACTGCTGCCGCAGTGCTCGCATTCCGTGGGGTCCGTTTCGGAAACGGTCATCTTCCCGCAGTCGGCGCAGTACCACACTGGGATCTGATGACCCCACCACAGCTGGCGGGAAATGCACCAGTCGTGGACATTTTCCATCCAGTTGAGATAGGTCTTGGAGAAGCGGTCGGGCACGAACTTGACCTCACCGTCGTTCACCACCCGCAGGGCCTCTTCCGCCAGCGGCTGCATCTTCACGAACCACTGAGCGGAGATGATCGGCTCCACATCGGTGCCGCAGCGGTAACAGGTGCCCACGTTGTGCTGATGCTCCTCGATCTTTTCCAGAAGGCCCAGCTTGTCCAGATCCTCTACGATGACCTTGCGGGCCTCATAGCGATCCAGCCCCTGATACTTGCCGCCGTTCTCGTTCACCTTTCCGCTGTCGTCCAGCACGCGGATGAACTCCAGATTATGCCGCAGGCCCACCTCGAAGTCGTTGGGATCGTGGGCGGGGGTCATCTTCACGCAGCCTGTGCCGAAGGCCATGTCCACGTACTCGTCGCCCACAATGGGGATCTCGCGGTCCATCAGCGGCAGCTTGCAGGTCTTCCCGATCAGATGCTGATAGCGCTCGTCATTGGGGTTCACCGCCACGCCGGTGTCGCCCAGCATGGTCTCAGGCCGGGTGGTTGCCACGATGACATAGCCGCTTCCGTCCGTCAGAGGATAGCGCAGGTGCCACAGCTTGCCGGGCTTATCCTTATACTCCACCTCGGCGTCGGAAAGGGCCGTGATGCAGTGGGGGCACCAGTTGACAATGCGGGAACCCTTGTAGATAAGGCCCTTGTTGTAAAGAGACACGAACACATGGCGCACTGCCTTGGAAAGGCCGTCGTCCATGGTGAACCGGGCGCGGCTCCAGTCGCAGGAGGCGCCCATTTTCTTCTGCTGCTCCACGATGCGGTTGCCGTACTTCTTTTTCCAGTCCCACACCCGCTCCAGGAATTTTTCCCGGCCCAGGTCATGGCGGGTCAGGCCCTCTTCCTTCCGCAGGGCCTCCTCCACCTTGATCTGGGTGGCAATGCCGGCATGGTCGGTACCGGGCACCCACAAGGCCGCGTAGCCCTGCATTCTTCTCCAGCGGATCAGAATATCCTGCATGGTGCAGTCCATGGCATGGCCCATATGCAGCTGCCCCGTCACGTTGGGGGGCGGCATGACGATGGTGAAGGGCTTCTTCTCTGGGTCGCGGTGCCCTTCAAAGCAGCCGTTTTCCTCCCACATGCGGTAAATGCGGCCTTCCACCTCCTGGGGCTCGTAGACCTTTGGCAGTTCTCTTTTCATTCTTTTCTGACACTCCTTTTCGGGGCAAAACAAAATGTCCGCCCCAAGCGTTGGCTCAGGGCGAACAAAAATCCGCGGTACCACCTGAATTCGGGCGTTTTTCGCCCGCACTCTCTCCCTTAACGCGGGAAACGGCGGCACTTACTTTTTCCTTCGGCACCGCGGCTCAGAGATCACTTCCCTGCCCGGTTCACGCGGGACTTTCACCAGCCGCCCGCTCTCTTCGCTTCCCCGTGCAGATACTTCTTCTCTTCACAGCCATTGCTTTTTCATTATACCGGCGCACCAGGTCCTTGTCAAGAAGATGCGTTAAATCGCAAGCTCCTCCGCCTTTTCCCCCAGCTTTTTCTCCAGAAACTCCACCAGTCCCCGCGGCGTTCCCTTCAAAAAGCTCCGGAATGGCAGCACCAGCGCCTGCTTGTTGCCGATCATCAGGAACACATGATTATCCGCCACATAGACCTTCTGGATGCGGCCGTAGCCATACTCCTGCTCCGGGCCCTTTCCGGCGATAGAAAAGGTGTCCTCCTTGAATGTGTAGGTGGTCTCTCCGTTGTCCTTTGCCTGCTGGCGCGCCAGCATCCGTGCCTGATACTGGTAGAAGAAAAAGCCCATGCCCAGAAAAACGGCCGCCGCCACGATCAAAACGCCGCTGACCAGCATATTCTTCCCGTCGCCGTAAATCGCCATCCAGGCAGCGGCAAAGATCGCCAGCGCGCCAACCAGAAAGCAGGCAAGGCGCATACCGAGGGTCTGTCCCCGCGCCATCTTTTGGGCGGACAGGCGGACAAAGGCGTCATAGTCCTCTTTTTCATAGGACATGCGCACCAAAAATTTCATCAAAACCTCTCCCATCGCGCGGAAAGCTCGTTTTCAGCTTCCGCATGGTAGTGCGGGCCTGCGACAGTTTTCCCTTTGCCCGCCGCAGGCCCATCGATTAAACTGTTCAGCCGGGAGGCCACGTCATGTCGCGGCCCGACAGCACATGAAAGTGAAGATGCTTTACAGATTGTCCGCCGCTTTCTCCCACGTTGGAGACCACGCGGAAGCCCTCCGAGAAGCCCTGCTCCTTCGCCAGGCGGGCGATCACCGTGAAGATATGACCCACGATGTCCTCATTTGCCTCGCTGACCTCCGCCGCGGAGGCGATATGCTCCTTCGGTACCACCAGGAAATGGGTGGGTGCCTGCGGGTCGATGTCATAAAAAGCGTAACAGACGTCGTCCTCGTACAGCTTGTTAGATGGGATCTCTCCCCCAATGATCTTGCAGAACAGGCAGTTTTCGTCATGGCTCATCACAAAACACCTCTTTCGTTTTCTCCCGCCCGATTCCGAGCGTTTCGTAATATTCGTCGGAAAAGTTCAGCACAGACGGATCAAACGCCGCCTGAAGAGCCTTCACCGGCTCGTATGGGTCCTCCGGCTCCAGCGTGAAGGCCTGGGCAATGGCGCACAGCACCGCCCGCTTGCAGGCAAAGTACTCCTCGCTGCCCGGCCAGTCGGCTTTGCGATCCTCGTCCAGCAGCAACCGGAATGCCCCGTCGTCCATCCAGAAGAGCTGGGAGAGGGGGTTGGTGTCCTCGCAGTACAGGACGTAGGAGAGAAACTGCCGCATATTCTCCGCCACCGGCAGGACGAAGGTCCCCGGTTCGCCCATGGACGGATTCACGCAGAACACCCGCTCGTCCCCGGGCAGAAGAATAAAATGTACACCGTCGCTGCCCAGCCAGCCCACATACTCCTCACCCATTGGGGTGCAGAAATACGGTTCCTCAGACGGGCCGGGCCGTTGAAGTCCCACGCACTCTGTATCCACAGGCAGCGACAGAAGCAGCACCCTATCACTATGACTGCTCATGCTTACAGCCCCAGCTTCATGGACACCACGTTGTCCACCATGGCAAGTGCATTATCCAGCATCAGAGGATCCTTTCCGCCGTTCCCATTCCGGCAAGCCGGAACGGGAGGCCCTTTGATTTACAATGCTCGGGCGAAGTGAATTCGCCCTGCGCGGCTCGCTTACGCTCGCGGGCGGCTTACAGCCCCAGCTTCATAGACACCACGTTGTCCACCATGGCAAGTGCATTATCCAGCATCAGAGGATCCTTTCCGCCGCCCATGGCGCAGTCGGGCTTGCCGCCGCCGGAGCCGCCGGCAATGGCGGAGACCTGCTTGACAATATCGCCGGCCTTCACGCCCCGGGCCACTGCTTCCTTGCCGCACACGGCCAGGAAGGTGATCTTCCCCTCCTGCAGTGCCGCCAGCACGGCCACCAGCTTCGGTTCGCGGTCGCGCATCAGGTCACCCATCTGACGCAGACGGTTTCCGTCCGCGCCGGGCACGGTCGCGGTGATGACCTTCAGGCCACCCACTTCCTTGGAGGCCAGCAGGAAGCGCTCTGCGTCTCCCGCCGCTTCCTTGGCACGGAATTTCTCCACCGCGTGGCGCAGGTCGCGCACTTCCAGCAAAGTCTGTTCCGCCTTTTCGCGCAGCTCATCGGGCTTGGTTTTCAGGACGGAAGCAGCTTCAAACAGCATCTTCTGGTTACGGTTCATAACCTCCAGCGACTTCATGCCGACGGTGGCCTCGATGCGGCGCACGCCGGAAGCCACGGAGAATTCGCTGCTGATATGGAACACGCCCACTTTGGCCGTGTTGTCCAGATGGGTACCGCCGCAGAACTCTACGGAGAAGCCGTTGCCCATGTCCACCACGCGAACGGTGTCGCCGTACTTTTCGCCGAAGAGGGCGATGGCGCCCTTCTTCTTAGCCTCTTCGATAGGCAGCTCTTCCGTCACGATGTCGTAGCCTTCCAGCACGGCCTCGTTCACCAACGCGCTTACCTTGGCAAGCTCGTCCGCCGTCAGAGCAGAGAAATGAGTGAAGTCAAAGCGCAGGCGGTCCGGTTCCACCAGAGAACCGGCCTGATGCACATGATCGCCCAGTACAATACGCAATGCCTTATCCAGCAAATGGGTAGCGGAGTGGGCGCGCATAATGGCCTTGTGACGGATCACATCAATGGAGGCGGTGACCGTGTCGCCCAGCTTCAGGACACCTTGCGTCACCTTTCCGTAGTGCATGTATTTGCCGCCCTTGTTCTTCTGGATATCGGTGACGGTAAAGGAAACACCGCTTGCGGTGATCACGCCCTGGTCGGCCACCTGGCCGCCCATTTCCGCATAGAAGGGCGTGCGATCCAGCACCACGATGCCTTCCACGCCGGGCATCAGCTCTTCCGCCTGCTCGTTTTCCACCACCAGGGCGACCACCTTCGCGTCGCTTACCACAGGGGTGGTGTAGCCTTCAAACTTGGTCTCCGGCACTTCCTTGCCGAATTCCACGCCGGCCCAGCCCAGATCGCCCAGCGCCTCACGGGCCTTGCGGGCACGCTGACGCTGTTCTTCCATCTGCTTGTGGAACTCGTCCTCGTCCAGGCCCATGCCCTGTTCTTCCACCATTTCCTTCGTCAGGTCGATGGGGAACCCATAGGTGTCGTACAGCTTGAAAGCGTCCGCGCCGGAGAAGGTCTTCTCGCTCTTTGTCTTGTGAGCTTCCAGCATATCGCGGAAGATCTTCAGACCGCCGTCAATGGTCTTGGCGAAGTTCTCTTCTTCCGTGCGGATGACCTTGGTGATATACTTCTGGCGCTCCCGCAGTTCGGGATAATGGCCCTCGTTTTCATGGATGACCGTGTCGCACACCTCATAGAGGAACGGATCGTTCACGCCCAGCAGTTTCCCGTGGCGGGCAGCCCGGCGCAGCAGACGGCGCAGCACATAGCCGCGGCCCTCGTTGGAGGGCAGCACGCCGTCGCAGATCATGAAGGTGGCGGAACGGATATGGTCGGTAATAACGCGGAGGGAAACATCCTTCGCGTGGCTTTCGCCATAGTGCGCCCCAGTGATGGCGGACACCTTATTGGTGATGTTCATCACCGTGTCCACATCGAACAGGGAGTCCACGTCCTGGCACACCACGGCCAGACGCTCCAGGCCCATGCCGGTGTCGATATTCTTCTGCTTCAGTTCGGTATAATGGCCCTCGCCGTCGTTATCGAACTGGGAGAACACCACGTTCCAGACTTCCATATACCGGTCGCAGTCGCAGCCCACGGTGCAGCCGGGCTTGCCGCAGCCGTATTTCTCGCCGCGGTCATAGTAGATCTCGGAGCAGGGGCCGCAGGGACCGGAGCCATGCTCCCAGAAGTTATCTTCCTTGCCGAACTTGAAAATATGGTCGGCGGGAATACCGATCTCCTCGTTCCAAATGCGGAATGCCTCGTCATCGGCGGGGGTGGTCTCGTTGCCCGCGAACACGGAGGGGTACAGACGGTTGGGGTCCAGCCCCACCCACTGGGGGCTGGTCAGGAATTCCCATGCCCAGTGGATGGCCTCATCCTTAAAATAGTCGCCGAAGGAGAAGTTGCCCAGCATTTCAAAATAGGTGCCGTGACGGGCCGTTTTGCCGATATTCTCAATGTCGCCGGTGCGGATGCACTTCTGGCAGGTGGTAACACGGTGGCGCGGCGGCTCTTCCTCGCCGGTGAACCACGGCTTCATGGGAGCCATGCCCGAGTTGATCAAAAGCAGCGATGCATCATTCTGCGGAATCAGGGAAAAACTGGGAAGGCGCAGATGCTGCTTCGTTTCAAAGAATGAAAGGAACATCTCGCGCAGTTCGTTGACTCCATATGCCTTCATTTTTCACTTACCTCCATGAGAAGAAAAAGCGCCTCCGCATTCCTGACGAGGCGACATTCCTGCATGATTTTTTCTATTGCATTTTATCATATCAGACACACTTGTCAATCATTTTGCCGCAAAAAGCATCTTGCAAAACCAGAAAAACCATGTTATACTATCAGCTGTTCCATGCAGGTGTAGTTCAATGGTAGAATGTCAGCTTCCCAAGCTGAACACGAGGGTTCGATTCCCTTCACCTGCTCCAAAAAGGAAGACACGACCTTTGTCGTGTCTTCCTTTTTGGTTTTCAATTTCCCTTCCCGTGCAATTCGTCGGAAAATCTCCCCCGTTTCCCCGCTATTTTCGTCACTTTCCGACTTTGACAATTCTCCACTGTTGATCTACACTTGCCGTATCCATCACAGGGAGGTCTTCCCATGAAGATCCTATGTCAAATCGCCATTATCTTTTCCGTCTGCTGGATCAGCACGATCATCGAGTCTATTCTTCCCTTCGCCTTTCCCTCCAGCGTCATCAGCATGATCCTGCTGTTCCTCCTCCTTCTTTTCAAGGTCGTCAAGGTGCATCACATTCGGGAAAAGTCAGATTTCCTGCTGGGCAACATGGCCTTCTTTTTTATTCCCGCCGGTGTCAGCGTCATCAACTACTTCGACGTGCTCTCCAAAAACCTCATTCCCCTGCTGGTCATCTGTCTGGTGTCCACCATTCTGACCTTCGCCGTGACCGCTTACGCGGTCAAGCTGACTATTTTTCTCATGAATCGAGGAAAGAAAAAACATGACTGAACTGTTCTCCTCTCCCTTTTTCGGCGTGGCGATCACCATCATCGCCTTCTGGGTGGGCACCTGGATTCAGAAAAAGACCGGCCTTATGATCTGCAATCCCCTGGTCATCGCCATCGTGCTTATCGCCGCTGTGCTGCTGATCTTCCGCATTCCCTATGAGGCCTACAACGCGGGCGGCTCGCTGATCAATCTGTTCCTTGCCCCCGCCACCGCCTGTCTGGCCGTGTCCATCTACACCCGCATCCAGATTTTGAAGAAGAACTGGCTGCCCATTCTGGTAGGCTGCACCGCCGGTTCCTTCACCTCCATGGGCAGCGTCTATCTCCTCTGTCGTCTGTTCCGGCTGGATGATGCCGTCACCGCCGCCCTCATCCCCAAATCGGTCACCACCCCCATCGCTATCAGCGTTTCGGAAAGTCTGGGCGGCATCCAGTCCATCACCGTCATCGCCGTCCTGATTACCGGCATTCTGGGCAGCCTGCTGGCCCCGGTCTTCATCAAGCTCTTCCGGGTGAAGAACCCCATGACCGTTGGGTTGGCCATTGGTGCCTGCTCCCACGCTTTGGGTACCTCCAAGGCGCTGGAGTTGGGCGAGACCGAAGGAGCCATGAGCGGCCTCGCCATCGGCATCTGCGGCATTTTGACCGTGATCTTTTCCATGTTCCTGATGTAAGCCAAACAAAAATTCCGCCGGGATGGCTTGTTCGCCCTGACATATGTATACAGCTAACATACAAATCGGGTCTGACAGTGTTGTCAGACCCGATTTTGCGCACTTACATTCCGCCAATTCTGCCGAAAAGTTCCCGCCTGCAGGCGGCATTGGGGACTGGGGTGAGCCCCAGCAAGCGCGTTTGTCCTACAAACGCTATGCTTGTGTCAATGCTCGCAACAGCGTGAATTAGGGAAAGGTCCGATCGGCCACTTTCCCATAGTAGCCTGCGCCGATCATTGCGGATACGGGAACCGTCAGTATCACAGCCGCTGTACTGCATATGCCCTGAGCAAGCTCCACTGCCAGATAGTCAGAACTCAGAATTTGATGAAGCTGCACGCCATACGAACAAAACACCAGCATGGTGATCAGTGCACTGCCGACAAACGCAAAAATCAGCGTATTGCTCATGGTGCCGATCATATCCCGGCCCAACCGCATAGCACTGCGGAACAGTTCCTTTCTCTTCGCTTGTCCGGCAGCCAGTGCCACTTCGCGCACGGCAGACAGCACCGAAACGGCAACATCCATGACCGCCCCCAGCGATGCGATCATCATACCCGCAAACAGGAGCA